>DASZHF010000092.1:0-34162 GCA_035938095.1 Solirubrobacteraceae bacterium
CAGGCCCGGGATGGGGTTGACCTCCAGCACGAAGATCGCGCCGTCGTCGGCGAGCATGAGGTCGACCCGGGCGAAGCCGAAGCACCCGAAATGGCGGTAGACCTCGAGCGCGAGGTCTTGGGCGCGCTCGGCTTCGTCGCCGGCCAAGTCGGCCGGGCACACGAACGTGGTGCGGCCGATCTCATAGCGGGCCTCGAAGTCGTAGAAGTCCTCGTCCCTGGGAACCGCCTCGACCACCGGGAGCGCAACCGGTTCGCCATCGGCTGACTCCAAGATCGAGACGGCCAGGTCGCGGCCCTGGATGTGTCGCTCGAGCAGCACCTTGCGGTCGTAGGCGAAAGCTGAGACCAGGGCGGCCGGAACGTCGGTCGCACGTCGGGCGAACTTGATCCCCAGCGCCGAGCCCTGGCTCGCCGGCTTGACGACGATCGGGAACTCGAGTCGCTCCTCTATGGCCGGCAGCGCCTGGGCGGCCCCGAGCTCCTTGAACGCGGTCTCGTTGAAGGCGTAGAAGTCGGGGGTGGGTATCCCCGCGTCGCGCATCGTGTGCTTGGCCAGGACCTTGTCGGCGCAGCGGATGCAGGAGGACACGCCGGAGCCCGTATACGGGACACCAACGATCTCGAGCAGCTCCTGCACCGTCCCGTCCTCACCATCTCGTCCGTGCAGCGCGACGAATGCGACCTCGGCCTCCGCCGCGCGCAGGCGCTCGACTAGGTCCGAGCCGACGTCGATCGCCAGCGGGGTGTGGCCCAACCGGGCCAGCGCGTGCTCCACGCGCGCCCCCGACTTCAGCGACACCTGGCGCTCGAGCGAGCGCCCGCCCTTCAGCACGGCGACCAGGCTCATCGGTCTTCGCGGCGAGCGGCTCGGTGGGCTTCGGGCGGCGGCCGCACCGGTAGCTCGAGCACGTCTGCGAGCCCCGCCTCGTCACCGCGCCCAGCGGTTCCCGCCGGGGGGGCGTCGGCGCCTGGGCGGGCCGGGCCGGCCTGCTCGGCCGTCCCGGATCCAGGAGCCCCGGTGAGCGTGTCGTAGAGCCCGATCTGCTCGCGGACCACCTTGCCGATCCGCCGTACCCCCTCGCGGATGTCGTCCTCGGACACGCCCGAGAAGTTGAGTCTCATCGAGGACCGGCCCCGACCGTCGAGGTAAGCGGCCTCGCCGGGAACGAACGCGACGTTGTCGCTCAGCGCGCGGGCCAGCAGGTCGGTGGTGTCGATGTAGTCGGGCAGGGTTGCCCAGATGAAAAGTCCGCCCTGGGGACGGGTCCACTGCACCTCGGGCCCGAAGTGCTCACCTAGCGCGTCGAGCATGGTGTCGCGCCGGCGGCGGTAGATCGCCTTCAGCGAAGTCAAGTACTCCTGCCATTGTCCGGTCTCGAAGTAGGCGGCCACGAAGTGCTGGGTTAGTGGCGACGAGCACAGGTCGACCGACTGCTTGCCGATGTTCATCTTGTCCATCACCGGTCGAGGCGCGACCGCCCATCCGAGCCGGACCCCGGGCGAGAAGATCTTGGAGAAGGTGCCGAGATAGATCACGAAGCTGCCGGCTCCGCGGGCGACGGCGACGTGATCGAGCGAGCGCAGCGTGGGGAGGGCGTCGCCCTCGTAGCGCAGCAGTCCGTACGGATTGTCCTCCAGGACCAGGAGCTCTCGTTCCCGCGCCAGGGCGACCAGCGCGCGCCGCCGGGGCAAGGACATGGTCACCCCGGCCGGGTTCTGGAAGTTGGGAATGGTGTAGATGAACTTGGGCCGCCGGCCCGCGGACTCCAGTTCATCGAGGGTCCGCTCGAGCTCGTCCGTTCGCATGCCGTCGCTGTCGACCTCCACCTGTACGACGTCCGCCTCGTAGGCGCAGAAGGCGGGCACCGCGCCGGGGTAGGTGGGCGCCTCGGCCACGATCACGTCGCCGGGATCGATCAGCGTCTTACAGACGAGGTCGATGACCTGTTGCCCGCCGGTGGTAACCAGTACGTCCTCGGGCTCGGCGGGGGTGCCCTCCGCCGCCATGACCTCGGTCACACAATCCTTGACCACCGCCAAGCCCTCGGTCGGGCCGTACTGGAGCGCGCGTGCGCACGACTCCTCGGCCACTCGCTGCATCAGTGCGGCGTAGCTGTCGGGCGGGAAGGTGGAGGTGTCGGGCAGGCCGCCGGCCAGCGAGATCACCTCGGGCCGCTCCGTGATCGCCATGAGGTCGCGCATGGCGGAGGACTTCATGACCTTCGTACGCGCGGCGAACAGCCCCGCGTAGCGCTCGAGCTCGCGCGCGCCGGCTCCGCCGGCTCCCGAACCAGGAGTCATGCCGGTGGATTTCGCCAACGCGGGTTGCGCCCCTGGTCGTCGCGCGAGTCCGACCGCGTCGCCCGCCCCGCAGGGGTCTCCTCTATCGTCATGGCCCTCGTCACCGTAGCGCAGATGAACGTTTTCCTTGACCTGACACTGGGCGTCGGCCTAGCCTTGGCCGTGGGCCTGAGACCGTTCCCGCCACCCCTGCTGGCGGGGGTCTTGGCGACCGGTGACCTGGGGGTCGACTTCGATCGCGCCGGCTACCCGTTCCTGGAGGCGGTGCCGTTCCTGGCCGCCATGGGCGCGGCCTTCGCCGTGGCAATCGTGCTCGACCAGCGGCTGGGGTCCGAGCGGCTGGAGTCCGGGCCATTGGGGTGGACGCTCACGGGAGTGAGCCTGGCGCTGGGCGCCGTGCTGTTCGCCGGGGCGCTGTCGCAGCACACCGATCTGGGGTGGCTGGGCGCGCCGGCCGGCGTGGCGTGCGCGGCGCTCGCCCGGTCGGTCGCGCGCCGAGTGCTGGCCGGTTCTCGGGCGCGCCTGGCCGACGCCGCCGCACGCCGCGCGTTGCCGCTGTACTTCGAAGCGGCGGCGCTGGGCTTGGCCGGTCTGGTGGTGCTGGCGCCGCCGCTGTCGCTGCTGGCGCTGGCCTTCCTGGCCCGGCTGCAGACCGGCTCCCGCCGCCAGCGCGACGAACGTTTCGCCGGCCTGCGCGTACTCCGCTAGTGCCCGCCGCGCGGGAGGGTCGCGGGAAGGCTCGGCGCTCCCCCAGCCGCAAGGCGCCGGCCGCCAGCGCGCGAGCGCGCCGGAGCCGGGGACCGCTCAAGCTGGTGCTCGCCGTAATCGACGGGATGAGCTCGACCATGCTCGAGCGGGCCACGGAGAGCGGCCGGGCCCCGACGCTCGCGCTGCTCATGGACCGCGGCGTGTATGTCCGGGACTGCGTGGCGGCCTTTCCCTCGGTTACCCCCGTGTGCGCCGCCACGATCGCGACCGGCGTGGCCCAGGACCGCCATCTCATACCTTCGATGAACTGGTATCACCGCGGAGAGGGACGCTACGTCGAGTACGGCTCGAGCATGAGCGCGGCGCGCCGATTCGGCATCGCGCGCCAGCTCACCGACACGGTCTACAACATGAACCGAGTCCATCTCTCGCCTGACGTGCTGACCGTGTTCGAGACGCTCGACGACGCGCAGTGGCGAACGGCCGGAACGACCTACCTGATGTATCGCGGGCGTCATCGCCATGAGCCCGCACGTGACAGTGCCCTCACCCTGCTCGCCTCGACGCTGTTCCCCCATTCGGTGATGGGCCCGCGCGAGTTCTTCTATGCCGACATCTTCTCCAGTCGCCGAACGGGGTGCCGATCGCAACTGGGAATGCCTGGCATCCGCGATCAGCACGGGGGCTGCGTCGGTGCCTACCTGGTGGAGCACGACCTATTCGACTTCCTGCTCCTATCGCTTCCGGACAACGACACGTATTCGCATCGGCGCGGGCCCGAGGCCCAGGAGGAGTCGATCGCCCACGCCGACAGTCAGCTGGCTCGGCTGGTGCAAGCGGCGGGGGGAGCCGACGAGTTCCTCGCCGAGCACGCCGTGATCGTGATGGCGGACCACTCGCACGCCCAGGTCGAGCAGGCCACCGTCCTCGAAGAGGCCTTCGGCGACTTCATAGTGCTCCAGCCTGCGGAGCGACGGACCCGCGATGCCGAGATCGCGGTGTGTCCCGCGCAGCGCTCCGCCATGATCTACGTGCTGGTCGAACAGGGTCGCCGGGCGCTGCTGCCGCGACTGGTGTCGTGTGCCCTGAAGGAGCCGGCGGTCGACCTGGTGATGTGGCGTGAGGGAACGGATGCAGTGATCACCAGCCGGCGGGGCGAGCTTCGATTCGCGCCCGCGCAGCCGGCGGAGCCCCGGGGCGCCGGCGCAAGCCCAACCCGAGCCCGGGGCGGCGCCGGTGGGTCCGGGGCGCGCGGCGGTCGCTCCGGTGCGCGCGGTGCTCGGGCCGGGGCCGGCGGTCGCGCCGGCGGGGCGCGCGGCGGTCGCGCCGGCGGGGCGCGCGGCGCTCGCCGGGAGGTGGCGGACCTGCGCGGCGGGCGCTGGCAGGTCGAGGGCGACCTCACGATCCTCGAGGCCGAGGTCGACGGGGATGTGCTGACCAGTACGGCCTATCCCGACCCTCTGGCCCGCTCCTGGGCCGCGGTGGCATGTGCCACCTCGGGCGATCTGCTCCTGTCCGCCGCCCCGGGCAGTGAGTTCGTCGATTGGGGGGGTGTCGCCCACGTGGGAGGCGGTGCACACGGTTCGCTGCACAGCAGCGACTCGCTGGGCCCCCTCATCTTCTGTGGCACCGGCCCGGCGCAGCGCGAGGAGCGCGCTCAGTGGACCATCGCCGACGCAGCGCCGGCCATCAACCGCCACTTCGGGTCGACGGCCGGACAGTCGTGAGCGCGCGCTCCGCTGCCCGGCGCCTCGTGCTCGCGGGAGGGCTGATCCTCGTCGGCGGGCTGGCGACGCTGGCGACGGCATCGGTCGCCGCGGCACCCTCGAGTGCGCTTCGTGCGGGGCTGACGACGCCCGGCGCACGCCCGACCCTGCCGGGCGCACGCGTGACCCTGCCGGCCGCACCCCCGACGGTGCCCGGCGCACGCCCGACGCCGTCGCGCGCGGCCGGCTCCACGGCGACCGACCCCAACGCGCTCACGCAGCCTCCCCATCCCGATGTGGCACCGCCCAATCACCGGCTCACGGCCAACCGGGTGCTCGCGATCGCAGACCGCCAGTCCGCCGTGCGCGGGGCCCGCGCGGGATCGCCGGGGTCATATGGCGTCGCATTCTTGAAGGGACCGATCGACTGGCAGGTCAGCTACTACTCGCGATCGGGGAGGGAGATCGCGCAGGTGCTGATCGACGACCCGACCGCGACGGTCCTGGAGGCCTGGACGGGCTTCCGCGTGGCATGGTCGATGGCGCGGGGGTACCCCGGGGCGTTCGGGAGGCACGTCAATGCTCTGTACATCTGGCTCCCGTTGAGCCTGGCCTTCGTGCTCCCCTTCTTCAACCCGCGGCGTCCGTGGCGCCTGCTGCATCTGGACCTGCTGGCGTTGAGCGCGTTCTCGGTCTCGCTGGCGTTCTTCAACCACGGCAACATCGAGACGTCCGTCCCGCTCGCGTATCCGCCGCTGGTGTACCTGCTCGTGCGAATGGCGCTCGCCACCCGGCGCTCCGAGCGCCGGCGCGAGCCAATCCGGCTGCTGATACCCGCCTCGTGGCTCACGGTGGCCGTGGTCTTCCTGATCGGGTTTCGCGTCGGCCTGAACCTGGCCGATTCAAATGTGATCGACGTCGGCTACGCGGGAGTCATCGGCGCGCACCGGCTCGCCGACGGCCAGCAGCTCTACGGGGCCTTCCCGCGCGACAACGAGCACGGCGACACCTACGGGCCGGTCGTATACGAGGCTTACGTGCCCTTCGAGCGAGCACTCGGCTGGAACGGAACCTGGGACGACCTCCCCGCCGCTCATGCCGCCGCGATCGCCTTCGACCTGCTCGCCGTCGGGCTGCTGTTCCTGCTCGGCCGCCGGATCCGGGGACCGACGCTGGGCATATCGCTCGCCTACGCCTGGGTCACGTATCCGTTTACCCTGTTCGCGCTGAGCACCAACACCAATGACGTACTGGTCGCCGTGCTCATCCTCGGCGCCTTGCTCGCGAGCGCCCGCCCCGCCCTTCGGGGCGCGCTCGCGGCGCTGGCCGGGCTGTCCAAGTTCGCTCCACTGGCCCTGGTCCCCGCGCTGGCCCTGTACCGAAGGGGTGGGCAGCGGGCTGCGTGGTCTGTGGCGCTGTTCGCCACCGGCCTGGTGGTGGCGACGATTGCCGCCTTCGCTCCGATCCTTCCCCACAACAGCCTGAGCACGTTCTACGAACGGACGATCGCTTACCAGGCCGACCGCGGCTCCCCGTTCTCGGTCTGGGGACTCTACGGTGGCCTGCAGGGCCTACAGACGTTCGTGCAGGTGATGGCGATTGGCGCCGCGCTGGCGCTCGCCGTCCGGGTGCGGCGGGGTGACGTCGTGGGGCTCGCGGCTGCCTGCGCCGCCTCCCTGATTGCGCTCCAGCTCGGCGTCACGCACTGGTTCTATCTGTACATCGTGTGGTTCTTCCCGCTGACGATGCTCGTGCTACTCGGGCGTGGGAAGCAGGATCTGCTCGATCGCGTCCGCGCGCATGGGCTGCGAGCAGCGGATGACCACACCCATGAGCCACGGGTCCTCGTCTGAGGTCTCGAAGCGGGTCGGCATCTGGGTCACGAGCGACTCGATCGCCTGCTCGCGCTTGACTCCGATGACGCCACCGCGAGCGCCCGTCATGCCCACGTCGGTGATATAGGCGGTCCCGCCGGGAAGCACGCGGGCATCCGCGGTCGGCACGTGGGTGTGGGTACCCACGACGGCGGTCACGCGACCGTCGAGGTACCAGCCCATGGCGATCTTCTCGCTCGTGGCCTCGGCGTGCATGTCGACGAGCAGGTGGTCGACCTTGCCGCGCAGCTGGGAGACGACGGAATCGATCTCAGAGAATGCGGCCCGCCCAGCCTTGACGTAGAGGTTGCCCGACAGGCTGACCACCCCCAGAGCGACCCCGTCTCGCTGCACGACGGTGTGCCCGTGTCCGGGCTGGCTGCGCAGGTAGTTGGCGGGCCGCACGATGCGCTCCTGGGAGTCCAGATACGGGTAGATCTCACGCCGATGGTAGGCATGGTTCCCGAGCGTGATGACATCCACGCCGGCCTCGAGCAGCTCGTCGGCGATCTTGGGCGTGATTCCCAGCCCGCCGGCGGCATTCTCGGCGTTGACCACCACGAAACTCGGGCGGGGACGCTCGCGCAACTCCGGAAGCGCGCGCAGCAGGGCTCGCCGTCCTGGCCCGCCCACCAGGTCGCCGACGAACAGAATCGTGGCCGGGGCGGCTCCGTCGGCTGAGGTCATTGGGTCAAACCGCCGCCGCCCGCCGAACCTGGCCCGATCGCCCCGCCGCGCGGAGGCGCTGGGCCATGGACGACCGCGGAAGTGCGGTGCCGGTCCAGAACCGCCGGACGGGTACCCCATACTCTGCGGACGGAGCCATCGCGATGAGCAGCCAAGAGCAGGTCTCAGCGCGGGAGTCGGCGCACGACGCCCCGGGCGAAGAGGAGAAAGCGTCGGGAGGCCCGCCCGGCGCCGTCGGCCTGATCGAAGACGAGCCCGCGCGTGCAACCGGCTACTCGGAGCTCGAGGGCCACGACGCGGCACCGGCGGAGTCCGCGCCCCGGAGGGTCGACCCGGTGGTCGTCCCGCGTTGGCTGCAGGTGGTGGCGCTGGTGCTGGCCGTGCTCGGGGGATACGCCCTGGCTCGCGCCGCGCACACGGTGGTGCTCATCTTCATGGTGGCCGCGGTCATCGCGCTGATACTCAATCCGTTGGTGTCTTTCCTGCACCGCCGGCGCCTGCCGCGGGGCCTGGCCGTGCTGACGGTCTACCTCTCATTCTTCCTCACCCTCGGCGGCGTCGGGTTTCTGCTCGCCACCCCGGTCTCCAACCAGATCAAGGCGTTCAACCGCGACATACCCTCGATCACCAAGTCGGCGAACAAGACACTGGCCAACGTTCAGAAGTTCTTTGACCGCAACGGCATTCACGTTCAGGTTGTCAAGCCCGGCAAGACGGCGCTGCAGACGTTGGCCGAACGAGTGTCGAAGGAGTCGAGTTCGATCGTCTCGTTCACCGGGAGTCTGCTGAAAAAGGTCGTGAGCATCGGGTTCCAGGCGATCCTCGTGTTCGTCCTGTCGGTTTACATGCTCGTGTACGGGCCGCGCATCGGGGCCCTGGTGCGGAGGATCATGCCACCGGGCGATGGGACGCCCGAAGACGACTACCCAGCCCGCGTTCAGCGGGCGGTGTCGAGCTACGTGCGCGGCCAGCTGCTGTTCAGCCTGATCATGGGCACGACCGCTGGAGTGAGCCTCTACCTGCTCGGGCTGGTCGGCATCTTCGGGGCCGGGCGCAGCTACGCGGCCGTGTTCGGAGTGTTCTTCGGCCTGATGGAGCTGATCCCGTTCGTGGGGCCGGTGCTGGGCGCGATCCCGCCGGTCCTGGTGGCGCTGTTCCAGGATCCTCTGACTGCGATCTGGGTCGTGCTGCTGTTCGTCGCGCTCCAGCAGCTCGAGGGCCACATCGTCGCTCCGCAGATCTTCGGCCATGCGCTGCGGATCAACCCGCTGCTGGTGATCTTCACCCTCACCGTGGGAGGCTCCATCTTCGGGTTGGTGGGAGCGCTCATCGCCCTACCGGTGGCGGCGGTCATCCGCGAGACCGCCATCTATCTCCAGCGCCACACGGTGCTGGAGCCGTGGGACGTCAAACGGCCGCCGTCCCCCGGCGCCGGGTCGGGCTAGAGGACGGCGTGGCGATCGCGACGTCTGCGCCCGCCCCGCCGGTCATAGCTGCCCGTGGCCTGAGCAAGCGCTACGGGGAGCGCGACGCGCTGCGCAACGTGTCATTCCAGGCGACCGCAGGCGAGCGGGTGGGTGTCATCGGTCCCAACGGAGCGGGCAAGACCACGCTGCTGTCGATTCTGGCCGGGATTCAGTCGCCCACCGCTGGCACCGTTGCCCGCCCGAGCGCGAACGTGGGCTGGGTGCCGCAGCAGCCGGCGGTGTACTCAAAGCTCTCGGTGGCCGAGAACCTGCGCCTGTTCGCGCGCCTGGAGCGCGTCGCGGACCCCGACGCGGCCGTCGGGCGGATGCTGGACCAGACGGGCCTTCGGGAGCGGGCCAACGAAGAGCTGGGGCGGCTGTCGGGGGGCAACCGCCAGCGCGTCAACGTGGCCATCGGGCTGCTGGCCGACCCCGCCGTGCTGCTGCTCGACGAGCCGTCCTCGGCGCTGGACCCGCGCCAGCGCGAACGGCTGTGGGAGTTCATCGGCGGCCTGGCCAGCGGCGGAACCAGCGTCATCTTCTCGACCCACAACGTCGGCGAGGCCGAGCACTATGCCGAGCGCGTGCTCGTGCTGGCCGACGGTGAGCTGCTGTTCGAGGGCACGCCCCGGTCGCTGGCGCGGGCGGTGGGCGGCGAACGCACGGACTTCGAGGCCGCATTCGTGGCCTTCCTGCACGCTCAGGGCCACTGACGCGGGGCGCCGCCCGCTCGAGCACCATTGACCTGTGCGCTGGCTGCTGCTCAAGGATCTACAGATCCTGCGGCGCTCACCGCTGTTGGTGGCGCTGCTGGTCATCTATCCGGTGGTGATCGCCCTGCTGATCGGGTTCGCGCTGTCGCGCGGGCCCGAGCGTCCGCGGGTGGCCTTCCTGAACCTGGTCCCTCCGAACGAAAACGTCATCTCGCTCGGCGGCCAGCGCATCGACGCCTCCAAGTACTCCAACCAGCTGTTTGCGTCGATCCAGCCGGTCCGAGTACACACCCGGGCGGAGGCGATCGACAAGGTGCGCTCGGGTGACGCGCTGGCCGCGTTGATCATCCCGGCCGACGTCACGGAACGACTGACCAGCGGTTTGCAACCCGCGCAGGTGGAAGTGATCTACAACGGCGACGCGCTCAAGCAGGCGTTCGTGCAGTCGACGATCTCCTCGAAGCTGGCCGAGGGCAACGCGGCCCTGGCCGACGTGTTCAAACGCGTCGCTATCCAGGAGGTGGACCTGCTCCTGCGCGGCGGGACGTTCTCCCTGCTGGGGCGGACCATCGACATCCTCGGGTTAAAGGCGACCCAGGCGATCGTGCACGCCAGCGTGGCGCAGTTGCCCAGACACTCGCCGACGCGCGCGGCGCTCGCGCGGGTCGATCAGTTCGCCACCCTCGCCGTCGACAACCTCGATCTCTCCAAGCAGGTCCTCAACACGCTCAGCCAGCCGCTCCAGGTCAAGAGCACCCTGCTGCACGGAAGGCGGACACCGCTGGACTCCTTCGCCGTGGCGGTCGCCGTGGCGGTGTCGCTCATGTTCGTGTGCGTGCTGCTGGCGGCGGGAATGCTCGCGCTCGAGCGCGAGGAGAATGCCTTCGGCCGGTTGGTGCGGGGGCTGGTCCGCCGCGAGACGCTTCTGGCCGAGAAGGTCGTACTGGCCGGCGGCTGCTCGTTCTGCGTCACGCTCGTGATGCTCATGGGCATTGGCCTGTTCGTGGGCCTGGACTGGAGCCGGTTCGGTCTTTGGCTGATCGCCCTGCTGGCCGGTGCAGTCGCATTTGCTGGGATGGGCGTGGCCATCGGATCGGTGGCGCGAGAGGTGCGGGCCGCGTCGTTGCTCGCGCTTCTGCTCTCGCTGCCGCTGGCCTTCCTGGCGCTGGTGCCCAGCGGGGCGGTGGCGGTGACCCTGTACGACATCACGCGCGTGATCTCGGCCGCCTTCCCGTTCAAGCCCGCTCTGGAGGCGATCAACACGGCGCTGAACGGCGGATCGCCCGCGCTCGCTCTTTCGCTGCTGCATCTTCTGGCGCTGACCGTCGCCTTTGGCGTCCTGGCCCGCCTGGCCATCCGCCGCTTCGCCTGACCCACGGATCGCACCCAGGAGGTCGGGAGTTCGAGTCCCACTAGCTCCATCATTTTGCGAAAGGGTCGAAACCCCGACTGCCTCGATGGCACCGGGGTTTCGCCGTCCAGGGGGAGCGCGTCAAAGCACTGGTGGTCGCGCTCCAGTCTGCGCGATGACCTTCCTCCATCACGCGAAGTGAGCCGGCGCGGACGGTGGTTCGTGCGGCCGCTCCTTAGGGCGAAAGGACGCGCCGTGCGAGGACCGCTCCGGGCTCTGGCACCTCGTCCCGAGCAGGCACGAGATCAGCAGCGACGCTGCTACCGCTCGCCGAGGAGAATGTCGCCCTGTCCTCGCCGGGTCGCTGCTCTACGGACACACAGACCGGCTTCCCCTCATGAAATGCGATGGGTGACAGTGCGATCACCGGAGCAGCCAACCGCGACCGTGGGGCGATCACGAGCCGTGCTGTTCTGCAGCGCGCCGCGGAACGCCGCGCGGCCCGCGGGGTTAGCCGCGCGAGCGGCTACTCGGCGCCCCGACCGTTGTCGTCGCCGTCAATCACGGTGCCCGCGTACCGGACCACGACCCGGCTGACCCCCTACGGGTCTCGTCACCGCCTCGGTGACGAAGGTCCCAGTAGCGCTCCAGTCGATGGGGGAGCTGCGCGGGCCGCTGTGTCATCCTGACCGGCCGTCCCGCGTTCCGAACTGCCGCCGCTACGGCGTGGCCCGGTATGAGAAGCACGACGAGCGCGGAGAGACAATGATCGTTGACGACCTTCTGTTCATCGACACCGCTGCACCGATCGAGACCGACGTCTGCCTTGTCGGCAGCGGGCCGGCCGGCTGCGCGATCGCCGAGGAGCTGCGCGACAGTGGCCTGCGGATCCTGGTGCTGGAGAGCGGCGGCGAGCGCCGCGAGGCCCGCGCTCAGGCGCTGAACGCGATCGAGAGCGTCGGAGCGCCACTGTTGAACGGCCGGGAGCGCCGGCTGGGTGGCACTTCGACGGTGTGGGCGGGCCGTTGCATCCCGTTAGACGACATCGACTACGAGGCGCGCCCCTGGGTGCCCCTGTCCGGCTGGCCGCTAGGGCGCGAGACGGTCGTCCCCCATCTGGATCGCGCCGGCGCATATCTCGGCGCCGGTCCCTACGACGGGACTGGACAGGTGCCCCAACTGCCGGGTGCGCCGCCCCGCCCGCGTTTCGATCCGTCGCTGCTCCGCCACGTCTGCTGGGAGGACACGGCGCCGGTCGACACCGGCCGGCGGCTGCTGGGCGACCCCAACCCCCACCTCCGGGTCCTGCTCAATGCGACGGTCACGCATCTGAACAGCGACCCCGAGACGGGGCAGCTGGAGTCGGTGGAGGTGGTGGGCGCCCCGGACTCGCGCGCCACCGTGACCGCCCAGGCCGTCGTCCTGTGCGCAGGGGGCGTGGAGAACGCCCGCATCCTCCTGTACTCCAACCGGATCCGGCCGGCGGGACTGGGCAACGACCAGGACCTCGTCGGACGCTACCTCATCGATCACCCTCGGGACCCCGAGTTGCTGGTGCGCTTTCAGTCGGCGGAGGCGCCGCGGGTGCGCCGTCTGTTCGGCCCCCGCCGGCTCCCCAGCCCGCGGGGCCGGCACGACTTCACCTTCGGTGTGGCCCTAAGCCCGGAGCGCCAGCGGCGCGAGGAGCTGCTCAACTGCGCTGCGTGGCCGTACTGGTGGTTCGAGTCATCGGAGGATCCGATGCGTGCCGCCAAGCGGCTGCTCATCGGCCCGCGGACTCAGGTGGCGCGCGACGCGCGGCTTCTCCTGGACCGCCGCGCCGACGCCCTGCGGGCGCTATGGACGCGCGCCACTGACCAGCCTGAGTGGCGCGCCGTCGAGCGGATCGGCATGCTCATCGCCTCCGAGCAGGTCCCGGACCGGGACAGCCGCGTCCGCCTCAGCGAGCGCCGCGACCCGCTCGGCCTTCCCATCAGCGAGATCGACTGGCGGATCGGAGCCCAGGAGCGGGCGTCGCAGGCGGCCCTGGCCAGGCTGATCGCGCGGGAGTTTGAGCGGCTCGGCCTGCCCGCGGTCCAGCTCGCCGACTGGGTGATCGATGACCGGCCGCATACGGCGACGTTCGTCGACGGATGCCACCCAACGGGCACGACCCGGATGGCTGCCGACCCGCGTCACGGTGTTGTCGACGCCGACTGCCACGTCCACGGGGTCCCGGGACTGTACGTGGCCGGGAGCTCCGTCTTCCCCACCGCCGGTCATGCCAATCCGACGCTGATGATCGTCGCCCTAGCCATCCGGCTGGCGCATCACCTCAGGCGTTCGCTCGCGCCGCGGGTCGAAATCGGCGGCCGCACCGGCCCCGACCAGGAATCGATGCCGGCGCGCGGTTCGACGGGGCCGGCGCGCGGTTCCACCAGCGGCGTCGCAGCGGGAACGACGGTCGCCGTCACTGGCGCAACCGGGTTCATCGGAGGCCGGCTGGTGGAGCGGTTGGTCGACGAGGGCGCCGACGTCGTCTGCCTAACGCGCAGCGCAAGCAGCCGCTCACGGCGCCTGCCGGTCGGCGCAGCGGTCAGGACGGTGGAGCTCAGTGATGGCGGCGCCCTGCGCGAGGCACTGGACGGGACCCGGCTCGTCTTTCACTGCGCCTATGACTGGGAAGAGGAAGCCTGGAACCTGCCCGCGCTACGCGCGCTCATCGAGGCCTGCCGAGCGACCGGCTGCCGCCGGCTTGTGCACCTCAGCAGCTTTGTCGTCTACCGGCTCCCGGCCGAGGGGGAGGTGACCGAGGACACCGCTGAAATCGCTGCCGATAGCGGGTACGCCCACACCAAGCTCCAGCTGGAGGGCGAGCTGTTCGGCGCAGCTCGCGACGGGGGACTGCCGGCGGCCGTCCTGCAGCCGACGCTGGTGTACGGGCCCGGCTCGCAGGCGTGGACGACGAATCCCGCCGACATGCTGCACTACGGGACGGTCGTTCTCCCGGGAGCCGGCGAGGGCGTGTGCAACGCCGTGTATGTCGACGACGTCGTGAACGCGATGATCCTCGCCGCCACCCGGCCGGAGGCCGTGGGCGCGCGCTTCCTCATCTCCGGCCCCCGGCCGGTTACATGGTCGCGCTTCTATGAACAGGTCGCGGCGGCCATCGGCGCCGACGGCCCGCGGTATCTTCCGGCCGAGATGATCGCCTGGCGCGACGGGAGGCTCGGCAAGCTCCGGGAGCTCGCCACGGATCCCAATCGTCTGCTGCGCCGTCTCGCCCAGACCGGCATTGGCGACCGGGTCCTGACGATCGGGCTCCGGGCTCTGCCACAGGAAACGGCCGGCGCTGTCCGGACGCGACTACATGTCCGCCACACCCGCCTGCCAGGCAAAGTTCATCTGCCCGACGTCGACTTCATGCAGTCGCGCGCGGTCGTCAGCTCCGATAAGGCCCGGCGGATGATTGGCTACGAGCCCCAGTTCGACTTTTCCGCGGGAATGGTCCCGACGGCTCGCTACCTCGCCGAGTACGCGGCGCGCGATCTCGCCGCCGTCGCCTCCCAGGCCGGTGATCGCTAGGCCCGAATCACCGCCAGGGTCAGTTCCCGGATCCGGGGCGGGCCTGGGCTCCCGGATCCGCGACGCGGCCTGGCTCTGTGGACGGGTGGCGGATTCCCGGCGCCCGGGCTCACCCCGCGAGGCGGTTGGGCCGATGCCCGAGGACGACGGGCTGGTTGACCGGGCGTGGCCAGGCAAGCCGCGGGTTCCGGGCAAGATCCCCACGACGCTGAGATCCATGGCCTTCATCGTTTCGCTTCTTCTCTACCTGCACGGCGACCACAGCGACAGCTGACCGCCGGCGGGGGCGGGCCACCGCTCGCGGGCGAGCCTGACCGACCTAGCGGTCCCGGTCCGCGCCGAGCGGTCCCGGTCCGAGTCAAGCGCGCCAGTATCCTGAAGCCGAGATGGCGTTCCCCCAGACTCGGCTCCGGCGCCTGCGCCGAACCGCCGCCCTGCGCGACCTGGTGCGGGAGACGGATCTGGCCACCGCGCGCCTGGTGCTCCCGATGTTCGTCGCCTCGCGCGCCAGCGGTCGGGAGCCGATCGCGTCGATGCCCGGGGTGGAGCGTCTGTCCATTGGCCAGGCCGTCCAGGAGGCGGGCGAAGCAGCCGCCCTGGGGCTGCCCGCGGTGCTGCTGTTCGGCATCCCCGAGCACAAGGACAGCGATGGCTCCGGAGCATGGGACGAGGAGGGCGTGGTCCAGCTGGCCGTCCGGGCGATCAAGGAGGCCCATCCCGACCTGCTGGTGATCACCGACGTGTGCCTGTGCGAGTACACCGACCACGGCCACTGTGGTGTCCTCGGCCCCGACGGTACGGTCGACAACGACGCATCGCTGGAACTGCTCGCGCGGGCCGCCGTCAGCCAGGCACGCGCAGGGGCGGACATCGTCGCGCCCAGCGACATGATGGATGGCCGGGTCGGAGCGATTCGCTCGGAGCTCGACGCCGAGGGACTGCACAACGTTCCGATCGTGGCCTACTCGGCCAAGTTTGCCTCGGCGTTCTACGGACCGTTCCGCGAGGCGGCCGACTCGACGCCCGCGTTCGGAGATCGCCGCGGCTACCAGATGGATCCCGGCAACGCCGAGGAGGCGTTGCGCGAGATCGCCCTCGACGTCGACGAGGGGGCCGACGTCGTGATGATCAAGCCGGCGCTGCCCTACCTCGACGTGATCTGGAGGGCCAAGGAACGCTTCGGGCTGCCCGTCGCGGCGTACCAGGTCAGCGGCGAGTACGCGATGACCAAGGCCGCGGCGCAGGCCGGACTGCTCGACGAGCGCGCGGTGGCGCTCGAGACGCTGACCGCGATCCGCCGGGCGGGGGCCGACATCATCATCACCTACCACGCCAAGGACATAGCGCGATGGCTTCGCGAGGCATGAGCTCCCCGCCGGCGGGCGCCGGGAGTGCGAGCTCTCCCGCCCCCCCGGTGGCCAAGGTCCGCACCCGCCGCGACGGAGCCGCGATCCCGCTCGACGACCTGGACAAGCGCCTGCTCAACCTGATGCAGAGCCGCTTCCCGCTCGAGCCCCGTCCCTACGCGGCGGTCGCGAGCGAGGCCGGGATCTCCGAGCGCCAGGTGCTCGAACGAGTCCGCGCCCTGCTGGACGGGCGCATCGTCCGCCAGGTCACGCCGATCTACGACACGCGCGCGCTCGGGTACGCGTCGATGCTGGTGGCGGCAAAGGTCGACCCGGAGAACCCGTGGAGGGCGGCGAAGATCGTCAACTCCCACCCCGGCGTGTCGCACAACTACCTGCGCAACCACGACTTCAACATGTGGTTCACGATCGCAGTCGAGCGCGACTCGCGCCTCGGGCTGGACGGCACCCTCGATGTGCTCCAGCAGCTCACCGGCGCCGAGTCGATCCGCCAGCTGCCGACCCTGAAGCTGTTCAAGATCAGGATGGACCTCGAGATGCAGGGGGACACCTCGGCCCTCGCCAGCGCCGGCCCCGAGCAGGAGCCAGCGGAGCTCGAGGCCGTCCCCTACGACGATCTCGACGTCGCGGTGATCCGCGCCACTCAGGGTGACCTGCCCGTTGCGAGCGAGCCGTACACCCTGGCGGCGGAGCGTTTGGGCGTGGGCGTCGACGCGTTGCTCGAGCACCTGCGGGCGATGCAGGAGCGCGGCCTGTTGCGGCGCGTGGCCGCGATTCTCTACCACCGCCGCGCAGGCTTCTCGGCCAACGGCATGGGAGTGTGGAAGGTCCCCGACGAGCAGATTGCCGAGCTCGGACCGCGCATGGCCGCCTTCCGCGGGATCTCGCACTGCTATCAGCGGCCGACCTACCGCGACTGGCCATACTCGATCTTCACCATGGCTCACGGTCGCTCCAAGGAGGAGTGCGACGCGATTCTCGCTTCGATCGCTCAGCAGACGGGAATTGAAGAGCGCAGGACGCTGTACTCGTCGACCGAATTCAAGAAGGTTCGCCTGCTCTACTTCACCGACGACTACCGTCGCTGGGAAGAGCAGCACGCCTAACCCGCACGCGCGCGTGACGCTCGCCCCGCCCCACACGCGCTCGGCCGAGCTCTACCGCCGCGCCCTGGAGGTTCTGCCCGGCGGCGTGAACTCGCCGGTGCGCGCGA
The DNA here is from genome assembly GCA_035938095.1 of Solirubrobacteraceae bacterium. GTDB lineage: Bacteria > Actinomycetota > Thermoleophilia > Solirubrobacterales > Solirubrobacteraceae > AC-64. The sequence continues at coordinate 16,953 of DASZHF010000092.1, forward strand.
TGAGTGCGATCGGACGCGAGCCGCTGTTCGTGGAGCGCGCCGCCGGGGCCGAGCTCGTGGACGTCGACGGTAACCGGTACATCGACTGGGTGTGCTCGTGGGGACCCCTGATCCACGGCCACGCCCACCCCCGGATAGTCGAGGCCGTCCAGAGGGCGGCGGCGCGAGGGACGACGTTCGGGGCCCCGACGGCGGGCGAGGTCGAGCTCGCCGAAGAGGTCATCGCGCGCGTGCCCACGGTGGAGATGCTTCGCATGACCTCCTCGGGCACCGAGGCCACGATGAGCGCGCTGCGTCTGGCCCGGGCGGCGACCGGCCGCCAAGGGGTGCTCAAGTTCTCGGGCTCCTACCACGGCCACGTCGACGGGCTCCTGGCCGCGGCCGGGTCCGGGCTGGCCACCCAGGGCCTGCCCGCCAGCCCGGGGGTCCCGCTGGCCGCCACCGCAGCCACGCGCGTGGTCCCGTTCAACGACCGGGCCGCTCTGCTCCGCGCCACCGAGGAGGGGGAGGGGCGCGAGCTGGCGGCGATAATCGTCGAGCCCTGCGCGGCGAACATGGGGCTGGTGGCGCCCGAGCCGGGCTGGCTGGAGCTGGTCCGCGAGCGCGCGAGCGCGACGGGAGCGATGCTCGTCTTCGACGAGGTGATCACCGGCTTTCGGGTCGGGCCGGGCGGGGCCCAGGAGCGCTCGGGCGTGCACCCGGACATCACGATCATGGGCAAGGTCCTCGGCGGGGGCTTGCCCGCGGCGGCGTTCGGCGCCGCTCGAGACGTCATGGAGCTAGTGGCCCCGGCCGGCGACGTCTATCAGGCGGGCACGCTGTCGGGCAACCCCCTGGCCGTCGCCGCCGGCCGCGCAACGCTGGATATGCTCGACGGGGCGGCCTACGAGCGCCTGACCCGGATCACGGCCGAGCTCGCCGACGGCCTGCGGGCCGCGGCCGGCGACCGCCCCGTGTTCGTCGCCGACGTCCCCGGGCTGGTGACGGTCTTCTTCAGCGCCGAGCCGGTCCGCGACCTTGCGGGCGCGCAGGCCTGCGATCTGGAGGCTCACGCGGCCTGGTGCCGCGCGCTCCTCGCCCGTGGCGTGTATCCGCCGCCATCGCAGTTCGAGGCGTGGTTTCCCTCGTTGGCTCACGAGCCCGAGCACATCGCGCGCACGGTGCAGGCGGCCCAGGACGCGTTCGCCGAGGTCGATGAGTCGGGGGGCTGGCGGTGAGCGCCGCCGCCCGCCTGGCGCGCGAGCTGCGCCGCGAGGACGACCTGCTCGCCAGCGCGGTGCTCGAGCCCGCGCCGGGAGTTTCTGGGGGCCCGGCCGCGCGCGCCGCCGCCGGTCCCCGGACCCGTGACCGCGCCGACGAGTACGAGCTGCTGGTGGAGGCCATCTACGAGGGCTACCTGCTGCATTACGGCTGCTCGCGCCTGCTGCGCTGCGAGGACTCCGATCTCGCCCTGCTGGCCGGTGACCGGCTCTACGCTCTGGGGATAACGCGCCTGGTCGCGCTCGGGGACGTCGACGCGGTGTCCGAGCTGGCCGACGTCATCGCTTTGTGCGCCCTGGCCCACGCCTCCGAGGACATCGGGCTGGCCGATGCCGTATGGGAGGCGGGGGCGCGGGCCGTGGGCTGGGGCTCGAGCCCGGAGTACCGGGCCGCCAAGGAGGCGGCACGCACCGGGGCCCCGGGCGCGGCCGACGCGCTGCGGACCGCGGCGCGAGGACCCGAGACCGCCCGCCGCCGCTAGCCCCGGCGGCGGGACCATCCCAGCACGTCGCGAGCGCACAGCGCGGTTGGTGCCCTGGCCAGGGGGCTGTCCGACTCCCGGCGGTGGGCTGCCGGTATCTTTCTGGACCCCCGATGAAGCTCCCGAAGCTACCGGCGCCCCCGGTCCCCGCGATCCTGCGACCACCGCCTCCGCGTCCGGGAGAGGGCAACGGAAACGGCGCCACCAGCCGGGCCGACGCCGCCCGCGAGGCGGGCATCAGCGCGGCCGCCTGGGTGGACGAGCGCACGTCGCTGAGCGGGGTCGCGCGCTGGACGCTGTTCCGCAAGGTGCCCAAGGGGACCAACTGGTTCTACACGCTGGGCTCGGCCACCATGTTCGCCTTCCTCTCGCAGGCGGTCACCGGCGTCTTTCTCGCCATGTACTACGACCCGTCGCCCACGCACGCGTACGAGTCCGCCCGGTACATCACCAACACGGCGTTCCTCGGGGCCTTCGTGCGCGGCATGCACAAGTGGGGCTCGTCGGTGATGATCGTCCTGATCTTCCTGCACATGGGGCGCACCTTCTTCTTCGGCGCCTACAAGTACCCGCGCGAGCTCAACTGGGTGATCGGCGTGGTGCTCGTCGTGCTGACGCTGATGATGGGGCTGACGGGTTACCTGCTCCCGTTCGACCAGCGCTCCTACTGGGCGACCATCGTCGCCGTCAACCTCAACGGGACGGGCCCCCTGATCGGCCCCTACCTGGCGGACTTCCTGCGGGGTGGGCCCGATTTCGGGGCCACCACGCTGTCGCGCTTCTACGCGATCCATATGTTGCTGATACCCGTCGCGATCGCGGCGCTGATCGGCGTTCATCTGTACCTGGTGGCCAAGCTGGGCACCACCGCCCCGCCCTGGCTGAAGGCCGAGCCCGAAGCGGAACTGCGCCGGGCGGAGACCTGAGGCCAGCATGAACCAGGCCGAGAAGGAGCTGTACCTCCGCGAGTACTCGATCCTCAAGTCACAGGGCAAGCCGTTCTTCCCCTACGCGGTGGCCAAGGACGCGATCATGGCGTGCTTCGTCATGGCGGCGATCATCTCGCTGTCGCTGGTCCTGGGCGCCGAGCTCGGGCCCAAGGCCGATCCCACCACCACCACCTACGTGCCGAGGCCCGAGTGGTACTTCTTCTTCCTGTTCGAGCTGCTGAGGGTGATCAAGCCGGACAACCTGGTCCCGCTGGCCACCCTCGGTGTCCCGACGCTGGCGTTGATCCTGCTGCTCCTGCTGCCCTTCTACGACCGCAGCCCCGAACGCCGGCCCGAGCGCCGTCCGATCGCGACGCTGACCGGCATCTTCGTGATCGGCGCCATGGCGCTGCTCACGTACGAGGGGGCCAACGTGGGTGCCCCCACCGCGATCGACCTCGCGACACCCGCCAACGTCACGTCGATGGGCCCCGCGGCCGTGGCGCAGTTCAACGCCGGGAGACTGGTGGCCGCCCAGTCCGGTTGCCTGGCGTGCCACAAGATCGGCGACAACGGCAACGACGGGCCCGGACCGCCGCTCGCGAACATCGGCGCCCGGCTGCCGGCGCAGGCGATCGCCCGAACGCTCGTCAACCCCACCGCCCCGATGCCCTCGTTCAAGAACCTGCCGCCGCAGAAGTTCAACGCGGTGGTTGACTTCCTTGCACACCTGAAGTAGGGCTGTTCGGCGCCGGATGCTCCGGCCTTTCGTCCGTCCGGCGGCGCCGCTCCCCTTTCGCCGGCTTCGAGCCTCATGAACCCCATCTCTCCACCCCCCGGCACCAAGCAGCGCTCGGCGCCGACGGTCGGGGCCCCGAACGGGTTCGCCCCCGGGACGCTCGAGGCGGGCCAGGTGCGAGCCATGTTCGACCGCATCGCCGGCTTCTACGACGTCATGAACTCGATCATGACCGCGGGACTGCACCATCGCTGGCGCCGGCGGGCCGCGGACCTCGCGTCCGTGGGTCCCGGCAGCCGCGTGCTCGACGTGGCCACGGGGACCGGCGACCTGGCGCTCGAGCTCGCGCGGCGGGTGGGGCCTGACGGCGAGGTGGTGGGGCTCGACTTCTCCGAGCCCATGCTGGCCCTGGCCCGGGCCAAGGTCTCGGGCGCCGCCGCGCCGGTCACATTCGACTGCGGGGATGCGCTCTCCCTCCCCTATCCCGACGATCGCTTCGATGCGGTGACGGTCGGCTTTGGCGCCCGCAACTTCGCCGACCTGGAGCGGGGGATCGCCGAGATGGCGCGCGTCGCCCGCCCCGGAGGGCGCGTGGTCATCCTCGAGATCACCACACCCCAGCGACCTCCCCTGTCGTGGTTTTACCGAGTGTGGTTCGATCGCGTGGTCCCCGCCCTGGGGAGGCTGGCCGGAGACCGTGATGCCTACGCCTACCTGCCCAATTCGGTGCGGCGATTCCCTGCCCCGATGCAGCTGGCGGAGCTGATGGACAGGTGCGGGATCGACTCGGTGAGCTGCGTGCTCACCGCGGGGGGCATCATCGCGCTGCACCGCGGAGTGGTCCGGTGAGCGTCGCCAGCGGGCTAGGGCTCACCGGGGTGGAGGAGGTCCTGACCGCGGCCGGGGAGCCGGTGCGCCACGTGCTGGGAGCAGTCGAGCAACGGCTCGCGGAGATCGTGGCTGAAGGGGGCGCCCGTCTCGCGCGGCCGGCCGGGTCGACGATCTCGGCCGGCGGCAAGCGCCTGCGCCCCCTGCTGGTGCTGCTGGCCGCGCCGCCGCGTTCGGCCACGAACGGCGCGGGGGCTCGGGGGCGCGACGGGCGGGCTGGCGCTGGGGCGAGGGGAGAGGACACCGCGCTGGTGCGGGCGGCGGTGGCCGTGGAGCTCGTGCACAGCGCCACGCTGGTCCACGACGACATCCTCGACGGGGCTGTCCTTCGGCGAGGCCGCTCGACGGTGGTGGCCACCGCCGGACGGCAGACCGCCGTGGCCACCGGCGACTTCATGTTCTCGCGGGCGTTCGCGGAGCTGGCCGCCAACGAGCGCCCCGACCAGCTGCGCGCGCTCGCGGCCGCGACGGCGGCGCTGGCGCGGGGGGAGCTGCGCCAGCGCGAGGACGCCTGGCAGGTGGTGAGCGTTCCGCGCTATCTAGAGCGCTGCGCCCTGAAGACCGCGAGCCTGTTCGAGGCCTCGTGCCAGCTCGGGGCGCTGGCGGGAAGCCCTTCCCAGAATGAGCGGACGCCGGCGTTGGCGGCCGGGCTGGGCCTGTTTGGCCAGAGGCTGGGGGTGGCGTTCCAGATCCTCGACGACGTGCTCGACGTGGAGGGTCCGCCCGAGCGCACCGGCAAGCGCCGGGGGGCGGACCTGATCGACGGAACCGTCAACCTTCCGCTGATCCTCGCGCGCCGGCGCGACCCGGACCTCGCCGCCCTCGACGTGCGGTCTCTGTGCGATCCCGCGGCCGCCGAGGAGGCGTGCCGGAAGATCGCCGCCAGCGGTGCGCTCGAACAGGCTCGCGGCCACGCTCTGGGGCTCGTCTCCGAAGCCAAGGAGCAGCTGTCACGCGAGCTACCAGACCCCCAGCGCCAGCTGCTCGACCTGGTGGCCGACGGCGTTGTTCAGCGCTTCGCCTAGCGGCCCTCGTCGGGTGATAAAGCCGAGCGGGCCGGCGGCGCCGGCCCGGGGGCTGCTTAGAAGTCGGCGGGGAGGACGTGGTCGCCGTTGAGCGCCTCGATGAAACGCTCGACGTCGTCTTCCATGTTGGCGCGCTGCAGTCGCTGGAGGTCGCGCATCAGGGCCTCGGTGCCGCGATCGAGCTCGCAGTCGAAGCGCTCGACCACCTCCTGCTCGTACACGCCGGTGACGGTCCATTCGCAGTTGGGGCAGCGCAGGGACACGCGCCAGTGGTTCGGTCCTGACTCCTCCCAGTCGATCGGGTAGACCAGGTTCGAGTCACAGAGGTCGCACAGGTGCAGGTCTCCGTGGGTCGTGCGCTCCGGCTCCGAAGTGCCGGCCGCGTCGCCGAAGTAGACGACCTGGATGGTCCGGCCACTGGGGAGGACCACCTGACGAACGTAACGCTGGGGTTCTGACTGGGCGCTCATGGGACCTAACCTTCCGTTGCCTTCGCTGTCCTCATCGGACGCGCCCTGAGGGAACTTGAGAGATTCGTCCGTGGGTAGGCCAGAGGTCTGAGTCGCCCCGTTTGGGGCCCTGTTTTCGGGCTCGCGGGGCCGGTTTCGGGGGCCGTTGCGACCCGGCCGGGGGGAGGGTTCTTGGGGGGTCCCCGGCGGCGGGTGCGGCGGGCCGGCGGCCTGGGTTCTGCTGGGTCGGCTCCGCGGTGGCGGTGAGTAGGCGGGGCGGGTGGCGTTACCCTGGGAGTGATGGCCAGCGCGATCCGCGTAATCGGCCACGAGGATCGGCTCAGCCTCGTCGATCACTTGGACGAGCTGCGTACTCGCCTGATCGTCTCGCTGGCCGCCCTTGCGGTCGCCTTCGGCATATGCCTGTGGCAGAACGGGCCCCTGCTGCGGGTGATCAACCGCCCGCTGGACCGCCAGACCGCCGCGGCGATCAAGCAGGGCCGCGGGCCGCTCGGGCAGGTGGCGCTCACCCAGCAGGCGGTACGGAGTCTGGCCCAGCAGGAGGCGCTTACCCTGCAGGCGCTCAGCGCGCCGCACAGCGGGCTGGCTCCGGTGCTACGCCAGAGCCTGGGTCAGCAGGCGGCGGCCGTGCGTGGCGCCATCGCCCGTCTGCCCGCGACTCCGTCGGGGAACAAGCCGGTCACCCTCGGCGTGGGAGAGCCCTTCACGGCGACCCTGACCGTGGCGCTCTACTTCGCCGTGCTGTTCGCGCTCCCGGTCGTCCTGTTCCAGCTGTACGCGTTCATCCTGCCCGCATTCAGCCCCAGCGAGCGCCGAGTCGCGCTCCCGGCGCTGTTGATGGTGCCGGCCCTGTTCGTGACCGGGGTGGTGTTCGGCTACTTCATCGTGCTCCCGGCGGCCGTGCACTTCCTGCAGAACTTCAACAGCGGCTCGTTCAACGTCCTGGTCCAGGCGCGCGACTACTACCGCTTCGTGGCGATAACCCTCGGGCTGCTGGGGCTGGTGTTCCAGGTCCCGGTCGGGATCTTGGCCGCGACCCGGACGGGGCTGGTCACCACGCGACAACTGCGGCGCAATCGCCGCTACGCGATCGTGCTGGCGGCCGTGGTGGCGGCCATCGCCCCGGGCGACGTTGTGACCATGCTGCTAGTGATGGTGCCCATCCTGGTGCTCTACGAGCTGAGTATCCTGTTGGCATCCGTCCTGGAACGTCGCTTTCCCCAGCAGGACGTGACCGGACCGGATCCCTCCCTTAGCGATGCTGTTTGATCTGAGAGGCCGCGGCCGCCGCCGCACCATCCAGGCCATCTACCTGTGGCTTGCCATCCTGATGGGCGGTGGACTGGTGTTCTTCGGCATCGGGGGCGCGACGAACGGAGGCCTGCTCAATGCCTTCAACGGAAGCAGCGGAGGGAGCGGCTCGAACCCCTTCACGGCTCGCCTGAAGGCGGCGCAGCGCCGGGTGGCCGTCTCGCCCAACGACCCCGCGGCGTGGGCGCAGCTCACCCAGCTGCGCTTCGAGGTCGCCAACGTGCCCGCCAACCTCGATCAAAGCGGTAACTACACCCCCACGGGGCGTACGCAGCTGGTGCCCGTCCAGCAGGCCTGGGACCGCTACCTCGCCCTGGCCAAGACTCCGGATCCGAACCTTGCCACGGAGATGATGGCCGTCCTGGGACCCAGTGGCCTCGGCGCGTATCCGGCAGCTGCGCAGGCGGCCGAGGTCGTCGCCAGCGCTCGGCCCGGCTATGCCATCTTCGCCCAGCTGGCCGAGCTCTCCTACCTGGCGCGTGAGGTCCGCAAGGGGAACTTGGCGGCGACCAAGGCGGAGAGCCTGGCGCCTGCAGCGACCAAGAGCACGTTGACGACGCAGCTCCAAGCGTTCAAGGCCCAGGCGACGCGTACGACCAGCACCTCGGGCGCTACCGGGGCGTCGGGCACGGCGGCGTCGGGCGGGGCCGCGTCGGGCGGGGCCGCGTCGGGCACGTCTTCGACGCCCGGCCACTGACGGCCGGCGGGTAAACTGCCGCCGAGGGCGAAGCGAGCGCACCCGCGCGCGGCCCTAGCGCCGCTCTAGCTCAATTGGTCAGAGCAGGGGCCTCTTAAGCCCAAGGTTCTGGGTTCGAGTCCCAGGGGCGGCACTCTCACTCACTTCCTCGCTGAGTCTTCCCGCGGGTCAGGCTGAGCGGCCGGTCGAGGTGGAGCGAGCCCGATCGAGTCAGCCGGGCCAGCGCTACACGCCTGCCGCTCCGCACCTCCACCACCAGGCCGGAAGCGGTGGAGTGAAGCGTCAGCCGGGCGTCGGGGCGACGCGCCCGGATACGCGCCAGTGCGCGGCACTGTTCTGGCGTCAGGTCGGCCCTATCGGCCCGTTCGCGTGTGCGAGTGGTCTGGCTTGCTCTTTCCACGCTTACCAGTGTGCGATGCCGACATCAACGTTTGACAAAGGGCAGACGAAGAGTCGATTAAGAGTCCGCAAATCCGTGCAGAATGGCGCGCTCTAGACTGGCCGGGATGAGCCTGCCCGGCGACGGCCCAGCGACGGCCGCCATCGTCGAAGCGTTCAGCCTCGGCTGCCTGGACGGGTCGGTGGTGACCGTGGCCGATGCCGGCATCCCGATCACGGACGAGGGCCTCCTGCGCGGTGACGGCGTTTTCGAGGTCGTCCGTCTCTACAACGGGCAGCCCTTCGCCCTCGACGAGCACCTCGAACGAATGACGGAGTCGGCGGCCAACCTGCGACTGCCGTTCGAGAAAGAGACCGTGGCCGCGGACGCCGCGGCGCTGCTCGACGCTACGCGCCCCGGGGACGGCCTGCTCCGCCTAGTGGTGACCCGCGGTGGTCGCCGTCTCGCCCTGCTCGAGCCTCTGCCCGACCTGGGCCCGAACGTGTCCCTCGGATACGTCACCTACAGCCCGACGCGCGTGCTGGACGGGATCAAGTCCCTCTCCTACGCCGCCAACATGCTCGCCGGCCGTCTGGCCCGCGAGCGCGGCTACGACGAGGCGCTGCTCGTCACTCCACACGGTCGCGTCCTGGAAGCTCCGACCGCGTCCTTCTTCTGGGTGCGCGACGGGGAAGTGTTCACGCCCCCGTTGGACGATCACGTGCTCGACTCGATAACCCGGCGCCGAGTGCTGGAGCTCGCGGACGTCCGCGAGAGGCCAACGACGCCCAAGGACGTCAGTGAGGCCGACGAGGTGTTTCTGGCCTCGACCGTGCGCGAGGTGCTCCCAGTCCGGCGCGTCGAGGACCAGGACTACACGCTCGACGGTCCGGTCACTCCCCCTCTGATAGACGCGATCAGGAGACGCATCGACGACGAGCTGGGCCAGGGCGCCTGACTTCCCGGCCGCCGGACTCCTACATGCGGGTGGTGACAGTCATTGGCAACCGGCCCCAATTCGTCAAGGCCTCGGCCGTCTCCCACCGCCTCCGGGCCGTGGGCGAGGAGCTGTTGGTGCACACCGGCCAGCACTACGACGATGAGCTCTCAAACCTGTTCGTACGCGAACTCGACGTTCCGCCTCCCGAGCGCGAGCTCGGGCTCGGCGGAGGATCGAATACCGAGCAGACCACGGCCATGCTCGCCGAGCTGGGTTCCCTGCTGGACCGGGAGCGTCCCGATGCGGTCCTCGTCTACGGAGACACCAACTCGACCTTGGCCGGTGGTCTTGCGGCCGCCCAAGCTGGGCTTCCGGTGGTACACGTGGAGGCGGGCATGCGGTCGTTCGATCGCGCGATGCCCGAGGAGGTCAACCGAGTGCTCACCGACCACCTGGCCTCGCTGCTCCTGTGCTCGTCCGATGACGCGGCCCGTCAGCTCGAGCGGGAGGGCGTCGGTGGCGACGTGATGATCGTGGGCGACGTGATGATCGACGTGGCCCTGGCGATCCAGCCGCGTGCGCGCCAGCGAGTCGACGTGCTCGAACGGCTCGGGGTGGCGTCCGGCGAGTTCCTGCTCGTCACGGCCCATCGAGCTGGCAACGTCGACGATCCCGAGCGGCTGTCGGCGCTGGTCGAGCTGCTGGTCGAGCTGCCCCACCCTGTCGTGCTGCCGCTTCACCCGCGCACGCGTGAGCGCCTGGAGCGTTACCGGTTGTTCGACCGTCTGGCCGGCGCTGACCGGGTCGAGTTGCTCGCGCCGGTCGGCTACCTCGAGTTCACGGCGCTGCTCTGCCACGCTCGAGCCGTGCTCACCGATTCGGGCGGCATTCAGAAGGAGGCGTATCTGGCCGGCGTGCCGTGCCTGACCCTCCGGGACCGAACCGAGTGGGGCGAGACGGTCCAGGCGGGCTGGAATACGCTCGTCGACCTCGATCGCGAAGCGACCTTGGCCGCGCTGGCCGCTTCCCCGCCCCCCGAGCGTCCACCGCTGTACGGGGATGGCCACGCCGGAGCGCGCGTCGTGGAGGCGTTGCGGCGCCTCGTGGGCGGGTGATCGACGGCGGCGATGCTCGCCCCGCGCGTAATAGTGACCAGTGCAGCGTTCCTGGCCGCCGGCGCGCTCGCCGTCCCGTCGGGGGGGCAGGCCGCGGGAGGCGCTCCGTGCCTCGGCCAGCCCCCGGGGGCGAACGTTCCGCAACTACCGGGCGCACCGCTTCGCTTCGGCATCACGCCCGGCGCAGTCGCGGGTCAGGTGGGCGCGCCGGCGTCGGCCCGGCCCGAGAATGCCCCCGCGACGCTTGCCGCCCTGCATCAGCTTCGACCCTCCGGGGGCCCCTTCGTCCTGCGCCTGCATCGCTTCTTCTGGTCTGACGGCGAGGCCGGAATCGAGCGCTTCCTGGCGCTCGCGCACCTCTATACCCAGGCCGGTTACCCGGTCGAGCTCCAGCTCCGCTATCACCCCCCCGCCGGCCACGACGGCGACGTCGCGGGCTGGACCCAATGGGTGCGCGAGGTCGTGAGGCGTTTCGGCCCCGACCCCGGAGTGGTGGGTGTGCAGGTGACCAACGAGGTCAACTTCAACGCTTCGGCGGACTCCTCCGACGGCGCCTACCAGGGAGCGCGGGACGCCCTCATCCAGGGCGTCATCGCCGCCCGCCAAGAGGCCATCCGGTTGCGCTTCGATCAGCTCAAGGTGGGCTTCAACTGGTTCTACCGGACCGACCCTTCCAGCGAGCAGTCGTTCTGGACCTACCTGGGCCAGCGCGGCGGTCCGGCGTTCGCCGCCGCGGTCGACTGGGTCGGACTGGACGCCTATCCGGGCACCTTCTTCCCGCCCGCCGACACGCCGGGCGGCGAGCGCGACGCTGTGGTCAACGCGTTGAGCTCCCTGCGCTGCTACATGGGTGTGGCCGGTCTGGGCTCGGGCATCCCCATCTACGTCGAGGAGAACGGCTACCCCACCGGCCCCGGGCGCAGCGAGCAGATGCAAGCCTCGGCGCTCGGCACCATGGTCAACGCGTTCAACGATTTCCGCGGCACCTACAACGTCACCGACTATCGCTGGTTTGACCTGCGCGACGCCGATTCGAGCTCACCGAACTTCCAGCAGCAGTTCGGCCTGCTCCACGACGACTACTCGCCCAAGCCGGCGTTCGGCGCGTACCGGGCGCTGGTGGCCCGCCTGTCGATCTGGACTCGGCGCGCAGCGGCACCTCCTTCTCCGGCTCCCGGGAGCATTGCTCCGCGGGCCCACCCGCGGCCGCGCTGCGGGTCACGGCGCGCGTCGCGTCGCCGCCGCCACCGTTCGCGTGCGCGCCGCCGGCACACGCGTGCGCGCCGCCGGGTCTGCCGGACGCACGGCTAGCGTATGACGGTCAGGTGAGCGGCGCCTCGGGCAATGCCGGTCGGGCCACTGTCCCCGCCCCGGGGCTCGTGCTCAGCCCCCGCGCACAGGTGGGTGAGGGTGTGGCTTTTGGCGCCCACGTGGTGGTCCACGATGGAGTGCAGATCGGCGATGGGTGCACGATTCAGGACGGCGCGGTCTTGGGCAAGCCGCCCAAGCTCTCGAGGCACTCGTCGGCGCCCCGAACCACTCCCGCCCCGCTGGTCCTCGAGCCGGGCGCGGTCGTGTGTTCCGGCGCCGTGGTGTTCGCGGGCGCCCACCTGGGCGCTGACGTGATCGTGGGCGACCAGGCCCACGTGCGGGAGCGCGCGGCGATAGGTCCCGGCACCGTGATCGGGCGAGGCAGCGCCATCGACAACGACGTGCGCATCGGAGCTCGCGTCCGCGTCCAGACCAACGTGTACCTGACCGCCTTCAGCGTGGTCGAAGACGACGTCTTCGTGGGACCCGGCGCGACGACCACCAACGACAACACGATGGCGCGCCATTCACCGGAGATGGCCCTGCGGGGAGCGACGCTCCGCCGCGCCTGCCGGATCGGCGGCGGAGCGGTGCTCGTGCCGGGGGTCGAGGTCGGCGAGGAGGCGTTCGTGGCCGCCGGGGCGGTGGTGACCCGCGATGTGGCGCCGCGTACGGTGGTGGTGGGAGTGCCCGCCCGGCCGGTGCGAGATGTGGGGGACGACGAGTTGCTCGAGCGATGGCGCTGATCGGCAAGCCGACGTGGACCCGACGGCCGCGGTCCAGGGTGGCCGTGACCTCCCGCCGAATCCGCCTGCGCCGGCTCGGGGCGCAGCCTCCCGGGGCGCGGCGGACGCTCGCGCTCGGGTTGCTGGGATTGGGTGGTACGACGGCGGTGCTGATCGGTGAGCTGGCCCGGGTGTGGCGACGCGGGTCGGCGCCGCTCCCGGCCCAGACCGACGATGTCATCGGGGCGGCTGGCGAGGCGGCCCGGCAGACGGTCGAAGTCGCCGTCACCGGATACCGGGAGGCGTCGCACCGCGAGTCCTCGGTTTTGAACATGCTGCTCTCGTTCACGGTCGGCTTCGGCCTCGTACGTGCGTGGTCGCACCAGCTGCGGGCTCGGGGCCGGGTCGGGCCGTTCGGCGAGCTGGTCGTGGCGCGGCGTCACATCCACCATTTCGTCCCCGGTATCGCTCTGGCGTTCCTGGCCGGCGGCACCTCGATCGTCGCTCGCGAGGAGCGCTTGGATCCCTGGCTCGCGATTCCCTTTGGCGTCGGGCTGGCGATGACCCTCGACGAGTCGGCCCTCCTGCTGGAGCTCGACGACGTCTACTGGACCGAGGCCGGGGTGATCAGCGTCCAGATCACCTTTGCCGCGCTGGCCACCCTGTCGGCGCTGGCGCTTGCGCTGCGGGCCCTGCAGCGGGGCGAGCAGCGCGTCCTGACGGCCCCCCCGCAATAATTCGCCACTGCTGGGGTCCAGCCGGTTCGGGGCTCTGGGCGGTGGGGTAGGAAGGTCACAGCGAAGGGTCGCGACAGGGCAACGTCGAAGGAGGCGCTATGCGATGGATCGGGAGGGTGGCCCGAGGCTCGAGCCGGGGACGGCTGGGCGTGTTGTCCGTCGCGATGGTGTCCGTCAGCGCCACGGCCGGTCTGGCGGCGGCGGGCGTGTTTGACAGCGCCTCCGGGGCCGCGTGTCCCTCGGGCTTCTACGCCCCCGCGGCCGGCCGAGACGCCGGAAGTGCAGCGGGCCCCGACCTCGAATCCCGGGCCGGCCGCCGGCACCTGTGCCTGAGTGTCACCCACCCCGAGTCGAGCGCCGATCTGGCTCGCTTCTCCCAGGCCCTGGCCCTGCGCTCCGGAGCCGACTCGCCCCGCGCGTACCGAGCGGCGCTGCACCAGCGCGCTCGCCTCGCTCAGAGCTCCGCCAGCGTGCCCGGCACGGGAGGCACCTGGACTCCGGTCGGCAAGACCCCCCTGCTCGCCAACGACCCCAGCTACGCGGACACCTTCGGCGACGGCTTCGGCGAGCTCTCCGGAAGGATCAGCGACTACACCTACGACCCGGTCGACAAGCGCGTCTACGCGGCGGTGGCCCAGGGCGGTGTCTACGCCTCCGATGATCTGGGCAAGACGTGGTACTCGGTCGGGGACGGGCTCCCGATGCAGTCGGTCAGCGCCCTCGCCTGGACCCCGGCGAGCGGCGGGACCCTGATCGTCATCACCGGCGACAACGCGTTCTCCAACAACTACGCCGGCCTGGGCGTCTACTGGTCCACCGATGGCGGCGACAGCTGGCATCACTCGGCCGGCGTCCCCGACGGCGGGCTGGGCTTCCGGGTCGCCGTGGATCCCACCAACCCCGGCGTGGTCTACGCCGCGACCGGCCTGGGGCTGTACCGCTCCACGGATGCCGGGCGCTCGTTCGTCAACGTCAACCTGCCGACCGGCGACTGCACCGGCGACTCGTTCAAGCGCGACTGCTTCTTTGCCAACGTGGTCACCGACGTCGCCGTACAGGGAACCGACAAGCTCGGTCACCGGGGCGGAGCCGTGGTCGCCGCGCTCGGCTGGCGCGCGGGCCAGTATCCGAACTTCGACGGCAAGCCGCAGGCGCCCGCCAACGGGCTCTACCGCTCGGATACCGGTGTCCCGGGGTCGTTCGCGAAGCTACCCGACGGCACCGGCTTCACGGCCTCGAGCAAGGTGGGACGGGTGGCACTCGGCGCGGCCAGCGGATCCGACCAGAACTCCTCCTTCCTCTACGCACTGGTTCAGGACTCCCAGGAGTTCACCTCCAACAAGGAGGCCGACAACGACGTCCCCAACCCGCCGGACCCGCTCGGGCTGGGCATCAACCCGGTGGCGGCCGCCACCAACCTGGACGGGGTCTACGTGTCCGCCGACTTCGGGAAGACGTGGACCCAGATGGAGAGCGGCCAGCAGCTCGAGAACCCGGCCAACGGGTCGTCGCTCAACCAGATCCGCCCGCTGGGCATCGCGGCCGGCTACCAGGCCACCTACAACGAGTGGATCAAGCCCGATCCCACCCAGCAGGACTCGAGCGGCGTGCCCACGCACGTGGTGTTCGGGCTGGAGGAGCTCTTCCAGAACCCGGCGCCCTACACGCCCCAGAACGGGTCCTCGAACTTCCAGGTCTTCGGCGCGTACAACGGCGGGGGCGCCTGTCTGATCGTGATCCTGGCGTCCTCATGCACGACCAAGCAGCAGGCGGCCAACTTCACGACCACCCACCCCGACCAGCACGGCTACCTGCTCCAGCCCGACGGCCAGGGCGGAGTCACCCTGCTGGCCGGCAACGACGGGGGTAACTACGTCCAGCACTCCTCCGGCCAGACCGACGCCTTCAGCCAGATGAAGTGGGGCAACGGACAGCAGACGGGCCTGCACACGCTGCAGCCCTACGGCGTGGCCATGGCCAAGGACGGCACCGTGTACGCGGGCCTGCAGGACAACGGCGAGATGAAGATCTCCCCCAACGGAACTCAGAACGAGGTTTTCGGAGGTGACGGCACCTTCACCCAGGTCGACCCGAACAACAGTCAGGTGGCCTACGAGGAGCTCCCCAACGGGCACGTGTACCTCACGACCGACGGCGGCCACAGCTGGAACTCGATCGACCCGCTGACCACCGACGGCGACTTCGTCGCCCCCCTGGTCATGGACCCGCTCGACGCCAAGCACCTGATCAGCGCCGGGCGCAACGTCGCCGAGACCACCTCCGGACCCGATACGACGGTCAACGGGAGCATCAGCCCGTGCGACCCCAGCGACCCCAGCCAGAGTTGCGCGAGCACCGATTGGGTGCAGGCCTATGACCTGGGCACCTCGCAGCACCCCGGCGACAAGACCGCGCAGCCCAGCGCCGACGACCCCAACAACGTCGCCTACGCCGCCGCCGTGCGCGGGCCCAACGTGTACGTCGGTTACTGCGGCAGCTGCGACCCGGTCAAGCTGCACCAGCGCTTTCACTCGGGGCTGGCCACGAACGTAGCGGGCAGCAAGCCTCCGCAGAGCCGAACCCCGGATGGCTGGCACATCGCCGCGGCCCGGGGGCTCCCGCAGCGCATCATCACCGCGATCACGATCGACCCCAACGACCCCAAGACCATCTACGTCACGCTGGGAGCCAGCGCCGCGCGCTTCTTCGCTCCCCTGGGTTCGCTGGGAGAGGACACCTCACAGACCGGCGGGGGGTACGTCTACAAGTCCACCGACGCGGGCCAGAGCTTCACCGACATCACGGGTGACCTGCCCCGAGTCCAGGCGAGCTGGAACGTGGTCCACGGGTCACAGCTGGTGGTGGGTACCGCGATCGGTGCGTTCGCCTCGGCCGGGACCAACGGGGGTCATTACGCGCCGCTCGGCGACAACCTGCCGACGGTGTCCATCTACAGCATGGAGATCGCTCCCCAGGACCCCAACCTGCTCGTCGCCGCCACCTACGGCCGGGGGATCTACGAATATCGCTTCGCCGACCGGACCCCAGCCGGTGGGGGCGGCGCAGCGGCCGCGGCCGCCGCTGCCTGTGCCGCGGCGAGCTCGGGATTCAGTCGCGTCAACGCCACCGCGGCCAGGTCGGGCGTGCGCCTGGACTTCTCGCGCAGCTCGTCGCATCTGGCCACGGTCGAGATCGTCCAGGAGTCGCGCGGGAACAAGATCCTCCCCGAGCGGGTGGTCGCGCGGTTCGTCGGCCAGCGCGACTCCCTGACCTGGAACGGACGACCCAACCAGCCCCACCGCCGTGTGGCCGACGGGTACTACGTCGCGCGCCTCACCGCGGCGGGAACCGGCGGGCGCCCGGATGTCCGCCGCATAGCCCTGCTGCGTCGCCACGGTCGCTTCTCGGTCCAGCGTCCGTTCTCAAATCAGGCGAGCTGCCCGCTGCTGACCTCGTTCAGCCTCAATCGCCCGGTGTTCGGTGGTCGCGGGCGGCGCGCCCTGGGGATCGCCTACCAGATCACCATGCGCGCGCGGGTGACGGTAACGGTGACGCGCGGCCGGCGGGTCGTCGGCCGCTTCCGGTCGAGAGTCGCGCGAGCCGGAGTGCTCCACCGCCTGCGCCTGAAGGCCCGCCGGCGGCGCCGAGGGCTCTACCGGGTGCGGATCACGGTCGTCGCGAGCAAGAGCTCACACGCGACTGCCACGCTTTACGCGCGCCGGCTATAAGCACAGCGGCCCCACGCCGGGCCCCGCGCAAACGGATCTCGCAACCGGATCTCCGTCAGGCGGCGGCGAGCCCGCCGGACGCGACGATCGAGCCCTCGCCCGCCTGCGTCCAGATCACCTGGTCGCGTCCCGGGCCGACGCCGATGAGCGCGATTGGCACGCCGGCGACCTGGGCGACGTAGTCGAGATACTCGCGCGCTGCGGAAGGCAGGTCGGACTCGCTGCGGCATTCGCCCAGGTCCTCCTTCCAGCCTGCGAGCTCAACCGTCTCACCCACCGCCTGATGCAGCACCGACTGGTGATAGGGGAAGTGGTCGAACTCGGCCCCTTCGGCGCCCCGGTAGCGCGTGCACACCGCGATGCGATCGAGCCCCGACAGAACGTCGAGCTTGGTCACGGCGAGCGCGGTCATGGTGTTCAGGCGGGCGGCGTAGCGCAGGGCCACGAGGTCGAGCCAGCCGGTCCTCCGGGCCCG
>DASZHF010000093.1:0-12909 GCA_035938095.1 Solirubrobacteraceae bacterium
TGTCGCTGGGCACGGCGAAGCCCACTCCCGATCCGCCTCCACTGGAGGAGTCGATCTGCGAGTTGATGCCGATGACGCGGCCCTGGGCATCGACCAGCGGGCCGCCGGAGTTGCCGTGGTTGATCGCGGCATCGGTCTGCAGCGCGCCGGCGATCTGAAATCCGGTGAGCGAGGCGATCGAGCGCCCGGTGGCCGAGATGACGCCCACCGACAGCGACTGCGGCTCGTCGAAGGGTGAGCCGATCGCCGCCACCGGCGACCCCACGACCACGTGGGCGCTGGAGCCCAGCGGGAGCGGGCGCAGCGTCAGGCCCGCGGGCTTGACGTGCAGGAGCGCGACGTCGGCGTTGGGGTCATAGCCGACGATGCGCGCGGGCACCTCGTTGCCGTCGGCGAAGTCGACGAACACCTGGTCGGCCTTATGGATCGAGGGGCCCGTTCCGTTGGTGACCACGTGGGCGTTGGTGGCGATCTCGCCCCCGCCGCCAATCACGAATCCCGATCCCACGCCCTGCTGGGCGCCGCCGCCGAACAAGCCTCCGCCGGAGCCGGCGAACACGCTGGTCACCGTGACCACGCCCGGGGCCTCGCGCCGGTAGATGCCGGCGGGGCTGAAGCCGCCCCCGGTCTTGGGCGAGACCACCTCGACGCGGGTCGTGGTGGCCGGGCCGGGTGACCCCTGCGACGAACCGCTCGAGCCGCCCGTAGCCGAACTCGATCCGCACGCGCCCAGGACCGCCGCCGCGGCCAAGGCGCTGCCGGCGCCGGCCGCCAGGCCGAGCGCCGCCTTAAACGAATTCACCCGCATCACACCATCTCGAGGGTGAACGTGGTTCTCCCCGGACGCGAGTCCACGTCGAGGCGGCCGTTCATGCGCTCGGCGAGCTCGCGCGCGATCGTGAGCCCGAGCCCGGATCCCTGGGCCTCGTCGGAGGTGAAGAAGGGCTCGAAGATCCGGTCCAGGACGCCCGGGCGGATGCCGGGTCCCGAGTCGCGCACGGCCAAGCGCACGGCGCCGTTTGAGCGCCCGGCGGTGACGACGATGTTGGTGCCCTCGGGGGTGTGCATGATCGCATTGTCGATCAGTATGCGCATGATCTGAGCCACTCGCTCGGGATCGCACACGGTTCTGATCGGGCTGCCCGCCAGACGCAGCTCCAGATGCGAGGAGTGCTGGGAGAGGGCGGGGATGAATTCGTCGGTCACCGCGCGGGCGAGCACGTCGAGGTCGGTGCGCTCGGGGCGCAGCTCCAGCGACCCGGCCTCCAACCGGGAAAGGTCGAGCAGCCCCGTGGCCAGCTTGCCCAGGCGATCCACCTGCGTGCGCACCTGGCCGACGAACTGCTTGCGGGTCTCCTCGTCGAGCTCCTCGTCGTCGATGAGCTCGAGGAAGCCCCCGAGCGAGAAGATCGGGGTGCGCAGCTCGTGCGAGGCCGTGGCGATGAACTGCTTGCGGGCGTCGTCGAGCTCGGCCAGCTGGGCGCGCATGTCCTCGAGCGTGCGCGCGAGCTGCCCCAGCTCGTCGCGCGAGTCGACCGGGAAGTGGGCCGAGAAGTCGCGCGCGGCGACGCGGCCGGCGGCCTGCTCCAGGCGTTTGATCCGCTGGCTCAGGGCGCGGGCGACCAGGTAGCCGGCCAGCAGCGCGATCGCCAGCCCGATCGCCCCGGCGATGAGGATGCGGCGGCGGATGAGCGCGACGTTGCTCTGGACATCGGCCAGGGGAGTGGAGTAGACGACCACCCGCGCGACTGCGCCGTGGAAGAACAGCGGCATCGCGGCCTCGGCCACGCGCCCGCGCGCGCCCGACTCCGAGCCGGTCACCACGGCTCCGGCGCGCACGGCGCGGGTGGCGGACGCGAAGCCCAGATCCGGTATCGATCCCACCGCCTGCGAATCGGCGATCGGATAAGTGGCCACGCCCAGGGTTCCGCGCGTGACGCCGAGCAGCGTGACGCGCGTGTTCGAGACGTCCGAGGCGTGGCGGACCTCGCGGTCGACGACGGGCTTGGGCACGTTGGACACGGTCGCCTGCTGGAGCGGTCCCGAGTACAGCGTGGCCGCCTGGGCCAGCGTGCGCAGCTTCTCGCGCCGGAGGTTGGCCTCGAGCGACGGGGTCACGTAGAAGTAGATGATCGCCACCGCGCCCAGCGTGATGGCGAAGAACATCAGCGCCAGCCGGTTGCGGATCGAACGCATGGCTAGCGGTCGGAGTCGCGGAAGCGGTAGCCGACGCCGCGCACGGTGAACAGGTACTCGGGGTCCTTGGAGTCGGACTCGACCTTCTCACGCAGGTGGCGGATGTGGACGTCGATGGTGCGGGGGTCGCGGTAGGCCGAGTCTCCCCAGATCCGCGCCAGCAGCATGTCCCGGGTGAACACGCGCCCCGGGCTGGTGGCCAGCGCGCTGAGGATCTCGAACTCGACGAACGTGGTGGGGACGAGGTCCCCGGCCAGGCGGACCGTGCGCTTGGCGAAGTCGATGCGCAGGGCGCCAACCTCGAGCGGCTCCTCCTCGGCCTGGGGCTCGTCCGGGCGGCTCATCTCTGCGCGGCGCAGGACGGCCTTGATCCGGCTCCGGAACTCCCGCATCGAGAAGGGTTTGGTGATGTAGTCGTCGGCGCCGAGCTCGAGACCCAGGACCTTGGCGATCTCCTCGGCCTTGGCGGTGAGCATGATGATCGGCACCGAGCTGCGCGAGCGCAGCCGGCGGCACACCTCAAGCCCATCGAGCTTGGGCATCATGACGTCGAGCACGACCAGGTCGAAGCTGGTCTCGGCGAAGCGGGCCAGGGCCTCCCGGCCGTCTGCGGCACGCACGACCTCGTAGCCCTCCTTGCGCAGCGGATAGGAGAGGAGGGTGAGGATCGCCTGCTCGTCGTCGACCAGCAGTATGCGCGCGGGACGATCGACCATCTTGTCGGTATTACCGGGGAACAAGCTTGGCAGATCGGCATGGCCAACCCGTCAGCTTTTCTTGCGGCGGCCCGGCTGGCTCGGCCGGAGCGCGCTGCCGGCGGGTTCGCGCTCTAGGCTGCCCCTGGTGTTCGACTGGCGCGTCTACCGCGCGGCCGCCATCCCGTTCGTGCTCGCGCTCGTGGTGGCCGCCTTCTCGTTCGGCGACCTGCCCCCGCCAGAGACCACCACCCTGGCCCCGGACGCCTTCGACGGCTCCCAGGCCTTCAGCCTGCTCGGAGGGCTGGCCGCGACCTATCCCGAGCGCCGGCCGGGTTCGCCCGGCGACGAGGCGCTGGCGCGGATGGCGGCCGACACCTTCCGGGCCAGCACGTTCGAGGTCCAGGTGCGTCGCTTCCGAGCCCGGACGATCGACGGCCGCCGCGAGATCGAGACCGTGATCGGCACGCGGCCCGGAGTGGCCACGGATCAGATCGTGCTGCTCGCCCACCGCGATGCCGCGGCGCGAGGCTCCGCGGCCGAGCTCTCGGGAACGGCGGCGCTGCTCGAGCTCGCGCACGTGCTGGCCGGCCGGGTGACCCAGCACACGGTCACGCTCGTGTCGACCAGCGGCGGCAGCGGCGGCGACGCGGGCGCGGTCGACTACGCCACCCGCGTGACGGGCGGGCCGGTGGACGCGGTGATCGTGCTGGGCGACCTGGCGTCGGTACGCCGGCGCCCGCCGGTGGTGGTGTCGTGGTCCGAGCGCCCCGGGACGGGCCCGCCACGGCTGGCCCGGACGCTCGACGCGGCGGTGTCGACCGAGGTGGGCCGCCCGGCGGGGGAGACGGGCAGCGGCGGCCAGCTGCTGCGCCTGGCCGTCCCGTTCACCTACGGCGAGCAGGGCGCGCTGCTGGCCCATGGCTTGCCGGCCGTCCTGCTCCAGGCCAGCGGCGAGCGCGGGCCGAGCCCGGGTGCGCGCATCGACCAGCTGACCCTGCAGAGCTTCGGACGCGCGGCCCTGCGGGCGGTCAACGCCATCGACACCGGCCCCGCGATCGGCTACCGGTCCGATCGGGACGTGATCCTGGGCAAGCGGCGGTTCCCCGGATGGGCGGTCCGGCTGCTGCTGGGGACGCTCCTGCTCGGACCGCTGCTAGTGGCCATCGACGCGTTCGCGCGCGCCCGGCGCCGGCGCGAGCCCATGGGCCCAGGGCTGAGATGGGCGGCCACCGAGGCCGTGCCCTTCGTGCTGACCGCGGCGTTCGTCGCCGGGGCGGGCCGGCTCGGCCTGCTGGGCCCCGCGCCGGGGGGGCCGGCGCTGCCCCGGGCGTTGCCCGTGAACGGGCTGGTGCTGGGGGCCGCGACCGTGGTGTTCGCGATCGGGTGGCTGATCCGGCCCATGCTTTGGCGTCGCCAGGGCATTGCGGACGTCGCGGCGACCGCCCGGGCGCCGGCCACCGGTCCCGTCGTCCTGTTGGGGATGTGCGTGCTGGCGCTTATCGTGTGGGTGGTCAATCCCTACGCCGCGCTGCTCGTGATTCCCGCGCTCCACGTCTGGCTGATTCCCCTCGCCCCCGAGCTGCGGGTGCGGCGCTGGCTCGCGCTGACGCTGGCTCTGGCCGGCGCGATCCCACTCGTGCTGGTGGCCGTGGGGTACCTGGCGGCGCTGGGGGTGAACCCGCTGCAGGAGATCTGGATGGCGCTGCTGGCGGTGGCGGGCGGGCACGTCGGTCCGCTGGCGGCGCTCATGTGGAGCCTGCTGTTGGGCGGAGGCGTCGCGGTGCTCGCCCTCTCGGCCCGCCGGGCCCAGAGCGCGCCGGGCGAGCCGCCCGAGGTGACGGTGCGCGGGCCGGTCAGCTACGCGGGGCCGGGATCGCTGGGCGGGACCGAATCGGCGCTGCGCCGATGAGCGCGCGTCCACCCGTACCGGCTCGCGCCCGCGCCACAGCACCCCCCGCGCCCCCGCCCCACCCCGGCGCCGGGCGGAATCGTCGCCGGCCACTCGACGTCCGGCGCGCGTTGCGCGCCCTGTCCACTGTGCTGATGGTGGCGGGCGCGCTTCTGCTGGTCGACGCCGGGATCACGCTGGCGTGGCAGGAGCCGATCACGGCGTTCTACACCAAGCTCCGACAGGACAGCCTGGCCGGCGACCTGCGCGCACTCGAGCGGGCGGGACCGACGCAACTACAGCTGCGCGCCCTGGAGCGGCTCCAGAGCGAGCGTCAACGGATCGCGTTCCTGGCCCGGGCCCTCCAGCAGAGCGCCCACCGGGGCGCCGCGGTGGGACGCATCCGGATCCCGCACATCGGCGCCAACTTCGTGCTGGTCAACGGGACCGATACCGGCTCGCTGCGGGGTGGGCCGGGGCTGTATCCATCGAACCCGTTCCCGGGCGCGCCCGGGACGGTGGCGATCGCCGGTCACCGCACGACCTACCTGGCCCCGTTTCGGCACATCGACTCGCTGCGCCGGGGCGACTCGATCAATTTGGAGATGCCCTACGGGAGATTCACCTACCGGGTGGAGGGCACGCGCATCGTCAAGCCCACCGACGTGAGCGTCATCCGGTCCGTGGGTTACGACCGCTTGGTCCTGTCGGCGTGCCACCCGTTGTTCAGCGCGGCCCAGCGGATCATCGTCTTCGCCCGGCTGGTGCTGATCGTGCCCCGCGGGAGCGCCCTGCGGGTGGGCGGCCCCGGCGCGAGCCAGCCGATCCAGCCGCCGGCCTCGCTGGCCGGCGTTCCATCGGGCGCGCCGTCCGGGCCGGTCGGCGGCCCGCCGCTTTCGGGCACTCCGCTGCCGGGCCCGGGCTAGTGGCCCAAGGCGTCCGGGTTGTGAGTCCGGGGGGTCCGGGTTGCGAGTCCGGGGGTCCGGGTTGCGTCCAGCGGACGCCTGGACGGGGCGCGGATTTGCGTCCAGCCGTCCAAGCCGGTGCTCACCACCTGACGCGGCGCGGGCCGATAACGTCCCCGACGAGGCGTCGGAGGCGCAGGCACAGCAAGGCAACCCTCCCTGCTGATCGGCCCTGAACCGCCGGCCCGCTGCGATGACGGAGTCAAGGACCATGCGTGTGCAAGAGCTCAAACGGCAATTGGAGACCGCGACCTACGCGGTCGACAGCGCTGCCGTGGCGGGAGCGATTCTGAGCCGCCCGTCGGCCCGTCACCTGCTGCTCGCCGAGCCGCGCCGCATGCGCGGGGACGTACACCGGCCGCGCCGCCGCCGGCCGCGCAGCGCCTGACCTACCAGGAGTGCTCGAAGCCGCTGAGCTCACGCTCTCCGGCGGCGTCGAAGAGCCGCACGCCCTCTCCCTCGTGGACGCGTCCGACCCAGGTCAGCGCGGCCGCGCGCTCGGCCGCTGGCCGCCGCTCGGGGGCCACGCAGACGGCGAGCTCGTAGTCCTCGCCCGCGCCGGCCGCGAGCTGCCAGGGTGGCTGCCCCAGCTCCGCCGACACCTCGCGGACCCCCGGCGCGAGAGGGAGCTTGTCGAGGTCGATCTCGATGCGCACCGCGCTGCGCCGAGCCACGTGCCCGGCGTCCGTGGCGAGGCCGTCGGAGAGGTCGATCATCGCGCTCGCGCCCGCCCGGGCCAGGGCGCGCCCCTCGGCCAGCCTGGGGATCGGACGCCGCAGCCGGGCCAGGAGCTCGTCAGCGTGGGGGACCGAGCCGCTGCGAACCTGCTGGCGGATCAGAGCTAGCCCCGCGCCGGCGCCGCCCAGCTCGCCGGTGACGCCCACCAGATCGCCGGGCCGCGCTCCGTCGCGCCCCACCAGGTCCTGGTCGCGCTCGGCCCATCCCACCACGGTCACGCCGAGGACCAGCACGGGCGCCCGCACGACGTCTCCCCCGCACAGCGCGGTACCGGTTTCGCGAGCCAGCGCGGCTGCGCCGGCCACCAGCTCGAGCGCCGCCGGGACGCCGAACCCGGGCGGCAGGCCCGTGCTCAGATACGCCTCGCCCGGGTCGGCGCCCATGGCCGCCAGGTCCGACAGCGCGGCCGCCAGCGCCCGGTGGCCGGCGTCGGCCGGGGTGGCCCAGCCGTCCGGGCTCGCGGCCCCCGGGCCGGCGAGCGCGAAGTGGACGCCATCCACCATCGTGTCCACCGACGTGACTGCCAGAGGTCGCGCGCGGACGACCGCGGCGTCGTCGCCCACCCACCGAAGCACCCGCCCGCCCGGGCGTTCGAGCCCCGACTCGATGGCCTCGATGAGTGCAAGCTCCAAGGTCGGAGCGGCCTCGCCGCCGGGTGATTCAGCGATGCCGGTAGACGATTCGGGCCCGGTCCAGGTCGTAGGGCGAGAGCTCGCAGCGCACGCGATCGCCCGGCAGGATCCGGATCCGGAAGCGGCGCATCTTTCCGGCCACGTGCCCGAGCACCACGTGGTCGTTGTCCAAGCGCACGCGGAACATCGCGTTCGGCAGGGCCTCTATGACTTCGCCCTCGAATTCGACCTTTTCTTCCTTGGCCACCTCGACTACCACGGTACCAAGGGCGCCGAGGAATCAGACGAGCGGCCGTGGCCGCGCGCCGCGCTAGTGACCGTTACCCGCGCCGGCGCCGCCCGTCCCCTGCGCGCCACCGCCACCGCCACCGCCGGTGCTGCCGCCCCCGCCGCCGGTACCACCGCCACCGCCCGGCGTACCAGCGCCGCCTCCGCCGGCGCCGGTTCCACCGCCCGCGCCCGGGGCGGCGCCTCCTCCGCCGTGCGAGTGGTGACCTCCGCCCCCGCCTCCGCCGCCACCGCCGTGCAGCGGCGCCGACGGCGGTGCCTGAGGGGGCGACTCGTAGAAGTTCGGGTTGTAGCCATGGCGGCCGCCGCCCCCGCCGCCACCTCCGCCGCCGGCACCTGTGCCGCCGCCACCTGTGCCGCCGCCTCCTGCGCCGCCGCCGCCACCGCGATGGCGCCGGCCGGCGTTGTCGACCGAGTTGCCTCCCCGGCCGAGGTTGCCACCGGCGCCCGCGTTGCCGGTGTTCGAGTGACTCGAGAAGAAGGGGGACAGGCCGCTGGTGCTCGTGAGGTTGAAGTTCGCGCAGTTCTGGCCCTGGGCGACCTGCATGTAGTCGTGCCAGATCGAGGCCGGGATCGTGCCACCCGCCACCGAGATCCCGTGCACGCTCGTCATCGGCACCTTCGCGTTGGGGTAGCCGACCCATACCGAAGTCGACATGTGCGGCGTGTAGCCGACCAGCCAGGCGTCGGTGAAGTTGTCGACGGTGCCGGTCTTGGCGGCTGCGGGGCAGCTGATGTTCGCGCCCACGGCCGTCCCCTGCTGGATGTTCTGCTCCAAGATCTTCGTCACGGTGGAGGTCACGCCGCTGCTGAACTCCTTCACGCGATGGGGCCGGCCCAGGTCGTCCGTGTGCCCATCGGGGAACAGGACCCTGGTGATCGCGATCGGCTTGTTGCGCCAACCCCCGGAGGCGATGGTGGCGTAGGCGTTGGCCATCTCCAGCGGAGAGACTCCGATCCGCAGGCCGCCCAACCCCTCGGCCGGATACCCGTTCAGGTGGGTGGTGATTCCCATCTGGTACGCGGTGTGCCGAACCGCGTCCGGGCCCACGTCGAGGTCGAGCTGCTGGTAAACGGTGTTGTCGGACGCCAGCGTCGCCTTCACGAGGTTGACGGTCCCCAGGTAGGTGTGCGAGTAGGTCTGCACGTTGATGGGCCCGTACTTGGGGTCGGTGAAGTGCAGCGGGTGGGAGTTGTACGTGGTCGTGTACGGGTCGATGCCCTCGCGCACGGCCGTCATCAGAACCATGATCTTGAAGGTCGAGCCCGGCTGACGGTGGCCCTGGGCGGCGAGGTTGAACTCGCTCTGCCCGTAGCGCGAGGATGAGGCCATCGCGCGGATGTAGCCGTTGCGGGGATCGATCGACACGATGGCCGACGACGGATCGCCGTGCTGGTTGAGGTTGTGGGCGATCGCCGCCCGGGCCGCCTGCTGGAGCCCGAGGTCGAGCGTCGTGTAGACCTTCAGTCCCCCTTGGCGCACCTGGTTGATCCCGTACTGGTCGATCAGCTGCTGCTTGACGTAGTCGAAGAAGTACGTCTCCCGGTGCGCCGTGTAGTAGCGGCTGGGGTGCACGCCCAGCGGGGCGGCCTCGGCCTCCTGGGCCTGAGCCAGGGTGATGTAGTGCTGCTGGGCCATCTTCGCCAGCACGTCGTTGCGGCGCAGCAGCGCGCCCTGGGGATTCAGGAACGGGTTGTACTCGCTGGGCGCCTGGGGCAGACCGGCGACCAGGGCGGACTGGGGCAGGTTCAGGCGTGAAACAGACTTGTCGAAGAAGATGCGCGCCGCCGCCTGCACTCCGATCGCGGTCTGCCCGCCCACGGTTCCGTAGGGAATCGTGTTGAGGTACTGCTCGAGGATCCACAGCTTGCCGTCGCGCCCCGGGTGGCGGTGCTCGAGGTCCTGGGCCAGCTTCATCTCGTGGATCTTGCGGGTTAGGTTGCGCTTGCTGTCGCCCAGGTAGAGGTTGCGGACCAGCTGCTGGGTGATCGTGGAGCCGCCCTGGACCGTCCTGCCGGTGGTGACGTCGGCGAACGCCGCGCGCACGATGCCTTCCAGGTCGATCCCGCCGTGCTGGAAGAAGCGCTGATCCTCGATCGCGACGGTGGCGTCCTGGAGGGCCTGAGGTATGGAATGCAGCGTGATCGGAGTACGCAACACGTCGGACTGGATGAAGCCGAGGCGCTTGCCGTCGGCAGCGATGATCTCCGATGACGCCCCCTGGTTGATGGGCTTCAGCGTGTCGATCGATGGCGCGCTGTCAGCGATGCTGAGGACCCACCCCACGGCGGCGAGCACGCCGATCACGACGGCGGCGCTGAGCAGACCCCCCACCAGGAACACGACTCGGGCCGCGCCCCCACCCCGTCGTTGCCGCCGGCGCTGTCGCTGCTGACGAGACATTCCTGATAGATCGAAAGGAAGGAGACGCGAAAGGACGCAAGCGACGCGTCGCGGTGAGCGCAGCCATTCTGGCACAGCTAGGTGGGGTCTCCCGCAGGATCGAGGGGCCGGCGCCAGGCCGTCCCGAGCCCGCATGTACTAGAACGCGGGTGCCCAATGCAGGTCGAGCCCCCCGAGATCGCCGCCCGCGCGACCGTTTCGCCCCGCTGGAGCGCCCGCCGGTCCCGGCTCGGCCTCGCCTGGGCGCGACTGGACGCCAGCCAGCGGGCGGCGGCGACCGCGGCGGCTCGTGCCCTGGTGGGGTCTCGAGTCCTCGTCTGGGTCGCGGGCACGGTCGCCTTCTTGGCCTGGGGTGTCGCGGTCCATGCCCACAGCTTCGACCCGGCTGGCCTGACGCGCGGCCTGGGCGCGGTCGGGGACGCTCTGGCGGCTCCCGCAGCGCGCTGGGACGCTTCCTGGTATCTGAGCATCGCGCACGGCGGCTACGGCGCGCACCTGGTGGGCGCCGGCGACGGGGGAGTTGCCTTCTTCCCGCTCTATCCGCTTCTGTTGTGGGCGCTGGGGAGCCTGGGCGCCAACCTGGTGGCGGCGGGGATCGTCGTCTCGATGGTCGCGCTCCTGGTGGCGCTCTACCTCACCCACCGGCTGGCCGAGCTCGAGTTCGGAGCCGGGGACGCTGCGCGGCTGGCGGTGATGGCCACGGCCCTGTTTCCGATGGCGTTCTTCTTCTCGGCCGTGTACAGCGAGGCGCTCTACCTGGCGCTGTCGCTGGGCGTGTTCTGGATGGCGCGCCACGGCCGCTGGGCCGCGGTGGGGGCGCTGGGCGGGCTGGCCGCGGCCACCCGCAGCACCGGGGTGTTGCTGATGATCCCGGCGCTCGTGCTCTACCTCTACGGGCCGCGCGAGGATGCGACCGCCGCGAGCGCGCGGGCCCGCTGGCGGCCTCGCTACCAGCTGCGCCGGGACGTCCTCTGGCTGGCGCTGATCCCGGCCGGCCTGGGCGCCTACCTCGGCTACCTCGGGCTTCAGGGGGCCGATCCGCTGGCGCCGTTCGCCGCGCAGCAGGTCTGGTTCCGCCACTTCGCGGGTCCGTTCGGCGGGGTGTGGGACGGCGCGGTGGCCGCTTGGCAGGGCGCCCGGCAGCTGCTGTCCGGTTCCCGGGCGCACGTGTACTTCACCGGCGCGGGTGGGGATCCGTTCATCGCCGCCGAGCACAACATCGTGCTGTTCGGCTTCCTCGCGGCGGCGATTCCGGCGCTGGTCGGGGTGGCGCGCCGGCTGCCGGTGGCCTACGGCGCCTACGTGCTGGCCGCGCTGGCCCTGCCGCTCTCCTACCCGGTCACGCCCCAGCCGCTGATGTCGCTCCCCCGCTTCCTGGCGGCGCTGTTCCCGCTTCATCTGTGGACCGGAAGCTGGCTGGCGCGCCATCCGCGCGCCCGCCTTCCGGTGCTGAGTCTCTACGCCGCGGGCCTGGTCGTGTTCACCGCCCAGTTCGCCACCTGGCACTGGGTGGCCTGACCCCGGCGGCCTCGAGCGCTCGCGCGCGCGTGCCCGGACCTCGCCCGATCGACGCCGTGCTGCTGGACGCGCTCGGCACGCTGATCGAGCTTCATCCCCCGGCTCCGCGTCTGGTCCGGGCCCTGCGCGAGGACCACGGAGCAGCCGTCACGCTGCCCGAGGCCGAACATGCCCTACGCGCCGAGATGACGTTCTACCGGCGCCACAACCACGTCGCCGGCGACCGCGAGAGCCTGCTCGAGCTGAGGCGGCGCTGCACCGAGGTCCTGCGCGCGGAGCTGCCCCCCGCCGTGAGGGGCATCGAGCTCGCCGTCCTGGGCGACGTACTCCTGAGCTCGCTGCGCTTCACCGCATACCCCGACGCCGCTGAGTGCCTGATCGCCCTGCGGGCCCGTGACCTGCGCGTGGTGGTCGTGAGCAACTGGGACATATCGCTGCACCAGGTGCTGGGCGACACCGGCCTGGGGCCGCTCGTCGACGGTGCGGTCACCTCCGCCGAGGTCGGCTTCGCCAAGCCCCAGGCGCCGATCTTCCTGGCCGCCCTCGCCGTGGCCGGTGCCTCCCCGGCGCGGGCGCTTGCAGTGGGCGACAGCGCGATCGACGACGTGGAAGGAGCGCGCGCGGCCGGGATCGAGGCGGTGCTGCTCGACCGTACGGGGACGGCGCCGGGGTCGATCGCCTCGCTGGCCCAGCTCCCGGCGCTGGTGGACGGACTCGGAGCCCGGCCGCCCTCACTCTAAGCTGGCGTGGCCCGATGACCGAAGGGCCGCCCACGTTCGCCGGTCCACCGCAGGCGGCCCCGCCGCCGCCGGCACCCGTTCCCCCCCCGGAGCTGGACGCGCCGTTCGAGGCCCACTGGCCTCCGTGGACGGCTCCGGTGGCGCTCGTGGCGGCCCTGATCGCGACTCTGGTAGGAGGCGGACTGATAGTGGCGGTCGTGGTGGGTGCGGCCGGCGACAGCCTGAGCAATCCGCCACTCGGGGCCACGCTGCTCGCCACCGTGTTCCAGGACGTGGCGCTCGTGGCGGCGGCGATCCTGTTCGCTCGCCACCACGATCGCGACATCAGCCCGGCAAGCTTCGGACTACGCCCGATCCCGGTCCGCAGGGCCGCTCCGCTGATCGTGGCGGTATTCGCCGCGTCCTTCACGTTCAACCTGTTCTGGACTCTGGCGCTGGGGTCCAAGCAGCAGGAGAACCTTCACAAGCAGCTGGGCCTGGGGAGCGACACGCTCGGCATCGTGGCCACCGCCTTAGTGGTGACGGCCGTGGCCCCGGTGGCGGAGGAGCTCTTCTTCCGGGGCTACTTCTTCGCGGCGCTGCGGCGGTGGCGGGGCCCCGGGCTCGCGGCGGTGCTCACCGGGATCGCGTTCGGAGCGGTGCACGGCCTGGGCGCCACTCCCGTGGTGTTCCTGGTCCCGCTCGCGTTCCTGGGCTTCCTGCTCTGCCTGCTCTACCAGCGGAGCGGGTCGCTGCTTCCCGGTATCGCGGTGCACGTCATCAACAACACGCTCGCGTTCGGCATCGACGAGCACTGGGGGTGGCAGATCCCGGTACTGCTCGCCGGCTCGGCCGCGATCGTC
>DASZHF010000094.1:0-5074 GCA_035938095.1 Solirubrobacteraceae bacterium
CGCCAGTCCGCAGGGGGCCAGTCAGATGAGCGCCATCGCGATCCAGGCAGCCAGCAACGGCAGGGTCACCATCACGGCCACGGCCATCTTGTTCAACGCGGAGGACCAGGCGGCGCGCGCCCAGGACTACGAGGCGGCCGATGCCGTCTTTAACACGGTCCGATGGGCAGCGTAGTGCGCGCCACCGGCATCGCCGGCCGGGGGACCGCGGCCATCGGACTCGGAGCCGCGGTCATCGGCCTGCTGGGCCCCGGACACCTGGGCCTCGGACACCTCGGCCTCGGAGCCATCGCCCGCGGGCGGACCGCACCCCACGCGCGAGCGACCGCTGCCCCCCTCGCGCGACCCACGCCGTCGCGCACCCCCATCAACTTCTCGCTCGTCCTCCGTCTCCCCGGCCGCGCGCGTCTTGACCGCTTCCTGTCCGAGGTCAACGATCCGCGCTCTGCCCGTTACGGACGTTTCATCGATGCCCGCACCTTCGGTCGTCGTTACGGCGTGCCGGCCGGCGCGCTTCATGCGTTGACGGAGCGGCTGGGCCTTGCGGGCGCGACCGTCGTCGGTCGTTACCCCCAGCGCACGGCCCTCGATCTGAGGGCTCCGGCCGGAGTCGTCGACCGGATGTTCTCCGTGCAGCTGCGCGACTACGTCGACCAGCTCGGGCGCCCCTATCACGCCCCGACCGGTCGGCCGGTCATACCTCGCGACCTGGGCGGCGTCGTCAGCGCGGTGGCGGGACTGGACTCGGAGCTCCCGCCCCGAAGCCCGGCCCACCTGGTCCCCGCCGGGGGCCTGACGCCGGTGGACACCGGCCGGGCGTATGACCTCGCTCCCCTCGCGCGCGCGGGTATACAAGGCCAGGGCCAGCGCCTGGCGGTCATCTCCTACGCGACCCACAACCCGGCCGACCCCGCCGCGTTCTCGCAACGCTTCGGGCTGGGCGGGCCCGCCCCGCAGCGCGTCCCGGTGCAGGGCGGGGCCACGGACACCAGCGCCCGCAACCAGCTCGAGGCCGACCTCGACCTCGAGATCGCGCACTCGGTGGCGCCGGCGGCGCAGATCCTGAACTACGAGGCCCCGCTCGCCGGCAACGTCTTGGTCGGCCCGGTGCTCGACACGATCGTCGCCCAGCACCGCGCGGACGTCGTCTCGATCAGCTGGGGACAGTGCGAGCGCTCCTACCGGCCCGGGGAGATCCAGCGCGACAACCAGTCGATCCTGGCCGCCGACGCGGCGGGGGTGAGCGTGTTCGTGGCCAGCGGCGACCAGGGCGCCTACGACTGCCAGGCGCTCAACCCATCCGACCAGCACCTGTCGGTCGACTGGCCCGGTGCCAGCCCCGGCGTCATCGACGTCGGAGGCACGTCCCTGTCGGTGGCCCAGGACGGCAGCTATGCCGGTGAGGACGGGTGGGAGGGCGTGCTCTCTCAACGGGGCAGCGGCGGCGGGCTAGACGCCTTCTTCGCCCGGCCCAGCTGGCAGGTCGCCCCGGGCGTGCAGAACCGCTTCTCCAACGGCGCCCGCCAGGTTCCCGACGTCTCGGCCGACGCCGACCTCACGACCGGCTGGACCATCGTCCACGCCGGTCAGCTCATCGAGGTGGGAGGAACGAGCGCATCGGCACCGTTCTGGGCCGCGTCGATGCTGCTCGTCCGCCAGTACGCCCAGCGGCAGGGCGTGCCAGGCAGTGGGTCGGCGAGAGGCGCGCTCGGGGGCGGGGCGGGCGGTTTGGGTTTCGTCGATCCGCTGCTCTACCAGATCGCCTCCACGCCTCAGCCTGTCCCGGCCTTCCACGACGTCACGGTCGGCGGCAACCGCTACTACCCGGCCGGCGCCGGGTGGGACTTCGCCACCGGCCTCGGTAGTCCAGACGTCTACAACCTCGCTCGCGACGTCGTCTCCTACCTGCGCGCACACGGGCACTGAGGGGACTCGCCGACCACACCCACCCCCGGCTGGCGCACACCCCACCCCCGGCTGGCGCACACCCCACCCCCGGTTGGCGCACCCCCCACCCGCGGTTGGCGCACACCCCCCCGGGAGTCACGGACCGGCTCTACACTTACCCCTTGTTCGGTGCCAGCCGGCGCCGGGCGTGCCCGGGGCTATAGCTCAGTTGGGAGAGCGCCTGGATCGCACCCAGGAGGTCGGGGGTTCGAGTCCCCCTAGCTCCATCGGAGAGGGCCTGCAAATACAGGCCTTTTCGTTTGGGTCAAGACCGAGCGGGAGCCGGTCAAGCCCACGAAACCGGCGTCTGTGCCCATTTGTGCCCAATCGCCAGCACGTCGGCGCGGCCGCACCATCCATCCGACGATCGATTCGGCAAGACGTAACTAGCACCGTCCCTCGCTCCCACGCCGGACGACCGCAGCCGTCGACTTGATCGTCAGATCACGATCGCTCCCGCAAGGCATTGCGGAAGCGTGGTCCCACACGGGCGAGACGAGCGCGTGTCGTCCCGACCAGTAGCGAGTTGGGCAAGACTTCGCTCCCCGCTCGTGGTCAAAGAGCGGGCGCTATCTCAGTTGATGGCCGCGGCCGTCTCCGCGCTCAGTCGCTTGGGGTCACGCTGACCTGGTTGGCTACCTGCCGCAACCGTGGTAGCTGTAGCGGCGTGTGATGTGCTTGCCCGTGCTGGTGCGCCCTCGGACGACGAGCGTCGTCCGCGCGCGGCGCGTTGCGGGCAACCGGATACGGACGTGCCGACGTGCGACCCGGACGGCGGCACGGCGCCCGTTCACGTTCGCCCGGACCGCGGTCGTCCCGCGGGGCAGGCGCAGCCGCAGCCAGCGGGCGCGGCAGCGCGCGGCGACCGGCGCCGGTGAGGACGGGCTCGCCGCGGGCGCTTCGGCGCACGGCATCGTCCGAGCGCTCTTGGTGTACCGGCGGAAGAAGCCCCACGAGGCGTCGGCACCGCTCGGCCCCTTCGGGTCGGTGAAGTCCTTGTACTTGGGGTCGCTGGTGCCGCCGGACCAGAAGTGGTTCATGCCGTGGATGAGCCAGCGCTCGCCGATGATGCAGCCGTGGGGGTCGCGGTAGGTCTTGATGGTTGTGCTGTAGCCGCCGGGCTTAGTTACTTCGCGCGTCGAGGAGGGCGTCAGCGAGATGGGGCGGTCCTGCGTCCCGCTGAGGACGAGGTTGTTCGTGCGCAGGCCCTGCTCGAGCGCCTTGTCGGCGCACGCCGGGCTGACGCCCTGGTCGGCATCGCCGCCCATCACCAGCCGGGGGACGACGCGGGCGCGGGGCCCCATCTCGTTATAGGCCAGCTGGGCGCTGACTTCGACCGGGATGCCAGGCGCGCCGAAGAGACACCCGCCGTCGGCGTAGGCGCCGCCGGCCATGATCCCGACCGCGGCGTACAAGTCCGGGTAGGCCGCGGCCATGATCGACGTCATGAACGAGCCGGCCGACATGCCCATCATGTAGACGCGCTCGGGGTCGATCCGCCACCGCTCCATGACCGCGCGCGTCATACCGGCGATCGCCGCCGCGTCGCCGGAGTCGCGATGCCAGCTGTTCGGGTCGGGAAACTGCCAGCAGCGCGCCGTCGGCCCCGGCTGTGCGGCTTCCATCGCGTTGACGTCGGGGTAGAGCATCACGATGCCCTCCCGCTCGGCGATCGGGTTGTAGAGGTTCGCGCGCATCTGCTGCTCGGCAGTCGTCTGGCAGCCGTGCGTCATGACGAGCAGCGGCGCCGGGCGCGCAGCGTGGTAGGTGGTCGGCGTGTAGACGATGTACGGGTACGCCGTCCCGCCGGAGTCGTATGTGAAGGTCTCGGTCTTACCGGGGTCCGGAGGATCCGCGGCGATGGCCGATGCGGCACCGGCGCCGAGCATCATCAGGCCGGCGAGCCCAACGACGACAAGCGGGCTGCGCAGAACACCGCGCCTGATCCCTCCCGCCGCCATAGTCCGGTGAGGGTATCATGCAGTTCTGCATTTAGATGCAAAGGTGCAGCTGCATGCTAGGGTCCACCGTCATGGCGACGGCGACGGTCCCCACCCGGCGGCGACCCAGCACCCAGGCGGAGCGGCGCGCGGTGACCCAGGCCGCGCTGCTCGACGCCACGATCGAGTGCCTCGTCGCCTACGGGCATGCCAAAACCACGACCGGACGGATCGCCGAGCTCGCGGGGGTCTCCCGCGGCGCGCAGCTGCCGTACTTCCGGAGCCGCGCCGACATCGTAGGTGCAGCGGTTGCCCACCTCGCCGACAAACGCATCAGCGCCGTGGCAGCGCGCTTCGAGGGCAAGCAGGTCACACTCGAGGAGTGCCTAGACGCACTGTGGGAGGAACACCAAGGACCGATCTTCGCCGCCGCGTTGGAGCTCTGGGTCGCGTCACGCACGGACCCGGAGCTGCGGGCCAACCTCTTGCGCATCGAACGCGACGTCGCCGTCGCCGTCGCGCGCACCGCCGAGTCGGCGCTCGGCCCAACCGCGCGCCGCGCAGGCTTCCCCGAAGACCTGATCTTCGCGCTCGCGACAGTCCGCGGACTAGCCCTCCTGCAGATCAGCAACGGGGGTAGTGACCGAGCCCTGGCTAAAGACTGGCAGCAGACGCGGGAACGGCTCCTTCGCCTCCTTTCGTGAGGCGACCGCCGAACGGGGCTACGGCGACCGTCGTCGAGACGTGCCCGCGCCAGCGCAGCGCCGCCCACGAGCGACTTCTGCGGGTCCGCGGCCGGACATGTCCACGCCAACAGGTACTTCGACTGTGTGGATGAACAATCAGAGCTGGTGTTGGCAGGACTCGTGGCTGTTGCAACCATCCGTGGTCCGATCCAGACGCAGTCCAGGAGTTACCAAGGCAGGGGATTGCAAGGAAGAAGGCTGATGATCGCTGGGTCCAGCTTCCTGCGGTTTGCGTTGCTCACACTGCTGTTGTGCATGGCGTGGTGCGCTCAAGCGCAGGCCGCGCCGGTGCAGACGACCGGCTACATCACGATGTCGGATGGCGTGAAGCTCCGCTACACCGTGGTGCTGCCGGCCGCCTCCGGTCGGTTCCCGGTGGCGCTGAAGTACGACGGCTACTGCGAAGGAACGAATCCGATGACCTGCAACGGCACCGAGGAT
>DASZHF010000095.1:0-3647 GCA_035938095.1 Solirubrobacteraceae bacterium
GCCCGCATCCGGCGCATCGAGTCCGGCCAGCAGGTGGTCGTGGGGCAGAACCGCTTCACCGAGACCGAGCCCATGCCGCTGGACAGCGACCCCGAGGGACGGATCCTGATCGTCGACCCCGCGGTCGAGGCCGAGCAGATCGAGGCGCTCGAGCGCTGGAGGGCCGAACGCGATCCCGAGGCCGTGGAGCGGGCCCTGGCCGAGCTCGCCCGCGTGGCCCGCACCGACGAGAACATCATGCCCGCCACCCTCGAAGCGGCGCGTGCTGGGGCCACCACCGGCGAGTGGGCGCAAACGCTGCGCGAGGTGTTCGGCGAGTACCGCGCGCCCACGGGCGTCGGTGAGGCGGTCGCCGCGCCCCCGACCGAGGAGCTCGAGGAGCTGCGCGAGGAGGTGGAGCGGATCTCCGAGGCGCTGGGCCGGCGCGTGAAGATCCTGGTGGGCAAGCCGGGCCTCGACGGCCACTCCAACGGGGCCGAGCAGATCGCGGTGATCGCCCGCGACATCGGGATGGACGTGGTCTATGAGGGCATCCGCCTCACCCCGTCGCAGATCGCCCACTCGGCCCTGGAGGAGGGGGTCCACGTGGTCGGCCTGTCGATCCTCTCCGGGTCGCACCGCGAGCTGATACCGGCGGTCATGGCCGCCCTGCGCGAGGCCGGCGTGGACGCCCCGGTGGTGGTCGGCGGCATCATCCCCGAGCAGGACGTCGAGCCCCTGCGGGCGGCGGGCGTGGCGGCGGTCTACACGCCCAAGGACTTCGAGCTGACCCGGATCATGCGCGACATCGTGGCGCTGGTCAGCTCGTCGGCCACGACGCACGCGCAGGCGTGACGCCGGACCCCGGCGCGCCGGAGACCGGCGCGCGGCTGGCGGCCCGCCTGCGCGACGGCGATCTGGGCGCCGCCCCCGCCGTCCTGAACCTGGTCGAGAGCCGCTCGCCCGCCGACCGCGAGCAGACCGCCGAGCTCCTGCGCTCGCTCTCCCCCGCCGCCCTCGGGGGCGAGGCTCCGGGTCACGTGGTCGGCGTGACGGGACCCCCGGGCGCCGGCAAGTCCATGCTGCTCTCCGCGCTGGTGGCGGCCTGGCGCGAGCGCCAGCGCACCGTCGCGGTCCTGGCCGTCGACCCCACCTCCCGGCGCTCCGGCGGCGCGCTGCTCGGCGACCGCGCGCGCATCGCCCACGACGCTAACGACCCCGGCGTGTTCATCCGCTCGACCGCCGCCGGTGAGCGGCTGGGCGGGCTCGCCCCCGCGACGAGGGCCGCCGCCCAGGCCCTCTCGGTCGCCTTCGAAGTCGTCGTGATCGAGACGGTGGGCGTGGGGCAGTCAGAGACCGAGGTGGCCGAGGTCGCCGACACGGTGCTCGTCGTCGTCCAGCCCGGCGCCGGCGACGTGCTCCAGTTCCTCAAGGCCGGGATCATGGAGGTTCCCGATGTTCTGGTCGTGACGAAGGCCGACCTGGGCGAACCGGCCGCGCGCACCGTGCGCGACCTGCGCGTGGCTCTGGGCGCGATTGGGTCCGGGGACACGCCCGTCGTCGCAGTGGCCTCGATCCCGCCGGTGCGCGGCGTGGACGAGCTCGTGAGCGCGACTGACGCTCACCGGGCGAACCTCGACCTGTCCGCGCGCCGGCTCGCCGCCCGGCGCGCCAACGCCCTGGCCGACTTCATGGCCGAGCACGGAGACCGGGCCGTTCGCGCCCTGGGCGGCCGCCGCTCGGCGCAGCGCTGGCTCGCCGAGCAGGACCCGACGCTCGACGTTCCCGCGCTGACCGCCCGGCTCGAGACCCGGGCGCTCGAGGAGGCATAGGCCTGCTCCGGGGTATCGCCGTCCTGCTCGCGGCGTTTGTCGTGGCCAGCGCGCTCGCCGGGCTCCTCGGTGCCACCAATCTTGGCACGGCACTCGCCTTCGGCCAGATCGGCTTCGCCATCGCCCTGGTGTACCTGCTGCTGCGCCGCTGAACGCTGGCCTTAAGGCCCGGTCTCTAGAGTGCGCGCGTGAGCCTCTGGGGACGCGTCTTCGCCGCCGGCTACGACCGTTTCACGGCCGGCGCCGAGCGTGCCGGACTGGCCCAGCGCCGCCACGCACTGCTCGAGCCTCTCCGTGGTCGCGTGATCGAGATCGGGGGAGGAACCGGCGCCAACCTGGAGCACTACCCGCCCGGCCTCGAAGAGCTGATCATCACCGAGCCGGAGCCGCCCATGGCCCGGCGCCTGAAGCAGCGGGTCCATGCGAGCGCCCTCCCGGCCCGGGTGGTGCAGGCGCCCGCCGAGCACCTCCCGTTCCCCGACAACTCGTTCGACTTCGCCGTGTCGACGCTCGTGCTGTGCACCGTCGACGACCCGGTCCAGGCGCTGTCGGAGCTGCACCGCGTCCTGCGCCCCGGGGGCGAGCTCGTGTTCATCGAGCACGTGCGCGCCTCGAGCCCCCGGCTGGCGCGCTGGCAGGATCGGCTACACCCGCTGTGGGTGCGCTTCGGACACGGCTGCCACTGCAACCGGGCCACCGTGGAGAACATTCGGGCCGCGGGATTCGACGTGCGCCGGATCGAGCACGGGGCGCTGGCCAAGGCCCCGGCGATCGTGCGCCCGCTCGTCGTGGGCTCCGCCGCGGTCGCCGCCTGAGCGCAGTCGCAGTACTCAAAAAGGGCTCCGCCTCCGGCTCCGCCCGCAACCCGGCGCCGCCGCGGGCTGCCCGCTGGCGCCCACCCCCAGCCGGTAGTGTGCGCGCCCGTGGGAGTGGGCTGCTTCATCGCCGTTGGGCGCTCGTTCGACCAAGCTCTCGAGCGCGTCCGGCTAGCCGAGTCGCTGGGGTACGAGTCGGTCTGGGTCACCCAGCTCGCCGCCCGCGACGCGCTGACGGTGATCACCGCCTATGCCCTGAGCACCGAGCGAGTACGGGTGGGAACGGGCGTGGTTCCCATCTACACCCGCACGCCGGCGACCATGGCCCAGACGGCGGCCACCATCGACGAACTGTCGGGTGGGCGCATGAACCTGGGACTCGGCGTATCGCACCGTCCCGTGGTGGAGCACTGGCACGGCCATGAGATCCACCGGCCGGTGGCGGAGATGCGCGAGTACGTCACGATCGTGCGCGCCATCCTGGCCGGCGAGGACCCGCCCGCCGGAGAGCGCTGGCGCACGAGCTTTCACTTCATGGGCCTGGACCCCCGACCGCAGCTGCCGATCTACATGGCCGCCCTGTCGCCCGGGATGCTGCGCCTGGCTGGTGAGATCGCCGACGGCGTGGTGCTGTGGCTCTGCACTCCTGAGTACATCCGCGACGTCGTGGTTCCCAAGGTGGCCGAGGGCCGCGAGCGGACGGGGCGTACGCTCGACGGGTTCGACCTGGTCGCGGCCGTCCCGGCCGCAGCCACCGACGACGTGGACGCCGCCCTGGCGGCTATGCGCGGCGAGCTGTTGCCCTACTTCGCGCTTCCCTTCTACCGGGCCATGATCGAACGCTCCGGCTACGGGGACGAGATCGCGGCCTTCGACGCGTCCGGGGGCGACGTCGAGGCGATGCGGGCCGCCATCTCCGACCGCTTCCTCGAGGACCTCACCGCGATCGGGACCGAGGAGGACGTGCGCCGCGGACTGGAGCGCTACCGCCAGGCTGGGGCCAGCAGCCCGTGCCTGGGTC
>DASZHF010000096.1:0-18461 GCA_035938095.1 Solirubrobacteraceae bacterium
CTGGTCGACGGTCTGCGCCGGGTGTGCGGACAAAGCGATGGCAACGGCCGCGCCGTTGGCTACACGAACGGCAACGGAAACGGCCGCTCCAACGGGAACGGCCACCCCAACGGGAACGGGCATTCCAACGGCAACGGGCACCCCAACGGAAACGGCCACGTCGCCGGCTATGCCAACGGCAACGGGAATGGCAATGGCCACGCAAACGGCAACGGTCACGCCACGGGGCTGGCCTACGTGAACGGGAACGGCCACACGAATGGCCACGCCAATGGGAATGGGCACGCCAGTGGCAACGGCCACGCCAACGGCCACGCAAACGGCAACGGTCACGCCACCGGCAACGGCCACGCCCCGGGGCACGCGCCTGCGCCCGCGGCCGAGCCTCCGGCCGGCAGCAGCGACCGCCAGAGCCTCTCGGTGTGCACCGCGCGGCCATGTCGCGGTCCCTTGGAGATGTCGCCTCGCGACGCCTTCCTCGGTCCGCGCGAGACCATCCCGGCTTCCGCAGCCGCCGGTCGCATCGCGGCCGAAGCACTGATGGCCTACCCTCCCGGGATTCCAGCCGTCCTGCCCGGTGAGCGCCTGACCGAGGAGATCATCGATTACTGCAGAGACGTGCTCGACCGCGGCGGCCGCCTGCGCGGAGCCAGCGACCCTCACCTGCACACGGTGATGGTGGTGGTCGAGGGGCATGAGCCTCGCGCCTGACCCGCCCGCGGATACCCGGTCTCCACCCGCGCACCGCCGCCTCGAGCTCTGGGAAACAGGCTTCACCGGCATCCGGACCTTCGCCGGGTGCCCCTACGTCAACAGCCCGGAGGACGTCGACGTGGCGATCGTCGGCGTGCCCTTCGATGGCGCCGCGAGCTTTCGTCCCGGGGCGCGATTCGGTCCCGAGGCCATCCGGTCCGCTTCGGGCACGCTGCGCGGCTACCACCCCGGCTTCGATGTCGAGGTCTTCGAAGACCTGTCGGTCGTCGACTGGGGTGACCTGGACATCCTGCCGGCCAACACCGAGCGGACGATCTCGGAGGTCTCCCGGACCATCGGGGCCCTGGCCGCCCGCGAGGTTGCTCCCATCGTGCTGGGGGGGGATCACTCGATCGCGGGCGGCGAGGTCGCGGGGCTGAGCGCGGCCCTGGGACCGGTGGCGATCGTGCTTCTCGACGCCCACGCCGACACCCTGCAGCAGGAGGAGGAGGGGCAGCCCTTCTCCCATGGGACGTGGCTTCGCCGGGCCGTGGAGCAGGGGATGGTGATCCCTGAGAGCTCCGTGCTGGCCGGCATGCGCGGGCCGGTTCTCGACGCGGCCGAGCTCGAGTGGCCGCGCCAGGCCGGCTTCGACGTCATCTCCTGCGACAAGCTTCGGGACATGGGCCCCAAGAGGTTCGCCAAGAGAGTGACGAAGCGCACTGGCGACACGCCCACCCACCTCAGCGTTGACATCGACGTAGTCGACCCCGCCTTCGCGCCCGGGACCGGGACGCCAGAGGTCGGCGGGCTGGCCTCGCATGAGCTGCTGGCCCTCATTCGCTCGCTCGGGGAGGACGTGGATCTCCGCGGCTTCGACGTCGTCGAGGTCTCGCCGCCCTACGACAATGGCGGCCAGACCACGGCCCTGCTGGCCGCCAACGTGGTCTACGACTTCCTGGCGCTCATTGCCCTGACCTGGAACGACTGAGCGAGCCCTGCCGGCCGGCGAGGGCCGCTGGGGCGCCGACTGACCGAGCGGACGGCGGGCGCCACCGCCATGCATACTGCGCTGCGATGCCGGACGCGCGCCGCCTCCACCTGATGGCAGTGGTGCCGGGCCCGTGGCCCGGATAGCCAGCGTCCGGCACGCGCTCTCGCGAGGGCTCAGCCGCAATCGCGACCAGGTTCGCGTCGCATTCAGCAATCGTGCGGTGCGGCGCGTTCAGTTCGGCCTGGGAGCCAACCAGGTCTCCGAATGGGCGTACTTCACAGCACTCGAGGTGTTCGCCTTCGAGGTCGGTGGGGCCTTCGCCGTAGGGCTCGTCGGGGTCCTGTCGGAGCTGCCCGCCGCCATCGCAGCACCGTTGACTGCCCTCCTCGGGGAGCGCATCCGGCACGAGCGGCTGCTGTTCGGGCTCGCCGTCCTGCGGTCGGTTGAGCTGGCGGCCGCGGGGCTGGCGTTCTCACGCGGCGCTCCTCCGGAGCTGTTCTACGCGCTGCTGGGGTTCGACTCGATCCTGTCGAGCGCCGTATACCCCAACCAGCAGGGGTTGCTGCCCCGCCTGACCCGATCCCGGGACGAGCTCGCGACATCGGCGGCGGTCACCGCCCTGGTCGAGAGCGTGGGCGGCGGGATCGGGCCCGTGCTGGGCGGCGTGTTACTGGCGACGACCAACCTGGGCGTGGTCTACGGGGTCGCCGCCGGCGTCATGCTCAGCAGCGGGGTCCTGTTCCTGGGGGCACCCCGGGGGAAGCCGGCCGAGGCTGCGGAACCACCGGCCCAGACCGCACCCGGGGCCCACGCAGGCGAGGAGGATGAAGACGAGGAGGACGAGGAGGAGGGAGGGCTGATCAGCGACCTGGTGGAAGGGCTACGGGCGATCAGCGGTGTGCCCGATG
Source organism: Solirubrobacteraceae bacterium (assembly GCA_035938095.1). GTDB lineage: Bacteria > Actinomycetota > Thermoleophilia > Solirubrobacterales > Solirubrobacteraceae > AC-64. The sequence goes on from DASZHF010000096.1 coordinate 2,596, forward strand.
CCCGCCTCCTGCTCCTGCTGTTCGCGGTCGACGGTTTGATGGAGGGGGCGCTGGACGTGTTCGTGATCGTGCTGGCACTGAAGGTCCTGGGCATCGGAGCCGGCGGCGTGGGTGGTCTGGCCGCCGTGGAGATGGTCGGCGGGCTCGTGGGAGGCGCGTTCGCCTTCAGGGCTGTTCACGTCCGCGGGCTGGGAGTGCGGTGGACGTTGATGGGGCTGGCCGATGCCGTTCCGCCCCTGCTGCTGGCCGCATTTCCCACGCTCGGCGTGGTGATCGTCATGCTGCTCGCGTGGGAGGCCCTCGACACCCTCGATGAGGCGATCGGTCTCGAGCTCCTGCGCCGAGTCATTCCCCCGCCGCTCATTCCTTCGGCTCTGGGCCTGGAGGACAGCATGGTGACGCTGTCGATTGCGATTGGCTCCATCGTCGCTCCGGCGCTGGTCGTTCTCCTGGGGGTACGCGGGGGCCTGCTGGCCATCGGCGTCACGGCGCCCATACTGGTACTCGCGACCCTGACCGGCATGCGGCGCATCGACAAGCGCACGCAGTTGGCGACCTAAGCCTCGGCGGGCTCGGTGGCCGGACCTCGTTGGTTCCTTGACCGTCTCGACTCTCGACCGGAGACCCCGGGCCGCGGGGCCCGGCCGCGACGCCGGACGGCCCTCAGCCCTAGGCCCCGCCCGCAAGCGCGGTGGCCGCGAGGCCCAGGAACTCGAAGACGACGTTGGCAGCCAGGAGCGCAGTCGTCTGACCCTCGGTGTCATAGGCCGGCGTGAGCTCCGCTACGTCGTAGCCCCGGAATGGGATTCCGGCCAGACCGCGCAGCAGAGCCACCAGCTGCGCCGAAGTCAGACCTCCGATCTCCGGCGTCCCCGTGGCGGGAGCGAAGGCGGGGTCGACCACGTCCAGGTCGACGCTCAGGTGGACCGGCGCGTCGCCCACCCGCTCTCGCACCCTGCGCCCGAACTCCTCCGGGGCCATGGTCACGAGCTCGGCGCAGGAGATCAGCTCGAAGCCAACCGCCTTGGGCCATTCGAGCTCCAGCGGACCGGTGAGCGGGCCGCGCAACCCAGCGAGCAGCGACTGCTCGGGGCGCACGATCCCCTCGACCACCGCCCGGCGTAGCGCGCCTCCGCGCGAGGTCCGATCTTCGTCAGGCTCTTCGAGCGTGTCGGTGTGGGCGTCGAGCATCACCAGCGCCACCGGGCCGACCACCGACGCCAGCGCCGACAGCTCACCTTCCAGGATCGTGTGATCCCCTCCCAGCACGATGGGGGTCGCGCCGGCACCCAGGAACACCGTCAGCTCACCCTCTATCTCGTCAAACGCCCGCAGGGCGTCGCCCGGCACCATCTCGACATCGCCCCAATCGACGGCGCGGAGCGCCTGGAAGAGGTCCAGCTGGTAGGTCGGGTGGTAGCGCTCCAGCGTGGTCGAGGCGTGCCGGATGGCCTCCGGTCCGAAGCGCGCCCCCGGTCGCCGGCTCGCGCCCCCGTCCCAGGGCACGCCCACGATCGCCACGTCAAAGCCCTCAACGATCAGGTGGTGAGGCAGCCCGCCAAAGGTACGAATGCCGCGCATCGCTGCCCCGGCGCCGCCAAACGCTCCCGCGGGGGGGCCGGACGCGGGCCCTCCGCCCGTCGCGCCCGGCGGGTCCGTCAACCCTGAACCGAGGCGTAGACCTCGTCGAGCAGAGTCTCCCGGTCGGCGAGGTCGAAGTTGTCAGCCAGATAGCGGTCGGCCTCTTCCCGCGACTGGCCGTTGAGGGCCATGTTGAGCGCGATGAGGCGGGCGCCCTCGACGTCGTCGGAGACCTCGGCCGCTTCGGCGATCGCTTCGGCCTCCTCGGCCTCCTCGGCTTCCTCCTCCTCGATCGCCGCCTCTAGGGCGGCGGCCTCCTCGGCCTCCTCGACCTCCAGCTCGAGCTCTTCGAGCTCGGGCCTCCCAGCCACGTAGACCTCCTCGACGATCTCGGTCTCGACCTCGACGAGCTCGGGCCCTACCGGGACGACCCCGCCGCCCCGCCGGGCACCGCCGGCGGCCGCGTAGAGCTCGCCCATGTTGCCCTCGAGCAGCGAAAGGTCCGCGCCCAGCCGATTGGCTCCGGTGCGCAGGCTCTCGAACAGCGCCCCGAGCTCGCCCTCCATGGCATCCAGGCGCTGGAGCATGACCGCGGTGGCCTCCGAGACCTTGTTGACGTGCTCGCGCGAGCGCTCGACGGCGTCGTCGCGGGTCTTGTCCGCCTCGCGCTGGGCGTCCTGGCGGATGCGAGCGGCGTCGAGCTGCGCCTGGCGCTCGATGTCGGCCGCGCTGGTCTCGGCCGCCTCCACGATCGCCTGCACCTGCGCGCTGGCGGCCGAGGCCAGCGACTCGCCTCGGCGGGAACGGGACTGACGTCTGAGCGCCTCGACCTCGTGGGCGATCGCCTCGAGATGCGAGTCCACGGCGGGAGGGTCGTACCCCCGCCGGATGATGGGAAAATCTCTCTTCTCGATGGACTGAGGATCGAGATCCACGGGACCTCCACGGTCGTCCTGACAGGCGGCCGCGAAGCCTAGCGAAGAGCGGGGCCGGGGAAAGGCACCAAGCGAGCCCCGCCTCCCACGGGACGTGTCGGCCGCTGATCAGGGACCGGTGAGCGCCCCGGTCCGCCAGCACCCCTGGGCCGGGGATCAGGGTCCGGTGGGAGCCTCGGCGGGCCGGCTGTCGGCCAGGTCCCGGCGCAGGTCGCGGATCTCGTCCCGCAGCCGCGCGGCATATTCGAAGCGCAGGTCCTCGGCGGCGGCCAGCATCTCCTCCTCGAGCTCGACGATCAGCCGTTCGAGCTCGTGGTCCTCCATGTCCTCGCGCGGCCGGCGGCGCTCGGAGCGGCGCCGCCCCCTCGGCGTCTTGGAGTCCTGCTGCAGGAACTCGGCTATGTCGGAGATGCCCTTGACCACGGTCTCCGCCGTGATCCCGTGCTCGCGGTTATAAGCGACCTGGATCTCGCGCCGCCGGTCGGTCTCCTCGATGGCGGCGCGCATCGCCTGGGTGACCTTGTCGGCGTACATCAGGACCGTGCCCTCGACGTTTCGGGCCGCGCGGCCGATGGTCTGGATCAGGGAGGTCTCGCCCCGCAAGAACCCCTCCTTGTCGGCGTCCAGGATGGCCACCAGCGACACCTCGGGCAGGTCGAGGCCCTCGCGCAGCAGGTTGACCCCGACCAGGACGTCGTACTCCCCCAACCGCAGGTCTCGGATGATCTGGATGCGCTCGAGCGTGTCCACCTCCGAGTGCAGGTAGCGCACCCGGAAGCCCATCTCGAGCAGGTAGTCCGTGAGGTCCTCGCTCATCTTCTTGGTCAGCGTGGTGACCAGGACTCGCTCCTCGCGGTCGACGCGCCGCCTGATCTCGTTCATCAGGTCGTCGATCTGGTTGCGCGTCTCCCGCACTTCCACCGCGGGGTCGACGATCCCGGTCGGTCGCACGATCTGCTCCACGATGCGGTTGGATTGGACGCGCTCGAACTCGCCCGGGGTGGCGGACACGAGCACCAGCTGGGGCGTGATGGTCATGAACTCATCGAACGTCTGGGGGCGATTGTCCAGGGCGCTCGGGAGCCGGAAGCCGTAATCCACCAGCGTCTGCTTGCGCGAGCGGTCGCCCTCGTACATGCCCCCCAGCTGCGGAATGGTCTGGTGGGACTCATCGATGAAGCAGACGAAGTCGTCGGGGAAGTAGTCGATCAAGCAGAAGGGGCGCTGGCCGGGCTCCCGCCCATCGAGGATGCGCGAGTAGTTCTCGATGCCCGAGCAGAACCCCATCTCGCGCAGCATCTCCATGTCGTATTGGGTGCGCTGGCGCAGCCGGTGGGACTCCAGGAGCTTCCCGGCGGCCTCGAGCTCTGTGCAGCGCGCGTTGAGCTCCCGGCCGATCTCCGCCACCGCGCGCTCGATCGTGCCCTCCCTGACGTTGTAGTGGGTGGCCGGCCAGATGGCGACGTGCTCTAGGTCATCGGCGAGCAGCTCGCCGGTAAGAGGATCGAAGTGCTGTAGGCGCTCGACCTCGTCGCCGAAGAAGGTCGCGCGAAACGCCGACTCCGCGTAGGCCGGGAATACCTCGAGCGTCTCCCCGCGGACCCGGAAGGTGCCCCGGCCCAGCGCGGTGTCGTTGCGGTTGTACTGGATGAACACGAGCTTGCGCAGAAGCAGGTCGCGGTCGACGAAGTCGCCCTTGCGCAGGATCTGCATGTTCATCTCGTACACGTCGGGCGAGCCCAGCCCGAAGATGGTCGAAACCGAGCCCACCACGATCACGTCGCGGCGCGCGAACACGGCCGCGGTGGCCGCGTGGCGGAGGCGGTCGATCTCCTGGTTGATGGCCGAGTCCTTCTCGATGTAGAGGTCGCGGCTGGGGACGTAGGCCTCGGGCTGGTAGTAGTCGTAGTAGGAGACGAAGTACTCGACCGCGTTCTCGGGGAAGTAGGTCCGGAACTCGTTGCACAGCTGGGCCGCGAGCGTCTTGTTGTGGGCGATCACCAATGCCGGCTTCTGCACCGCCTCGATCACCCCGGCCATGGTCATCGTCTTGCCGGTGCCGGTCGCGCCCAGGAGCGTGGTGAAGCGCTCGCCCTGCTGGATGTTCTCGGCGATCTCGGCTATCGCCTTCGGCTGATCGGCGGTCGGGGTGAAGACGGAATCAAGCTTGAAGTCGGGCATCGTCCAAGTCGTACGGTAGCGGCGGCACCCCCCGACCCCGGCGCGGCACCCCCGGCCCCGAGGCGCGAGCTCACTCCCGCTAACGGTCTAGGGTCCGGCCCACCGATGGCCCGCCCCGGCGACACGCTCGAGAACCCGCACACCGGCGAACGGATCGTGTTCCGCCGGACCACCGCGGAGACCGGTGGCGAGCTGCTCGAGTTCGATCAGCTCTGGCCCCGGAAGGGCTTGCGCACGCCGGAGCACGTTCATCCCGAGATGGAGGAGCGCTGGGAGGTCCTCGAGGGCACCGCCCTGTTTCGAATCGGCGGGGTCGAGCGGACCGCCCGCACGGGAGACGTGATCGTGGCCGCACCGGGAATCCCCCACATCGGGTGGAACCCCTCCGAGGCGCCGGTCCTGCTGCGCGTGTGCTTCCGCCCCCCGCTCGAATGGGAACGATTCATGGAGCGCCTCTTCACCCTCGCCCAGGAGGGTCGCTGCGACGACCAGGGCAACTTCGAGCCCGAGGCGCTGCGGCCGCTGCTGCGGGACTTCCCGCGCGAGATCGCGCCCGCACGCCCACCGCCGTCGCCGGGCTGAGCGCGAGCCCAAGACCGTCAGCCCCAGAGGGCCGTCAGCCCCAGAGGACCGTCAGCCCCAGAGCGTCAGGGCGCGGCTCCGAGCTGGGCGCCGTACTGCGCGCGGTAGCTGCCCTGAGCCTGCAGCACGCGCGCGACATACGCGCGCGTCTCGGGGAACGGAATCGCCGCGGTGCTCAGATCGATCCCCCGCTCGCGCGCGGTGGCCACCCAGCGGTCGACGTTGGCCTCGCCCGCGTTGTAGGCCGCGATCGCGAGCGCCGGGGTGCCTCGGTAGCGCTCCAGCAGGTAGCGCAGGTACCAGCTGCCGTAGGCGATGTTGACCTGGGGCGTTGCGAGATCGCTGATCGAGAATCGCGTCGCCCCCGACTTGCGGGCGATGAAATCGGCGGTCGCGGGCTCGAGCTGCATCAGCCCAAGCGCCCCGGTCGGGGAGGTCCGGTCGACGAAATGCGATTCGGCGTAGATGACGGCGGCGATCAACGCGGGATCCAGGCGCTTCTCGCGGGCCTGCTGGCGAATGATGTCCGCGTGATGCAGAGGCAGGGTCAGGTCTCGCACGGCCGTCTGGAGCGCCGGCCACACCACGCCCACGCCCAACGCCGTGCCCACACCGACCACCACCAGTGCGGCCAACCGGCGCCGCGCCACGCGCCGCCGGCGCTCGAACCGGCCCCGACGGTACATCGCCCGCGGCGCCGGGCCGGGCACGGCCCGGCGAGGAGCAACCGTGGCGGTGGTTCGCGTTCTCACGCTCTCAGCTTGTCAAGGATGGCTGACAACTCGTGCTCCAACTCGGCGACGGTGCCGCTATTCGCGACGACAAATGTGGCCCGGCGGGCCTTTTCCTCCTGCGGAAGCTGCCGGGCAGCCCGCTCGTCCACAGCCGCGTGGCCTCGCGCGCCCGCCCGCGCGGCCCGGACCCGTTCGTCGGCCACGACGGCGATCGTAGCGTCGAACGCCCCGTCCATGCCCGCCTCGAACAGCAGCGGAACCTCGACGACAGCGGCGCGCGGAGGCGGTGTCAGCCCCACCATTTCGCGACGCCACTCATCGACGCGCCGTCCGACGCGCGGCCACAGCAGGGCCTCGAGCCAGGCCCGGTCCTCGGCCCCGCCGAACGCCCGGGCCGCCACCGCCGCGCGGTCGACCACACCGCCCAGAGCAACCTCCTCACCCCACCGGTCGACCACGGCGTCGCGGATCTCGGGGCTGTCGTAGAGGTCGTGTACGACGGCGTCCGTGGACAGGACGGCGGCCCCCAGGCGTTCCAGCGCCGAGAGGGCGGTCGACTTGCCGGCACCCAGGCCGCCGGTCAGCCCGACGAACGGTACCCCGGAATGCGAGGCCTCCGACACGATCCGCTGCCCGGGCGCGGCGAGAGGCAGACGCTACGACCCGCCCGAGGCGGACGGCGGCTCCCCCTCGCCCGAAGGCGCTGGCGCCGTCGAGGCCCCATCGTCGGGCCGCTCCTGGTCGCCCTCCCCCCCTGGGGTGGTGGTCGGGATCGCCTCCGCCTGATCGGGCGAAGCCGTTCCCGGATCCTCGGGCGGTGGCGCCGCCTCGTCTACCCCGCTGAGGCGGGCCGCGTCGTCGTCGGCGAAGACGTCCTCGGACAGGCCGAGCTCGGGAACATGATCCAGGTCACCCGCGCCCGCTCCGTCGGTCTGGCCCGATTCGTCGCCCGCGCCGGCGGGCGATTCCAGCTCCGATGCCCCGTCGTGGGCGGCCGAGACCTCGCCGGTCGCCGAGACCTCGCCGGCGGCCGAGACCCCGTCGGCTACGGCCCCCTCCTCCCCCGCCCCGGGCCCGGCCTCGGAATGCTGGACGGGCAGGACCTGGCCCTCGACTCGCTTGGCGGATAGCGACAGGCGCCGGCGCTCGGAGTCGATCTCAAGGATCCTGACCCGGATCTCGTCTCCGGGCGCCACGATCTCACGCGGATTCTCGACGTGGTGCGGGGCCAGCTCGGAGATGTGGACCAGGCCCTCGACGCCGTCCATGATCTCGACAAACGCCCCGAACGTGACGACCTTGGTGACCTTGCCCTCGAGCTCGTCGTTGACCCGGTAGGTGTCGACGATCCTCTGCCAGGGGTCTTCCTGGGTCTGCTTGAGCCCGAGGGAGATCCGCTGGCGGTCGCGGTCGATGTCGAGCACCTTGACCGACACTCGGTCCCCGATGCTCAGCACCTCGCTGGGGTGGTTGACGTGCGACCACGACAGCTCGGAGATGTGGATCAGGCCGTCGATCCCGTTGAGGTCCACGAACGCCCCGAAGTCGACGATGTTGGAGATCGTCCCTTCGACGACCGAGCCGGGTTGGAGACGGTCCAGGATCTCCTGGCGCTGCTCCTTTCGCTCCTCCTCCAGCACGGCGCGCCGCGAGAGGACCACGTTGTTACGAGAGCGGTTGAGCTCGATGACCTTGCATTCGATCTTGGTGCCCAGGTACTCGTCGAGGTTGGGAACCCGGCGGATGTCGACCAGCGAAGCGGGCAGGAACCCCCGCACCCCGAGGTCGATGATCAATCCGCCCTTGACCACCTCAATGACCGTTCCTTCCACGGGTTCGCCCGATTCCGCTGCCCGCTCGATCCTGCGCCATGCCTTCTCGAAGCGCGCGCGCTTCTTGGACATGATGAGGCGACCGTCCTGGTCCTCCTTGGTCAGGACGAGGGCGTCCACCTCCTCGCCGAGCTGCACCTCCTCGTGCGGGTCAACCGACTTGCGGATCGAAAGCTCGTTGGCCGGGATGACCCCCTCGGACTTGTAGCCGATGTCGACCAGCACCTCGTCGCTGTCGATTCGCACGACGTTTCCAGTGACGACCTCGCCCTCGTCGAAGGGATGGAGGGTGGCGTCGTAGTTGGGGACGATCTGGCCGTCCACCTCCAGCAGCAGGCCGTCGGACCCGTCTACGACCTTGGGCTGGGCCTCTGGAGTCTCCGTCTGCACCCGCGGAAGCGTAGCGGAGAGCAGGGTGTCAGCAGGCAGGCCGAGCCGCCCCCCGGCGGCCGCGGGCGCCCCTAGCCATCGGGGTGCGGGGCGGCCCTATCATGGCTGCCCATGCCCGTTCGAGCCACCAAGCGCGGGGCGGCACGCACCGCGCTTGACCGCGACTGCGACGTGCTCGTCTGCGGGGCCAGTTTCGCCGGTTTGGCGGTGGCCCGCGAGCTGAGCGGCGCGGGCGCTCGCGTGCTGATCGTCGATCGCTACGAGGTGGGTGAGCGCCAGACGTCCGCCTGTGCCGCGCCCACGGAATGGCTGGAGAACATGGGGCTATCGGGGTCGATCCGCCAGACGTTCGGCGACCTCGTGTTCCATACCCCCCGCGTGGACCTGCGCTACGGCTTGCCCTGGACGTTCTCGACGTTCGATTACCCCGAGCTGTGCGCCCTGCTGCGCGAGCAGTGCGCCGACGCCGACTTCGAGACCGCGAAGGTCGAGGGGATCGATCCGGATGGATCCGGGGCACCCCGCACGGTGTCCACCGACCGCGGCGACCTGCGCGCTCCCCTGGTCGTCGACGCGCTCGGATGGCGGCGGGTGTTGGGCGCGGCGGACAACGTCCAGCCGCCTAACGCCCGCCTCTCGCGGGGCCTGGAGGTCCATCCGCACGGGACTGGCCAAGACCTCGAGATCTGGATCGACCCGCGCTACGTTCGCGCCGGCTACAGCTGGAGCTTCCCGGCCGCCGATGAACTGCGCGTCGGGGTGGGCTCGTTCGAGCCGCGCGACCGAGTGCGCGAGCCGACCGTGCGGCTGGCGGACGACCTGGGCGTGGATGCCGTTGCTTACCAGGGCAATTGGATCCCGCACCGGCTGCGTCCCGCGGTCGAGGACGGGGTGTTCTTCGTCGGCGATTCGGCGGGTCACTGCCTCCCTCTCACGGCGGAGGGCATCCGGACGGCGCTGTACTTCGGGCTGGCCTGTGGACGGCAGCTGCGTGCGGTCGTGGAGGGACGCAGCGACCGCCAGAGCGCCCTGGCCGCATACGGGACGTTCAGCGCGGGACATCGGCGCCACTTCGAGGCAATGCTGGCCGTCCAGCATCTGATCGGCCGCGTGGGACGCCGGCGGGTGATGACCACGGGGCTGCGCGTGATGTCCCACCCGCGCTTTGTCACCTGGGCGTTCCGTCACTACCTGGCCATCGCGCCGCCGAGCTTTGCGACGCAGGGAGAGAGCACCGGCCCGAGCCGGCGAGCGGCGCTCCCGGCCGCGGCCTAGCCCGGCCGCGGCCTAGCTGTCCCGGTCCTTACGCCCAGCCCGGCCTAGAAGCCTCTGCGCTCGCGGTCGGGCCGGCTCACGTGCCCGCCGGCCCACAGGCGCTGCGCCGCGTGACCGGTGTAGAGCACGGCGAGTGCGATCGCGGCGGCCGTCCAGCCCCAGCTCTTGGTCGGGTTCACGCCGCCGATGGCGACGAAGAACAGGTACAGCACGACCAACGCGCCACACACGGCCCAAAACGCGGCCTGGACCGTGGCCGTGCGGGCAGCTCGGTCCTCTGACCGGCGCGGGCCCGAGCGCCGGTCGCCCGCGCGGCGTTCGCGGTTGCGCCGGTCGCTGTCCTGTTCGGTGGTGGGTACTCCGGCGGATTCCAAGGCTGTTCCCTCCCTGAGGCAGGTGCTGTAAGTGCGACTTTACGCGCCCCGGCGGCCAGGATCCAGCGCGACGGTCACCCGCGCACCACCAGGAAGACGCCCGCCGCCAGCAGAGCGACCCCCGCGAGCCGCCCGGCCGACACGCCGTGGCGGGTCACGCCGACCAGTCCGAACTGGTCGATGACCACCGCGAGGGCGAGCTGCCCGGCGATCGTGGCCGCCGTCACCCCACCGGCCCCAAGGCTTCGAACGGTCACCAGCACGGTGGAGACGTAGGCGGCGCCCAGCACGCCACCCAGGAGCCCCCACCACGGCAGGTGCCGGACCTCGCCCACCTTGCCAAAGCCCTGGCCGGTCAGGAATACGATCACCACGAGCGCGATCAGCCCCACCACGAAGGAGATCGAAGCGGCGGGGAACGTGCCCACCGTCTTGCCGAGCCGCGAGTTGATCGGGGCCTGGAGCGCGACCAGACCCCCGGCCAGCGCGGTCAGCAGGACCGCCAGCCCACGGGCCACTACTTGGCCTCCAACCAGGACCCGCCCACTACTCGGCCCCCCATCCCGGATCTCCCCACTACTTCGCCTCCAGCCAGGTGCTTCCGACCCCGATGTCGACCCCCAGAGGCGGGTCGTGCTCCCACACCGCGCACATCTCGCGCTCGACCAGTTCGCGCGCGGCCGGCATCTCGTCGGCCGGGCCCTCGAACAGCAGCTCGTCGTGAATCGTGAGGATCAGGTCCGTGCTCAGCTGCTCGCGGGCCAGCGCCGCATGGCAGCGCACCATGGCCAGCTTGATGATGTCGGCGGCCGTACCCTGGATGACGGTGTTCACGGCCAGGCGCTCGCCCAGTGAGCGCACCTGCCAGTTGCGCGCCCGGAGCTCTGGAATCTGGCGCCGGCGGCCCCACAGAGTGCTCACGTGGCCGACCTCGGCGGCGGTGGCGATCGTGTCCTTCATGAACTGGGCCACCCGCGGAAAGCGCTCCAGGTAGGCCTCGATGAACGCCCTCGCTTCCTCGCGCGGGATGTTCAGGCGGTCGGCGAGCCCGAAGTCGCTGAGCCCGTAGACGATCCCGTAGTTGATCATCTTCGCCTTCGAGCGCATCCCCGGGTCGATCTGGTCGGTGGCCACCTGGAAGACCTGCGCCGCGGTTGCGCTGTGGACGTCCTCGCCCCGCTGGAAGATCTCCTCGAGCACGGGCTCGTCGGCCGCATGCGCCAGCACCCGAAGCTCGATCTGCGAGTAGTCGGCGGACAGCAGCAGGTTGCCCTCTTGGGCCTCGAAGCAACCGCGAATCTCGCGCCCCAGCGGCGTGCGGATGGGGACGTTCTGCATGTTGGGGTTGGTCGACGACAGCCGGCCCGTTTGCGCGACGGCCTGCAGGAACGTCGTGTGTATGCGCCCGCGCTCGTCGGTTAGCTGCGGGAGGACGTCCAGGTAGGTCTTGGCGAGGGTGCTGAGCTCGCGCCAGCGCTCGATCTTCGGGATGATCGGATGCTCGGTGCGGATCGCCTGGAGTACGCGGGCGTCGGTCGAGAACCCGGTCTTGCCCCGCCGCTTGCGCGACAGGCCGAGCTTGACGAACAGCACCTCGGCGAGCTGCTGCGGAGACCCGATCACGAATTCCTCCCCCGCCAGGGACCAGATCTCGCGCTCGAGCTCGGCGACCTCGTCCCGCACGCGGTGCGTGATCCCCGCCAGCCGGTCGGTGTTGAGCTTTACCCCGGTCAGCTCCATGGCGCGCAGGACGGGAACCAGAGGCAGCTCGATGTCGCGCATGAGCGGCTCCAGCCCCCGCTTGGCGAGCTCGGCACGCTGCCAGTCCGCCAGCGCAGCCACGAGCAGAGCGTCCTGGGCGGCGCCGGCGGCCAGTGCGGCCGCGTCGGCTCCAGCGGCGTTGGCGCCGTTCCCACCGGGCCCCGGGCCGTTCCCGGGGTCAACGGCGGGCGAGGTCCCGCCGAGCTCGGGCCCGGGCGAGGCCGCCGCCAGCCCCCGCTCCTCGGACAGCTCGCGAAACGGGTAGCCGCGACGCGCGGGCTCGAGCAGGTAGGCCCCGAGCATCGTGTCGTGGACCAGCCGAGGCGGAACGCGGTCCAGGGACTTCGCGTCGTGGGCGATCACCGGCCGATCGCCGCAGGCGCTCACCAGCGCGGCCGGATCGGGGCATTCCCCGAACAGCACCTCCGGAACGTCCTCGCCGGCCGCGTTCACGCACACCCCGAAGCCCCACGGACCGGCCTCCGCGAACAGCGCGCCCTCGGGCGCGGCCGGCGCTCGAACGGCGACCGCGAGCTCGGACTCGGCCGGCAGCTTCTCCAGGTCGGCGAGCGAGGCGCTGCGGAAACGTCCGCTCAGCTGGTGTTCGGCGGCCGGGGCGGGGGCTGCGGCCTCGGCGTCTCCGAGCGCCTCCTCCAGCCGCCGGAGCGGGTCGCGCAGCTCGAACTCGCGGAAGACGTCGCGCAGGCGCGAGCGGTCGGGCTCGCGCGATGACTCCTCGAGCGCGTCGAAGCCCGGGTCGATGTCGCGGACCATGGTGGCCAGCTGCTTGGAGATGCGCGCGTCCTCGGCGTGGTCGATCAGGTTCTGCTTGCGCTTGGCTCCGCTGATCTGATCCACGCTGGCCAGAACCTCCTCGAGTCCGCCGAAGCGCGACAGGAGCTCGGACGCCGTCTTGTCCCCGATGCCGGGAACCCCGGGGATGTTGTCCGAGGTATCGCCCTTGAGGCCGTAGAAGTCGGGAATCAGCTCGGGCGGAATCCCGTAGCGGTCGATGACGGCCTGGCGGTCGTAGACCTTGGTCTCCGTGATCCCCCGGGAGGTGGCCATCACCTTGACCAGTCCCTCTTCGTCGATGAGCTGGAAGACGTCGCGGTCGCCGGAGACGATCATCACCGGGACCGCGCGCTCGCGGGCGTGCTCGGCGATCGAGGCGATCACATCGTCGGCCTCGTAACCCTCGACCTTCACGTTGCGATACCCGAACGCCTCGACCAGCGGCTCCATGTGCGGCCACTGCTGGCCGAGCAGATCCGGGCGCTCGCGACGCTGGGCCTTGTACTCCTCGTAGAGCTCCTTGCGCCCCGAGCTGCCCGCGTCCCACGCGACGACCGTGGGCCGAGACCCGTACTCGGTGAGGATCTTCACGAGCATCGAGGCAAACCCGAAGATCGCATTGGTGGGAAACCCGGTCGAGGTGGCGATCGACTCGGGCAAAGCGAAGAACGCGCGGTAGACCAGGCTGTTGCCGTCGATCAGGAACAGCCCGGGTTCGCCGGCGGCGCCGGGGCCGCCGGCGGCGGGAGCGGAGGGTGCGGTCTTGGACGCCGGAGCCATCGGCAGGCACTTTAGGGAGACGCGCCTCGGGAGACTCCGTGGGCGCCATGGCGCGCCGCGCCGAGGTATGCGGCGCGGCGGCGAGAATAAGATCGAGTCAGATCTTCTCGCCGGACGCCGCCCACGAGCGTCCGATCGCCTTCGCCCCCACCCGTCCGCCTCTGGCCACGCCCCGCCCCATGTCCGTCACTCCCAGCGCCCAATACAGCCTCACGATCCGGGTCGAGTTCGACGACCAGCCCGGCGTCCTGGGCAAGGTCACGACGGCGATCGGCGACGCGGGCGGGGTGGTCGGCGCGGTCGACCTGGTCGAGGTCGACGGGCACCACGAGCTGCGCGACATCACGGTCGACTGCTCGGACTCAGAACACTGGACCGAGATCCTGGCCGCCATCGATGGGCTGCCGGCGGCGCGCGTCGTCGACACCACCGACCGGACCTTCCTGCTGCACGTCGGGGGCAAGATCGAGCAGCAGAACAAGCACCCGATCCGGACGCGCGACGACCTCTCGATGGCGTACACACCGGGCGTGGCCCGCGTGTGCCTGGCCATCCGTGACGACCCGAACAAGGCCTTTCAGTACACGATCAAGCGCAACACCGTGGCGGTCGTCTCCGACGGAACCGCGGTGCTCGGGCTCGGCGACATCGGCCCGGAGGCGGCCATGCCCGTGATGGAGGGCAAGGCGATGCTGTTCAAGGAGTTCGGCGTGGTCGACGCCTTCCCCATCTGCCTCGACACCAAGGTCCCCGACGAGATCGTGGCCGCGGTGCGCGCGATCGCTCCCTCCTTCGGAGGCGTCAACCTCGAGGACATCTCCGCGCCCCGGTGCTTCGAGATCGAGGACCGCCTGAAGCGGGATCTCGAGATCCCGGTCTTCCACGACGACCAGCACGGCACCGCGGTGGTCGTGCTCGCCGCGCTGCTCAACGCCGCCAAGCTCACGGGGCGCGAGCTGGCGAACATGCGGGTCCTGGTCACGGGACTGGGAGCGGCGGGCATCGCCGTGACCAGGATGTTGCTCGAGGCCGGCGTTCGCGACCTCATCGGCGTCGACTCGCGGGGAGCGATCCACACCGAGCGCAGCGACTATCTGGACGGGACCATGCATCCGGTCAAGCGCTGGTACGCCGAGGTCACCAACCGCGAGCGGCGCAGCGGCGGACCGGCTGACGTCATCGAAGGGGCCGACCTGTTCATCGGGCTTTCGGGCGCGGCCGTGCTGCCGGCCGAGGCGCTGGCGCGCATGAACGACGATCCGATGGTGTTCGCGATGGCCAACCCGAACCCAGAGGTGGCCCCGGAGGAGGCGGCTCCCTACGTCCGCATCATGGCCACCGGGCGCTCTGACTACCCCAACCAGATCAACAACGTGCTCGCCTTTCCCGGCATCTTCCGCGGCGCCCTCGACGTCCGCGCCCGCGCGATCGACGAGCAGATGAAGCTGGCGGCGGCGCGAGCGATAGCGGACATCGTCACCGACGACGAGCTGCGCGAGGACTACATCATCCCGTCGGTCTTCAATCGCGACGTCGCCCCCGCCGTCGCGAGCGCCGTGGCCGAGCAGGCGAAGGCGAGCGGGACGGCCGCCGCGGGCAGCGAGGTGGGCTTCGCCCCCTCGGACAGCAGTCGCCTAGCCGGGTCGGCCTGAGTCGGCCCGGCCTAGCCGAGTCAGCCTGAGCCGGCCCGGCCTAGCCGGCCGGGCCTGAACGGTCGTCACCGCGGCTGCGCCGGGCCCGCTCAGCGCGTATGCGGCTTCCGAAGATCCCGGCGGTCGACCACTTGGAGTTCGGGCGGGGCGGCCACAGCAGCCAGACGATCGGACCGATGACGAACAGCAGCATCCCCGAGGCGAGGCCCCACTTCTCCCCGTAGCCCTTGCGGTCCGACAGATAGCCAGCCACGGCGGCCGACAGGAGCCACGCGTAGAGCAGGTACAGGGCGTCGGAGCCGATGATCTGCGCGAGAACGATCATGCGCCCAGGTACGCCTTCTTGACCTGAGGGTCCTGGCGCAGCTCGCCGGCCGGGCCGCTCAGGACGATCTTCCCGCTCTCCAGCACGTAGGCGCGCTGAGAGACGTCGAGCGCGTAGTTGACGTTCTGTTCGACCAGCAGGATGGTGGTTCCCTGGCGGCTGATCTCGGCCACTGTCTGGTAGATCCGATCTACCAGGATGGGCGCCAGGCCCAGGGACGGCTCGTCCAGCAGCAACAGCTCGGGGGCCGCCATCAGCGCCCGGCCGATGGCGAGCATCTGCTGCTCGCCGCCCGACAGCGTTCCGGCCTTCTGCCTACGGCGTTCCTGGAGGCGGGGGAACAGCGTGTAGACGCGCTCGAGATCGTCGGCCACGCCGGCGTCACGGCGCAGGAACGCCCCCAGCTGGAGGTTGTCGAGCACGGTCAGGCGCGGGAACGTGCGCCGGCCCTCCGGGGCCAGCGAGATGCCCAGCGCCACGATGTCCTGGGGCGGAGTGACGCTTATGTCGGTGCCGCGGAAGCGGATGGCACCCTGGCGGCGGGGCGTCAAGCCCGTGATCGAGCGCATCGTCGTCGACTTGCCTGCGCCGTTGGATCCGACGAGGGTGACCACCTCGCCCTCGCTCACGGTGAGCGAGATCCCCTTCAGCGCCTCGATGTTGCCGTAG
>DASZHF010000097.1:0-11913 GCA_035938095.1 Solirubrobacteraceae bacterium
AGGGCGTAGGTGAGGATTCCGGGCATCAGATGAGCTTCCTTTCCTCGAGCCAGGCGATGATCTTCTCGACCGTCTCGTCGGTGTCCTCGTCCTCGATGATCTCGCCGCCGGCCTTGGCGGGCGGCGGCTTGAAGTCGCCGCAGACGACCTGGGAGCCCTGCTCTCCGACGTGGTCGGCCTCGATGCCCGCGTCGGCGATGCCGATCTTGTCCAGCGGCTTCTTCTTGGCGCCCATGATCGCCTTGAGCGACGGGTAGCGCGGCTCGTTGATCGCGTCACCCACCGAGATGACCGCCGGCAGCTCGATCGAGACGGTGTCGTAGCCGTACTCGGCTTGGCGCTCGCAACGCAGCTTGCCGTCCTCGACGTCCATCTTGATGACCTGGGTGAGCGACGGCATGTGCAGGTGGTCGGCCACGACGGCGCCGATCGTGTAGCACTCGCCGTCGTCGGACTGCTGGCCCAGGAGCACGAGGTCGGGGCTCTCGCGCTCGAGCGCCTTGGCGAGGGCGTAACCGGTGGCGGCGACGTCGGAACCGGCCAGGGCATCGTCGCTCAGGTGCACCGAGCGGTCCGCTCCCAGGGAGACGGCCTTGTGCAGGGCGCGGATCGCGGAGTCCGGCCCCATGGTGACGGCGATGATCTCCTCGACGTCGGACCCACCCTCGCGCACCTGCATGGCGGCCTCGATGGCGTGGGTGTCGTAGGGATTGAGGTTCTTCTCGCCGCTGCGGTCGAGGCGCCCCGTTGCGGGGTCGATGCGCTTCTCGACGGCGGCGTCCGGAACCTCCTTCACCAGGACGCAAATCTTCACTACGAGCCTCCTTGGGCTTATCGACGGGCCGAATCCTACCCTGTTGACTGACGGGTCAATCGGTTTGGCCGGGGCGCGATCCGCCGCGGCGCTCGAGGGTGGAGCCGCCGGGCGGGCGGCCGAGGCCGGTTGCCGGCGGTCCTGACCCCGGGCAGCGTATCCGGGAAGCGCGGTCCCGGGCCCCGCGGACGCGCTTGGGGGCCGGCTAACTGTCGCTGACCGCGCCGCGGATGAAGTCGATGATGGCCTGCGTGGGCGCTCCCGGCGTGAACACCTCGGCCACGCCCAGGCGCTTGAGCTCGGGGATGTCGTCAGCCGGAATGGTGCCGCCAACGGTCACGACCACGTCCCCCGCCTGCTGCTCTCGCAGCAGCTCGATCACCCGCGGCACCAGCGTCATGTGGGCCCCCGAGAGGATCGAGAGTCCGACGGCGTCGGCGTCCTCCTGGACCGCGGTCTCGACGATCTGCTCGGGCGTCTGATGCAGCCCCGTGTAGATGACCTCCATGCCCGCATCGCGCAGCGCGCGAGCGATGATCTTGGCGCCGCGATCGTGACCGTCGAGGCCGGGCTTGGCGACCACGACGCGGATCTTGCGGCTGGAGGCGGATTGATTCATGGTCGGTCTGGCGCGCTGGATTCTATGTCCGAGCACACGCCGCGCCGAAGGGCGCCGGGCGGCCGGCCGATCCTCGGCTTCGCCGTGCGGGCGCGGCCCGCAGTCGCGCGCCGGTCAGCTCGAGGCGATGCCGGGGCCGCGCGGGCCTGGGCTCGCTCCCGGGAGCGCACCGGCGCCCGGAGGGGGACCGCCCGGAGGACCGCCCGGAGGACCGCCCCAGAAGCGACGGCCGTGGTGGAAGCCGCGGAACGGTCCGAAGCGCGGGCCGCCGCCCGGGAGATCGCCCGCCCCGGGGGGACCGCCGCCCGGCGGGCCGCCGGCCCAGGGAGGACCGTCGCCCGGCACACCGCCGGCCCCGGGAGGACCGTCGCCCTTGCGCTGAATGAGCGCGTCGATCCCGCTGCTCAGACGGTTGAGCATCTGCTGCTCCTGCTGGCTCGTGAGCGCCTTGGCCTTCACGGCGGCGTCGAGCTTGGTCCTGAGCTGATCGGTCATCGCCTTCTTGAGGCCGGCGATCGGCTTGTTGTGCGCGTTGGCCACCTGGGCCAGCGACTTGCCGGACGCAAGCGCCTGGCCGAGCTGGGTATCGGTGAGCCCGAGATACTGCGCCGCCGCGTTCAGGGGTCCGGCGTGGAAGCCGAATCCCCCCATCGGCCCGAACCGACCATCGGGCCCCTCGGGCCCGGTGGTGCCCTCGGGCCCGGTGGTGCCTTCGGGCCCCGTGGTGCCCTCAGGACCCGCGGTCCCTTCGGGACCCCCGTAGAACCTCGGGCCCCCGAACTCCGGGCCGAACGGCGGAACGCCTCCGTTCTGGTTGAGGTGCTGTTTGATGGCGTCGGCCTGAGCCTTGGTCAGGCGGCCCGCCGCCACCGCGGCGTCGAGGCGATCCGAGAACGCCTTCTGGATGGCGGCGGTCAGCGCGCTCGGAGAGACGTTCAGCTGCTTGGCCACGTCGTTGAGGAAGGCCTGACGCTCGCCGGACGGGTCCGGTGCGCCAGACGAGCTGTTGCTGGCCGCGTAGGTGCCGCCCGCACCGGCGAGGACGGCGAGCCCGGCAGCCCCGACGGCCAGCCGGCCTCTGAGGGGGAACGTCACGGCAGCTCCTCTCCGCGTGTGTAGTCCGGGGCACGAACGCCAGGGCACGAACGCACGTGCTCGCCGCGCCCGACGTGATCAGATCACGCGACCTTCAAAGCCAGATCAAGGAAACGTCAGAAAAACGTAAGAGGCCGGTGCCGGGCCGGAGGCCCGTGACGCGCCACCGCCCGGCGTCGGGTCAGAGGCCGGCGTCGGCTCAGAAGACCGGCGTCTCGGCATACGTGCCGAACACGACCTGCAGGGACTCGATGATCTCGCCCTCGGTGGCGTGGGCCCGGGCGGCGTCGATCAGACCCGGCATGAGGTTGGCGCCGGGATCGGCCGCCGTCTCGCGCAGGCCGGCCAGCGCCCGCTCCACGGCGGCCGCGTCGCGGCGGGCGCGCACCGCCCGCACCCGTTCGATCTGCTTGCGCTCCAGGGCGGGGTCGATCTGCAGGAGCGGCGGGAGGGCTTCGTCCTCGAGCACGTACTCGTTGACGCCCACGACGACTCGCTCGCCCGAGTCGATCTGCGATTGAAGGTGGAACGCCGCCTCGGCGATCTCGCGCTGGGGGAAGTTGGCGTTGATCGCGGCCACCATCCCCCCCAGCTCGTCGATCTTGCCGAAGTACTCGTAAGCCCCCTCCTCCATGCGATCGGTGAGCGCCTCCACGAAGTAGGACCCGCCGAGCGGATCGATGGTGCTGGTCACGCCGGCCTCGTGGGCGATGATCTGCTGGGTGCGCAGAGCCACGCGCACCGCCTCCTCGGTCGGAAGCGCGAGCGCCTCGTCGAACGAGTTGGTGTGCAGCGACTGGGTCCCGCCGAGGACCCCGGCCAGGGCCTCGATGGTGGTGCGGACGATGTTGTTCAAGGGCTGCTGGGCGGTCAGCGACACCCCGGCCGTCTGGGTGTGGAAGCGCATGAGCCACGAGCGCGGGTCGCGAGCGCCGAACGTCTCGCGCAGCTCGCGGGCCCAGATCCGGCGCGCGGCGCGGTACTTGGCGATCTCCTCGAAGAAGTCGATGTGGGCGTTGAAGAAGAACGACAGCCGGGGCGCGAAGTCGTCGACGTCGAGGCCCCGCTCGACCGCCTGCTCGACGTAGGTCAGGCCGTCCTTGAGCGTGAAGGCGAGCTCCTGGACCGCGGTGCTCCCCGCCTCGCGGATGTGGTAGCCGGAGATCGACACCGGGTGCCAGCGCGGCATGTGCCGCGAGCACCACTCGATCATGTCGCCCACGAGCCGCATCGCTGGCTCGATGGGGAAGCACCACTCCTTCTGGGCGATGTACTCCTTGAGGATGTCGGTTTGAATCGTCCCGCTCAGGCTCTCGGCGGGAACCCCCTGGCGTTCAGCCGCGACCACGTAGAAGGCGAGCATGATCGCCGCCGGGGCGTTGATGGTCATCGACACGCTCACGTCGCCCAGCGGGATGCCGGCGAACAGAGTCTCCATGTCGTCGAGCGTGTCGACGGCGGTGCCCTCGCGCCCCACCTCGCCCAGCGCGCGCGGGTGATCGGAGTCGAGCCCCATGAGCGACGGCATGTCGAAGGCCGTGGACAGACCGGTCTGGCCGTGATCGAGCAGGTAACGAAAACGCTCGTTGGTCTCCTCGGCGGTGCCGAAGCCGGCGAACTGGCGCATCGTCCACAGGCGACCGCGATACATGGACGGATACACGCCGCGGGTGAACGGGAACTGGCCCGGATAACCGATCGAGGCGTCGGGGTCGGCGGGGAGGTCGCGCCTCGTATAGAGCGGGTTGACCCGCTCGCCCGACAGGGTCCGAAAGTCGGCCCGCCGCTCGGGCGACGCCGCGTAGGCTCGCTCCCAGGCGTCGCGGCCGGCAGCGGGCGGCGCGCTCTCCGACCCCTTGGGCGGCGCGCCCTCCGACCCCGCGGGCGGCGCGCCCTCCGACCCATCCTCCGGTGGCCGCTCGCCGATCGCCTTGGGCTCGGTGGCCATGGGCCCAGTGTATGCGGCCGCAGAACGGGGCCACAAGGTTTTCACCCGCAGGCGCGTGGGGATGAAAGGGTGTGCGCACTGACCATTTCCCCACCCGAGGAGGTCGTTCATGCCCGCACGCTCAGCAGTCCTGCAGGTCTCGCCGGATCGGGTCGACGCGGTGACGCGCGCCATGCAGGAAGAGCTGATACCCCGCTATCAAGACCAGGACGGATACGAGGGCTTCGTCCTGCTGGCCAACCGCGAGACCGGGAAGGTCCTCGGCGTCTCCTTCTGGGAGAGCGAGTCCGACCTCGAGGCCAGCGACGACCTCGGCGCCGACGCGCGCCAGCGCCTGGCCGAGGTCGGCGGCGAGGCCGACACACCGGTGCGCGAGACGTGGGAGGTCGTCGTCGACGACGAGCCGTGAGCGGGTGCCGGGCCGTCAGCGCGTCTGGTATCGCAGCACGGGCGGCAGCACCCGCCCCCGCGATCCCCGCGCCCCGCGCGGCAGGGCCGGCCGCGGTGTAGCCGGCGTCCGGCATCCGCGCGCGCGCCGCAACCGCGGTCGGACGCAGACGTAGGCCACGCCGCGCGCGAGGTCGCCGCGCAGGGCCACGGCGTGCCGGCGTCCCGACCTGTGCACGACGATGCGCAGACGCGCCCGGCCGGCGGCGTTGGTATGCGTGCGCCGGCCGGCGAACAGGATGCGGGCCCCGCCGACGGGCGCGCGCCGGGGGCCGGTCGTGGCCAGGAAGCGAAACGCGGTGCGTCGCCCGGCGCGCGCGCGAGCGGGTGCCGCCGTCAGGTCGATCGTCCCCCGGCCACGTGTCGCCTCGCCACCGGCCGCGCCGCCGGCGGTGCCGAGCGCCGCGAAGAACAGATCCGATGGCCCGTGCGTGGCCTGCGGCCTGCTCTGGGCGAACGCGGCTCCGAACCCGCCGTGGCCGAGCGCCGCCAGGCCCTGGTAGTCGCCCAGGAAGAGCCCCTGGACGCCCGACGAATCACTCTCCGGAGCGGTCGATGTGGCGAAGGGCCCGGCCACGTGACTCTCCTGCCACGTCGCACCGCGGTCGCGCGACTGCGAGAACCACACGTCGGTCGTCAGCTGCTTGGAGCCCGCCTGGTTGTTGCGGGTGTCGTCGTACGTCACGCCCAGCGTGCCGTCGCCCGCGACCGCCACGCTGGGTAGGAAGGCCTGCCCGGGCGAGCGCTTCACCAGCGCCGGGTTGCTCCACGTGCGCCCACCGTCGGCCGACTTGGCGAACAGGACCTGCGACCCCAGGCCGGGAACCGGGATCTCGTTCCAGACGACGTACGTCGTTCCGTCCGGGCCGACGGCTCCCGAGATCACCGGATAGGCGCGCACGACCTTGCCGGTATCGGAATCGATCGGCGGGAAGGGCGCGATGTCGGCGATCTTGACCGCGCCCGACCACGTCTGACCCTGGTCGGTCGAGCGCTGGGCCATGATGTCCCAGCGAATCTTGGGCGCCGGGTTGGGCAGGAACGGGCTCAGGTTGGCGACGATCAGGAGGTTGACGAGCGTGCCGTCCGGGAGCACCTCGATCAGGGTGGGATCGGTGAGCACTCCCGGGGGCGGCGTGTAGATCGGCGCCGGCGAGGACCAGGTCCTTCCGCCGTCGGTCGTCCGCGAGAACTGTTCGAACCCGCTCTCACCCTCGGCGCCGTAGCGCTTCACGAAGGCGAAGTACGCGTAGCCCGGTCGGGTGGGATCGGCGGCGATCGCCTCGCGGTCGTTATAGGTCTGGTCGAGCGGCTGCACGTAGACCGGCGCCGACCAGCTGACGCCGCCGTCGCTCGAACGGCTGACCTCCAGCTCGGTGGGTCCGGCCACCGCTTGGTTCTGCGGCATCTCGCTGAACGACAGCGAGGCCAGATACAGCGTCCCGTCGGGACCGAAGCTCAGCCAGGGGTCGCTCGCCCGTTCGTCGGCGCCGCCGGTGCAGCGCGAGATGCCGGGCACCGGTGCCTCCCTGAAGCTGCGACCGCCGTCCTTGGAGACCGACACGACATTGGAGAGCGCGCCGCCGTCGGCGTTGAAGCGGTCCTGCTGCCACGTGACCACGATGTTGTCGGGGTTGACCGGGTTGACGACCACGTATGGCTCGGCCGTCGAGTTGAACGTCGGTGTACCCGTCACGCCGCACCCGCTCGGGAACGGCGTGGGGCCGGAGAGCTCCTGGACGGAGTCGGCGCGAGCGGCCGATGTGATCAGCAGAAGCGCCGCCGCGGTCAAGAGTGTCGCCAGCGCCGCGGGCGCCGGCCGCGGCGGCCGGCGCCCGCCCCTGCGCGCCTTGGGCGCGCCCCTCAATCGAGTTCTCCCAGCAGGGCCCGCGCGATCACCAGGCGCTGAATCTCGCTCGTGCCCTCGTAGATCTCGGTCACCTTGGCGTCGCGGTAGTAGCGCTCGGCCGGGAACTCGCGCGTGTAGCCGTAGCCGCCGAGGACCTGGATCGCCTCGCCGGTCTGGCGGCGGGCGACGGCGCTGGCGAACAGCTTGGCCTGGGCGCCCTCGACCGTGTGCGGCCGTCCGGCGCTCTTGCAGCGCGCGGCCCGGTAGGTGAGGGCGCGCGCCGCTTCGATCTCGGTCTGCATGTCGGCCAACTTGTGCGCGATCGCCTGGAAGCGCCCGATCGGGCCGCCGAAGGCGTGACGCTCGCGGGCGTAACCGGTGGCGACGTCGAGGGCGGCCTGGGCGATCCCCACGGCCTGCGCCGCGATGCTGATGCGCCCTCCGTCCAGAGTGGAGAGCGCGATGCGCATCCCGGCGCCCGGCTCACCCAGGGGCTCGGCCGGCGTGTCCTCGAAGCTCAGCGCCGCGGTGGAGGACGAGTTCAGGCCCAGCTTGCTCTCCTCGCCGAGCACGCGCAGGCCGGGCGCGTCGCCGCGGGCCACGAAGGCCGAGATGCCGGCGTCGCGGGCCGAGCCCGCGCCCGGCGCGGTCCCGGAGGCGTCGCGGGTTCGGTCGGGGTCGCGGGCGAACACGATCAGCGTGTCCGCGTGGGAGCCGCTGGTCACGAACTGCTTTGAGCCCGTGAGCAGGCCACCGTTGGCGCGCGTCTGCAGCGCGCCGGCGTCGGATCCGGACCCCGGCTCGGTGAGCGCGAACGCGCACAGCTCCTCGCCGCGGGCCAGGGGCGGCACCAGACGGTCGATCTGCTCGGCGCTCCCGTGCGCGAGGATTGGAAGCGCTCCGGCTCCCACCTGGACGGCGAGGGTCACCCCCAGACCGGCATCGCCGCGCGAGATCTGCTCCATGACCAGCACGTAGGAGAGAAAGTCGGCGCCCGCGCCGCCGTGAGCCTCGGGGATGCACGTCCCCACCAGGCCGAGCTCGCCCATCTCGGCGAACACCTCGCGCGGGAAGCGGTGCTCCCGATCCCATTCGGCGGCCCGGGGGGCGATCACTTCGTCGGCGAAGCGGGCGGCCAGCGCCCTGATGTCGAGCTGCTCGTCGGTGAGCTCGTGCGGACCGGCCGCGTTGCTGCTGGCCGCGGAACTCGCGGGACCCGGGTTCACCGGCCGGCCCCGGAGCGCAGCGGTCCGAGCCGCCGAGCGGCGCGCCCGGCGGCGGGACCGCTCCGGCGTCCGGGGGAGCGGGCGCCGCGACCCGCGCCCGCGGCCCGCCGGCCCGCCACCACCGTGCCTCCGGCGCCACTCACTGCGGCGGCGGCCAGCGCCGCGCCCAGCACCTTCAGCCGTCGGCCCAGCCGGTCGAAGCGCAGCACCTCCCAGCCCTCTTCCCGGGCGACCCGGGCGAGCTCGGCGTCGGGGTTGACGGCAACGGGGTGGCCCACCGCGCGCAGCATGGGCAGATCCGATTCGGAGTCCGAGTAGGCGTAGGACGCCCCGAGGTCGATCTCCTCGCGCTGCGCCAGCTCCCGGATGGCCTGCGCCTTACCTTCGCGGTAGGAGAACGGACCGGCGAGGCGGCCCGTGTAGCGCCCGTCGATCACCTCCGAGCGAGTACCGAGGCCGCCGTCGAATCCGAGCACGTGCGCGAGCAGCTCGGCGAGCTCCTGGGACGCGGCTGTGCATATGTAGATCGGGCGGCCCTCGTCCTGGTGGCGGTAGGCCACCTCGAGCATCTGGGGATACAGGCGGGGCAGGATCCCGGCCAGCACTCGGGGCGCCAACCGCTGGAGATCGCGCACGGCCACCCCGCTCATGACTTGCCCGACCCGCTTGAGGACGACTTCGGCGGCGGCGTCGGTCGAGCCCCGGAGGCGGAACTGGATGTTGGCCCAGGCATCTGCGGCCAGCCGGCGGCGGCTGATCATGCCGGCGGCGCGTGCCGCGCGCGCCCAGTAGAAGCCGGACGACCCCTCCATGAGGGTGCGGTCCAGGTCGAAGAAGGCGGCGGCGTGCAGGGCGGCTCCCTGGCTCCCCGCTACACGCGCACGATCACCGCGTCGCCCTGGCCGCCGCCCGAGCAGATCGCGGCGCACCCCAGCCCGCCCCCGCGGCGGCGCAACTCGAGCACGAGCGAGCCCAGGATGCGGGCCCCCGACGCCCCGATGGGGTGGCCCAGGGCCACGGCTCCGCCGTTGACGTTGACGCGTTCCTCCTCGATGCCCAGCATGCGCATCGAGTTCAGCGTGACCGAGGCGAAGGCCTCGTTGATCTCCCACAGGTCGATGTCCTCCGCCTTCAAGCCCGCCTTCTCGAGCGCCTTGCGCGCCGCGACCGCCGGCGTGCGCGCCAGGTAGGCGAAGTCGTCGGCCACCTGCGCCTGCGCGATGATCGTGGCCAGGACCTCCTTGGCGTTGGCGCTGGCCCATTGCTCGCTGGCCACCACGACCGCTCCGGCGCCGTCGTTGACGCCGGGGGAGTTGCCCGCGGTGTGGCTGCCGTCCTTGCCCGCCAGGCCGGGCAGGGCGGCCAGCTTCTCCAGCGACGTGTCGCGCCGGGGGCCCTCGTCGACCTCCACCACCGTGTCGCCCTTCTTGCCCTTCACCGTCACCGGCACGATCTCCTCGGGCAGCCGGCCCTCGTCGGTGGCGGCGATCGCGCGCTCGTGCGAGCGCAGCGCCCAGCGGTCCATGTCGGGGCGGGTCATCTCGAGCTCGTCGGCCACCTCGGTGGCCTCGACGTACATCTGCTTCCCGGAGAACGGGTTGGTGAGCCCGTCCTTGATCATCTCGTCGAAGATCTTGGCGTCGCCCATCCGGTAACCGAAGCGCGCCTGCGGGAGCAGGTAAGGAGCCTGAGACATCGACTCCATGCCGCCCCCGGCCCCCACCTCGATGTCGCCGGTGCGGATGGCGGCGTCGAGGATCCCGACGGCTCGGATGCCCGACGCGCAGACCTTGTTGATGGTCTCGGAGGAGACCTCCTTGGGAACTCCGGCCTTTATCTGGGCCTGCCGAGACGGAATCTGCCCCTGTCCGGCCTGGAGCACCTGGCCCATCACCAGGTGCTGAACCTGCTCGGGCGCCACGTCGGCGCGCTCGAGCGCCGACTGCAGGGCGATTCCTCCGAGCTCGGTCGCCTGCAGCGACGCCAGCCCGCCCCCCAGCTTGCCGATCGGTGTTCGGGCGGCTCCCAGGATCACGGTGTTCGGCATAAGCAGGCGTCTCCAATGGGTCGGGGCAGGGCCGGGAATGCTAGCCGGCGCCCGTCGCGCGGCCTGGTGCAATTACCCCGACGCCCCCGGTTTAGCCGCCCGAGAGCGGCGGGTATGCTGCCCGCTCCTGGTGGAGGTCTCGGCAACAACGCAGCCAGCAGGCGAGACCACGGCCGACACGATCGCGGTCGGCGTCTTCGTCGACGAATCGATCCAACCCGGCGTCGACGGCGAGGCTCTGACCGCGCTGCTCGATTCCGGTGAGGCCCGCCGCACGTTCAAGCACCTCGCCGTCGCCCACGCCGACGGCAAGCGCTTTCTGATCGCCGGCCTGGGCGAGCGCGCGAGGTTCGACGCCGAGCGCGCCCGCGTCGTCGCCGGCCTCGTATATGCGCGGGCCAAGGAGCTCTCCACTCGCACCCTGTGCTGGGCGCTGCCCCCGGACGTCGACGACACGGTCGGCGCCGGCCTGGTCGAGGGCACCGAGCTGGCCGGCTACGTGTTCGACCGTTACAAGGCGTCCGCGGGCGACGACCCCGACGATGCGGACTCTCGCGGCCGCGTCGAGGAGTTGATCGTGTCCGCCGACCGGGACCTCGGCCCGGTGGTCGAGGTCGCGCGCATCGAGGCCGAGGCTCAGAACGCGGCCCGCGAGCTCCAGAACACCCCGAGTAACGACATGACGCCGACCCGCCTCGCCGAACGCGCCCGTGAACTGGGGGCGGAGATCGAGGGCCTCGACGTAGAGGTCGACGGGCGCGAGGGCATCCTGGCCCGCGACATGGGGGCGTTCGCCGCGGTCGCCCAGGGCACTCATCAGGAGCCGGCCCTGATCGCGCTCCGCTACGAGGGTCCGGGCGCCGCCGGTCCGCGGCTCGGTTACGTGGGCAAGGCGGTGACCTTCGACACCGGCGGGATCTCGCTCAAGCCCTCGGCCAAGATGCACGAGATGAAGTTCGACATGTCGGGTGGCGCGGCGGTGATCGAGTCGGTCGCTGCGATCGCCCGGCTGCGGCTGCCCTTGTCGGTGGTGGCGGTGGTGGGAGCGACCGAGAACATGCCCAGCGGGCACGCGGTCAAGCCCGGCGACATAGTGCGCGCGTCGAACGGAACGACGATCGAGGTCAACAACACGGACGCCGAGGGTCGGCTCGTGCTCGCCGATTGCATCACGTACGCGCGGCGCGAGGGCTGCGAGCGGCTGCTCGACATCGCCACGCTGACGATCGTCGACGCGGTGCTCGGCTCGACGTACGCGGGGCTGATGTGCAACGACGCCGAGTGGTCGGAGCAGATCGAGTCGCTCGGCCGCTCGACGGGAGAGCTCGTCTGGCCGCTGCCGCTGCACGAGGAGTTCGCGGCGATGATCAAAGGCCGCTACGCGGTCTTGACGAACCGCACCGAGCGGCGGGAGGCGATGCCGATTACCGCGGCCGAGTTCCTGCGCCACTTCGCGGGCGATGTCCCGTGGGCCCACCTCGACATCGCCGGCCCCGCCAGCGACGTGCCGCGTCGTTACTTCGCCGGCAAGGGCGCCACCGGGTTCGGCGTCCGGCTGCTGGCCGCCGTCGCGCGGGCGCTCTGAGGGGTGGCACGCGCCTGGCTTTCAGCGCGCTCGCCGCGAACTCTGTCGATTTGGGGCACATAGTGTGTCCCGATCTGCGGAAGTTCGGTCGGCGCCGCCGCAGCAGAGCGCCGCGCTGTCAGATCCGGATCAGGCTGAGGAACTTCCGCATCAGCCCAAGGCGGCCCTCGATCCGCACCCGCCCGAGCGCGACCATCCCGAGCGCCGCCCGCCCTCGCGCGTTGATCGGGCTCGGGACGCCTCCCAGCAGCGGCGCGACCATCAGGCTGACGAGGTCCCCGAG
>DASZHF010000098.1:0-18947 GCA_035938095.1 Solirubrobacteraceae bacterium
GTTCGACCTCGCGGTCATCGAGACCGCCGCCGGCGACCGCCTCGCCGCCCATCGCGCCCTGGACCGCGCCGTGCGCCGCCAGCCCGCCAACCCGCAGACCTGGACCCGGCTGGCCGAGTTCGACTACACCCAGCTCAACAACCCCACGGCGGCCCTGAACAACCTCCGCCCGGCCCTGTACCTCGACCCCCGCTCCTACCAGGTCGAGGGGGAGGTCCTCGCTGTCGTCCGCCGACTCGCGATGCCCAACCCTCCGCCGGCCACAGCCCCGTCGGCGACCACCCCGCCGACCGCGACGCCGCCGACCACAGCTCCGCCGACCGCAACCCCGCCCAGCACCGCAACCCCCTGAGTGCTGATGAGTTCACCAGCTTTGATGGACTCTGCCCTTGCCCCCCGGCTCGACCCAGGCGCCGGCCCAGCCCGCCGGCTCGACCCCGGCGCTGGCCCGACCCGCCGGCGTCCGCGAGCACTGCTGGCCATGGCGCTCGTCGCCGCCCTCACCCTGACCGTGGGCGCGCGCACGGCTCACGCCTCGGCCACGCAGGAGTCGACCTTCATGGACGACAACCACCTGATCTACAACTCATCGGCCGGAGTGGCCAGCACCCTCGACACGCTCAAGTCGCTTGGGGTGGACCGCGTCAAGGTGTCGGTGTTCTGGGTGAGCATCGCCCCGTCCGCCAGCCAGACCAAGAAGCCGGACTTCGACGCCGCCGACCCCGCCGCCTATGACCCGGCCGCGTGGGCGCCCTATGACCGGCTGGTCAGGATGGCCTCCGAGCGCGGCCTGGGCGTCTACTTCTCGGTCACCAGCCCGGCTCCGTTCTGGGCCACGCAGGTGCCGCCCGAGGCCAAGATCCAGCGGGACTACTACCCCTCGCCCGACGAGTACGGCAAGTTCATGCAGGCGCTGGGAAAGCGCTACAGCGGCACCTACGTCCCCGCGCATCCGTCGAGTCCCGGCGACACCGGGGCGCTGCCCCGGGTGGACTACTGGTCGTTCTGGAACGAGCCCAACCAGGCCGGCTGGCTGACCCCGCAGTGGATCCCCGACCCGCATAACGCGCGCCGCCTGATCGAGGCCTCGCCCCGCATCTACCGCTCGCTCGTGGACGCGGGGGTGGCGGCCCTGGCCGCCACCGGTCACGCGCAGGACACCATCCTGGTCGGCGAGACGGCGCCCAAGGGCCTCAACGTCCAGGGCCTGACCCGCTCGATCAAGCCGCTGCACTTCATCCGCCTCATGTATTGCCTCGACGACCACTACCGCCCGCTCACCGGCCAGACCGCGGCCGACCAGAACTGCCCCACCACGGCCGCGGCCTCGCGCCAGTTCCCCAGCGAGCACCCGGGCCTCTTCAACATGACCGGCTGGGCCCATCACCCATATGAGTTCACCTTCTCCCCCACCACGGTTCCCACCGACCCCAACTACGCGACGATCGCCAACCTCCCGACGCTGAGCGCAACGCTGAACACGATCCTGAGCGTGTACGGGAAGTCGCGGCCCGGGGGACCCCCGCTCTACCTGACCGAGTTCGGCTACCTGACCAAGCCCCCGAGCCCGCTCGGAGTCTCGCTCTCCCAGCAGTCGGCCTACCTCGACCAGTCCGAGTTCATCACCTACAACAACCCCAACGTCCGCACGCTGACCCAGTTCCTGCTCGTGGACGACAAGCCCAAGCCGGGAGTGAGCAATCCGGTGGAGGCCTACGGCGGGACCTTCCAGACCGGCCTGGAGTTCATCAACGGAAAGCACAAGCCGGCGTACACCGCCTACCGGCTACCGCTCTTCGTGCCGATTACCAAGATCAAGCGCAACGCCGCGGTGCGCGTGTGGGGGCTGATCCGCCCGGCACCCCACGGGGCCGTCCAGCGCGTGGCGATCCAGTTCCGCGCCGCGCATTCCAAGCGCCGCTTCAAGACGCTCGCCACCGCGACCACTCAGAAGGCGCGAGCCTACCTGGACACCAGGGTCCGCGTGCGCGGCAGCGGCACCCTGCGCCTGGCCTGGACCGACCCGACCCACCATGCGATCTACAGCCGCACGGTCGGCGTCAAGGCCCATTAACTATTAATTATTAATAGAAATAGGGATAACCCGCAGTCGCGGGTTGGGCCCTTGGGGCCGGGGCACCAACCGAGTCAGGCGCTGGCGGCCATGGCCGGGGGCGGGGCCTCGATGTCCAGGAGCTCGGGCGGAAGCGGGCCCGGCCCGCCCATCTCACACACGCTGCGCAGCAGCCGCTCGTACTCGTCGGTCACGGCGTCCCACGAGTAGCGCTGCGCGCGCAACAGCGCTCGGCGCCGGAACTCGTCCACCAGTTCGGGGTGGTCGAAGCAGCGCTCGAGCTGCCGGGCCAGCGCGTGCACACCCCCCTTGCCCGAGAAGGTGAGACCGGCGTCGCCCACCGTCTCGATGTTGGGCGCATGGTCGTTGACGAGCACGCAGTTGCCGGCCGCTAGGGCCTCGAGGATGACCGGGTGGGTTCCGCCCACCTCGGTCGGCGCGCAGAACAGGTACGCGTGGTGCTGGAGCTCCCAGTAGCCCCGGCCGAAGACGTAGCCGGGGAACACCACCCGCGGATCGCCGGCCCGGCGGACCTGGCGGATGTAGTCCCCCGCGTAGGGGGCGCCGCCCACCACGACCAGCTTCATGTCGCGGGCCCGGTGGGCCGGGATCCGGGCGAAGGCGTCGACGAGCAGGTGGGGATTGTTCTCCGGCTCCAGGCGCCCCACGAACAGGATGTAGCGCCGCGACTGGAGCCCCAGCCGGCGCAGCGTCTGGGTCCCGCGGTAGCCCGGGTCCCGCACCCCGTAGGGGACCACGCCGATGCGCTGGCCGTAGCGGCGCGCGAAGACCTCGGCGACGGCGTGCGAGTCGGTCAGCACCCGGTCCGCCCAGCGGGGCGCGTTGCGCTCGGCGAAGCGCAGGTAGGCCTTGGCCGGCGCCGGCCACTTGCTGCGATCGGAGTCCAGCCCGTCGACGTTGATCACGGTGGGGATCTGGGCCCGGCGGGTGATCAGGCACAAGGGGCTGTTGCCGGCGATGAAGAACAGCGCCACATCGGGGCGAAGGCGCCGGGCGGCGTGAACCGCGGACAGGAAGGTGTGGGTGAATGTGTCCAGGTATTTGTTGCGAATGGTCGGGAGGTGCACGAGCTTGGCTCCCCGCCACTCGTGCAGCGTGCGGTCAACCACGTGGGGGCGGCAGTAGACGACCACCTCGTGGCCGCGGTCGCTGAGGCGCGCCGCCAGCTGCTCGGCCGCCGTCTCGAACCCGGAGTAGGACGCGGGAATGCCGCGCGTCCCCAGAATCGCCACCTTCATCGAAGAGCGAGGGTATACGCCTCGATGTGAGCGCGGGCCGAGCGCTCCCAGGAGAACTGGGCCGCCCGCGCGAGCCCCCGGCGGGAGAGGTCACGGCGCAGGCGCTCATCGTCGGTGAGCCGGTCCAGCTCGCCGGCCAGCCCCTCCGCGTCGCCGGCGTCCACGTAGCGGGCGGCGTCTCCGCACACCTCGCGGGTCGCGGCGCTCGCCGCGGTGACCACGGGGACGCCCAGGTGCATCGCCTCCACCAGGGTCAGCCCGAAGCCCTCGTGCCGGGAGGGATGGACCAGCGCCGCCGCGTCGGCGTACAGCCGGGCCAGGCGGTCTCGGTCCGGGTGGGTCTCGACCTGAATCCCGGCGTCCGGGCCCGCGCGGGGGCCCGACTGGGCGCCAGCGTCCGGGCGCTGTGCGCCGCCGGCGAGCACCAGGGGCAGGGCACTCGAGCGGCGCTCGACGTACCGCCGGTAGGCCTCGATCAGCAGACCGACGTTCTTGCGCGGCTCGTCGTCACCCACGTAGAGGAGGTGGCGCGCCGCTCCCGTCCAGGCCGCCGTTTCTGTCCGGCTCGCCGATTGCTCGGTGTCCCGACCGAACTGGCCGGGCCCGTGGTGGGCGACGACGATCCGCGACTCGGGGATCCCCCAGCGCCGGAGCACGTCGCCGGCCGTGGCGTGTGAGACGCATACCACGGCCTGGGCGCGCTGGGAGGCGACACGATGGGCTCGGCGGGCCCAGACCCGAAACCGGGGCGCGAAGAGGTCCGGCCAGACCTCGAAGGCCAGGTCGTGGACCGTGACCATCTGAGGGCAGCCGGCGCGCCGGGCGTGGGCGGGCAGTGGGTGGTGAAGCACGTCGGCGCCCAGGCGGCGCGCGTGACGCGGGAGCGCGAACTCGGTCCACCAGCGATCGCCCAGGAGGTTGCGCGCGCTGCCCGGGCCCCCGCCCGCCGGCGGCGGCCGGCGCTGGTTGGCGGCCTCGAGCACCTCGACCCCCGCAGCCCGCAACGCGTCGATCAGGCTCCTTATGTAGACGCCGGTCCCGCTCGGCCCGCGGCGCTCGAACGTCGTGTCGATCAGCACCCGCACCGTCTCACCAGCGCCCGCGTCGAGCAACCGCCCGGAGCGAACGCCGCAACCCCGGCCACCCGCCAGCTGGGCGAATCGTGACGTCCTCGAAGTGAAAGTCGAGCAGCAGTTCGCGCAGGCTGGCCGCCGTGTAGAAGCGCAGGTGGTCCGAGCGCGGGTCGAAGTGCGCCTCGAACGCCCCTGGGCGCACGCCCATCAGGATCGTGGCCAGGCGGCCGTGGTAGGGGGTCGTCAGCAGCAGTCTCCCGCCGGGGCGCAGGACGCGCCGAACCTCGGACAGCCAGACCCCGGTGTCGAGCACGTGCTCGATCACATCGCCGGCCCAGACCGCGTCCATCTCGGCGTCGTCCAGCGGCAGCGGGCCGGTCGCCGGCGCCAGGCGCAGGTCGAGGTCGGGGTGGCGCTCGCGGGCCCGCCGCAGGGCCTCCTGGGAGATGTCGACGCCGACCGGTTGCGCTCCGGCCTGGGCCTGCGCGGCGGTGAACTCGCCGGTCCCGCAGCCGAGGTCCAGTACCCGCTCACCCGCAGCGACGTGGCGCAGCAGAAAGCCCCTCCGGGCGGCGAAGTCCTCGGGTTGGGCTCCCTCGGGCACCGCCGACCAGATCGCATCGAAGTAGCGACCACCCGCCATGACGGCGGCAAAGCGTAGTCGCACTCGACGGATCCCCAGCGGGACGATCCCGACTATGTTGCCCGGGGTGGGCTCCACCTGCGAGGCGGTTTGAGACTGGCGTTCGACACCCGCGCTGCCCCCGACCCCCGCGGCATCGGGCGTTACGTCCGCTGCCTGCTGGAGGCGCTCCGCACCAGCGCGCCGGCGGGCGCCGAGATACTCGAGACCCATAGGCCCCGGCGGGCCGACGTGTTCCATTCACCGTGGATCGACGGGGTACTCCTGCGCAGCCCCTGCCCGATGGTCGTCACGCTGCATGACCTGACGCCGCTCAAGCGCCGCGGCGAGTACCTGCGGACGGGAATCCGCTTCCGGCTGCGCTACCTCGCCGTGCAGCGCGCCGTCCGCGTGATCGTGCCCACCAAGGCAGTGGCCGCGGACGCCGAGGCGCATCTGGGGCTGGCGCCCGAACGGCTGGTGGTGATCCCCGAGGCCGCCGCCCCCACCATCTCGGCCCGCTCGGCGGACGAGGTCTCGGCGGTGCGCGTCCGCTACGGGCTGCCCGACGATTACCTGTTGTGGGTGGGTGGATTGCAGCATCCGGACCCGCGCAAGCGCGTGGCCCTGCTGGCCGCAGCGCGGCGGCGCCTGCCCCTGGTGCTCGTCGGACCGACCCGGCGCTGGGCCCACGAGCTCCCCGGGGTAAAGCTCACGGGTCTGGTATCCGACGAGGATCTGGCGGCGCTCTACACCGGCGCGCGCGCGCTCGTGTTCCCCAGCGACGAGGAAGGGTTCGGACTCCCTCCGGTCGAGGCCCTGGCGTGCGGCACTCCGGTGGTGGCCACCGAGCAGGCCGCGCTGCGCGAGGTGCTCGACGGAAGGGTCACGTTCGTCGAGCGCGACGACCTGGACGGACTAATCCGGACGGCCGAGCAGGCGGCCCGGCCCGCGCCCCCGCCGCCCGCGTGGAGCTGGTCAGACGCGGCGCGACGGACGTGGGATGTCTACTCGGCCGCGTCCTCGCCCGCTCCGGACGCGCAGCTGGCCGCTAGCTCGAGGCGTCGAACCTAGCGACGATCCGCTCCCCCGCCTGCCGCATCTCGGGATTCGTCCTCCAGCAGATCTCCGTCGCCCCCCAGCGCTCCTCCACGGCCTGCATGTCGGGGTTGAGCACGTCGAAGCCCCATTTGCGTCGCCAGTAGTCGTAGTGCCCGACGAGCCGCCGCCAGCGCTCAGGCGACGGGCGATCGAGGTTGAGCGCTCGCGCGAGACGGCCGCGAGCCCTGGGGGGAAGCGCCGCGCCGGCGCGACTCCGCAGGGCAAGCGCAGCTCGGCGCCGGGCGGAGACCCGCTCGTCCACGCTGCGCTTGCCGAGGTGGTGGACGACTCGGACGTCAGGCAAGAAAAACACCTTCAGGCCATGACGGCGGATCGACATCGTAAGGTCGAGATCGTCGAACCAGACCGGCGCGAAGCCGGGGTCGTACCCTCCGACCTCGAGCGCCACGCCCCGGGCGTACATCATGCAGCACCCAATCCCGCCGTCGACTTCGGCTATGCGGTCGCAGGCGGGGCACTCGTCCTCTCGGAACCGGAGCACCCGCTGGTGATAGGTCCGCCGCCCCACCGACTCGGTCACCCGGGTGCCGCGGTCGTGGAGACCCTCGGGACCGACCACGTTCACCCCGCACGCATGGATCTCGCCCCACTCGAAGACAACCTTCGCCGTGACGACGCCGATCCGCTCGTCTGAGACGAAGAACGACACCATGCGGTCGAGCCAGCCGGGCGTCTCGATCGATGCGTCGGCGTCGAGCTGAACGACGAGCTCGCCGGTCGCCGCGCCGAGTCCCGCGTTCAGCGTCTCGACCACTCCGCTGTGCTCGCGCTCGATCAGACGGAACTCCGCGAACCGCTCGGAGTCGCGCCAGCGCCGGAGGATTTCGCGGCTGCCGTCGGTGGACCCGTCGTCGACCACGACGAGTTCGACGTCGTGATACCCGGTGTTGACCGCGAGCCGATCGAGCACGAGGTCGAGCACCGGCGCGTTGTTGCGATTCGGCATCAGGAGCGAGACCCGCGGACCCTGCGCCCCGCGAGTCATGGCTCGGTGACGCGCCTGCGCCGCGAGTGACCGGGAAGGGGACGCTGATTGGGAATCGAGCGCCCGAACTCCCAGACGAGCAGCTCCAGTGGATCGCACAGCGCGCATATGGCCTGGTCGCGGTCTCGCCGGCGCGCGGCCGACAACAGACCCGTGGTGCTCGCGCGAACGGCCCACCAGACCAAACCGGGGCGACGGCGGGGCGGGAAGGACCCTGGATACGTGCGGTTCAGCCACGCGCCCCCGGCTCCGTGCAGCGCCCTCTGGATCATAAACTCGCGCACGCTCCGGCGGCTGCGGTGCACGACCGCCGCGCGCTCGCGGCGCTCGACCTCCCACCCGCCGGCCTTCAGGCGGTATGTGAGATCCGCGTCCTCCCCGGCCCGGATGTCGTCACGGAATCCCCCGACCGCCTCGAAGGCGACGCGGCGGCAGGCGGCGTTCGCGGTCTTGGCGTAGCCCCATCGCCCGAATCGGAAGGTGTCGTCCTGACTCATCGCCCGCCGGAGATAGGCGTAGCGGGCCGCGATGGGAGCATCCTCGGGCACGGCCTCGTCGATCACTCCTCCTCCGATCAGAGCCGTGCGGGCGCCCGGGGGAGGGTCGAAGTAGCGGTCGAGCAGGTCCTCGGAGGGCTCGGTGTCGGCGTCGAAGAACACCAGCCACTCACCGCTCCCGAGTGAGGCCCCGCGGTTGCGCGCGAACCCCGGTGTCGCACGCTCGGAGGCGTAAAGCACCGGGACCGTTCCGTCCTGGGGACCGCTGAGGCGCTCACGCCGAGGCGTATTGTCGACCACCAGCACGGAGTCACCCGGCCCCACGCGCATACGGGCCAAGCGCTCCCGGAGGTCCTCGAGGTCCGCGAGGCCGCCCCTGAACGGAACGACCACGTCCACCGCCGGCCTGCTCACCGGAGCTAGCGTACCGGCCACCCCACGGCCGGCTTGGCCGGCGTACTGTCCCCGTGATGACCACGGTGTGCGCGATCGTCGTCACCCACAACCGCAAGGAGATGCTCCGGCGATGCCTCGCCGCGCTTGCCTCTCAGCGGCGCCAGCCCGATCGGATACTCGTCGTCGACAACGCCAGCACCGACGGCACGCGGGCAATGATCGAACACGAGTACGCGGGCGCCGACCTGCTCACGCTGCCGTCGAATGAGGGAAGCTCAGGTGGGTTCCACGAGGGGTTGAAACGCGCGCACGCCGATGGCGCCGAATGGATGTGGTTGATGGACGACGACACCATCCCCGAGCCCGACGCGCTCGCCGAGCTGCTCGACGCACCCGGGCGGCTCAGCGCGGATGCGCCGCCGACTCTGCTCGCGAGCAAGGTGGTATGGCGCGACGGACGCGTCCACCCGATGAACTTCCCGACGCCGGAGCGATCGCGTATGGAGCGCGTCATCGACGGCGCCGAGCGCGGCCTCCTGCCCCTGCGCTCCGCCACATGGGTATCGCTGCTCGTCCACCGGGGCGCGGTCGACCGGCACGGCCTTCCGCTGAAGCACTTCTTCATCTGGAGTGACGACATCGAATACACGAGCCGGATGGTTCTGAGCGGAGATCTCAGCTACCTGGTCCCGACGAGCGTCGCGCTCCACGACACGGAGGCGCCGCACGGGCCAGAGTCGGCGCCGCCCGGGCGCTTCTACTACCACGTGCGAAACACGGTCTTCATGATCCGCGGCCCGGCCCGGCCCGGACGGGACAAGCTGCTTCGGGTCTGGGTCCTCGTCTCCTCGACCGTCGCGTATCTGGTCAGGAACCCGAGCGCCGCGAGCGCCGCAGCCGTTATTCGCGGCCTGCGGGACGGGCTGGGGCGCCCGCCCGACGCCTGAGGACCCGCGGGCGCAAGGGCAGCCCCGCGAGCGCGTCCTCGGCGAGCCGGTAGGCGAACCACGGCTTCTGTCTCGGCTCGAGCGCGCCGCCGATGATGAGCCTGAGCCGGCTCGAAAGCTCCATGCGCCCACCCCCTGGCTCGACCTGCTCGCTCGCGGCGACGCGGACCACGACGCTGGCGGGCACGAGCAGACCGGGCTCGTGCCTGAGCAGGCGAGCTGTCCATGCCAGGTCGTCATAGCCGGGTGATCTGGCGCGCGGCAGTCCCCAGGTCTCGAATCCCCGTCGGTGGACCAGGAGAGAGCCGCGCCGAGCCACCCTGAGCGCCACAAGACGCCGCTCCACCGCAGCGACGACCAGGTCGCGCCTGTGGACCTCGGGGACCGGCAGCGAGCCGCGGTCCAGCGAGCCGTCCGGTGCCAGCACCTTGCTGGCCAGCAGCACCGGGGCCGGCATAGAGTCCGGGTGCTGGAGCACCTCCAAGAGCCGCTCGAGTGCACTGGGCTCGGGGGCCACCGACCCGTCGAGCAGCCAGAACCAGGTCGAGTCGCCCTCGAGCGCTGTGCGCAGCGCTTCGCGCCCACCGGCGACCACGACCTCGTCCGGCGCGCGGCTCTGGTGCTCGAGTGCGTCGATCGTCAGGCCGGGGGCGTCGTGCCCCTCGGCCGGCAAGACGACCGCGCACACGGATTCCGCGCGATCCCGCGCGCTCGCCCCGTGGTCGGCGGCGAACACCCTCAAGCTGATCCCCGGCGGTCGATGGACCCCGAGCGCCCGAACTCCAGGGAGAGCTCCCACAGCGAGCCGAACAGCCCCCGGACGGCCTCGTCGCGATCGCGCCGGCGCACGGCGCGAAACAGGCCTTTCGTGGTCGCGCGGACGGCCCACCAGACCAGACCTGGCCGGCGGCGGGGCGGGAACGACCCTGGATAGGTGCGGTCCAGCCACGCGCAGCCCGCTCCGTGCCGCGCCCCCTGCTCGATGAAGGCACGCACGGTTGCGCGGCTGTGGTGCACCACCGCCGCCCCCTCGCGGCGCTCGACCTCCCAGCCGGCCGCCTTGAGACGGTAGGTCAGGTCCGCGTCCTCTGCGGGCCAGATGTCCTCTCGGAAGCCACCGATGGCCTCGAAGGCCACCCGGCGGCAGGCGGCGTTAGCGGTCTGGACGAACGCCCATCGCCCCAAGCTGAGGGTCCGATCCTGGTTGAGCGTGCCGCGCAGATAGGCGTAACGCGCTGGCGCCGGGCCGTTCGGGGGGACCACCTCGTCGACCACCCCGCCCGCGATCAGACCCGTGCCCGGGTCGGGCGGAGGATCGAAGTAGCGGTCGAGCAGATCATCGGTGGGCTCGGTGTCGGCGTCGATGAACACCAGCCACTCGGCGCTTCCCCACGCCGCCCCGCGGTTTCGGGCGAACCCGGGCGTAGCCCGCTGCGCGGCCCGGAGCACGGGAACCTCCGCGGGCCCCGCCGGCGAGCCCGGGCCCCGTCCGGGGGTGTTGTCGACGACGACGAGCGTGTCGCCGGGTTCCAGCTTCAGCCCCATCAGCCGCGCCCTGAGCTCCTCGAGGGCGGCCAGCTCGCCCCTGAACGGGACGACCACGTCCACCCGCGGCCTCGCCATGCCGACCACCCTAACCACGCCGGTTAGCTCAAGGCGGCGGGACGAGCCCGTAGGGAGCGGGCGCGGCTCCCCGGTCTCGCCGGCGGCGCTGTAGCACCGCGCGCTTGCCCCGCATGCGGGGGAAGAGCCTTGCCGCCTCGCGGTACCCGCGGAGCAGGAAGGGCTCGCGCGCGACCGCGAAGCCGAGCGCCGCGAGCTCGTAGGGGAGGATCCGGGGCAGGTCACGCACGAGCGCCGGCAGCGGATCGTTCTTGATGATCATCAGGTAGCGGTTGCGAAACTGGACCATGCGCTGCCATTCGGCGATTCGTCCGCGGTTGGTCGGGCTGTAGCGGCGAACGTGATAGGCGACGGCGGCGGGCTCGTAGACGCATCGCCACCCGAGCAACCGCATTCGCCAGGCAAGATCTGCGTCCGAGCCCCAGTCGGCGGGAATGCCGGCTCGGGTGAGCACCAGATCCTCGTCGAAGACCTGCCCGGCCACCGCCGCGTCCTCCAGCGCCTCCCGGCGGTAGAGGGCCGCCGCGCCGTCGGCGCCGAACACGGGGCCGGCGGTGCTGAAGGCCGACGACGGCCGGCCGTGGCCGACGAGCCCGTTCTTGCGGCGGCGGTCCACCACCATGCCGGCGGTGTCGAGCGCATCGAGGCGCTGCTCCTCGCGAGGCCCCTCGGCCCGGATCAGCTTGGGAGCGACGGAACCGACACCCGGCTCGTCGAGGTGCCGCCGCGCGGCACCAACGAAGCCCGGCGTCAGGAAGCAGTCGGGCTGCATGAAGAGGATCGCGTCGGTTTCGACCGCGCCCACGGCGACGTTCATCGCCCGGCAGAACGAGTGGCGCCCGGGCAGGCGCAGGCAGCGGACCCCAAACGCAGCCGCCACCTCGGCGGTGGAGTCCTCCGAGCCGTTGTCGAGCACGATCACCTCGACGTCGTCCTGCATGAGCGCCGTCGGGAGCGCGTGGCGCAGCAGTTCGCCCTCGTTCGTGGAGATGATGGGAATGCCGACCGTCAAGCGTCGGGGGGGGGGTCGAGTCGCGAGCCGCCACCGGATGTCCGGCCAGGCCCTGTGGGCGCCCGCGCGAGCTGGCCGACCGATTCGCGCTGGCATTGTAGGTCTCGCGAGATTCGCGCGAGGGGGGTTGGGCCGTCGTTTTGGCTGCACATCCACAGCGACGAGTGACCTGCCCCTCGCCATGGCCGGCTCCTACTGTCTAGGATCGGACCGGTGGCGGACCCCCCCTCCAAGCTCGTTGCCGAGACCCGGTTCCCGTCGCGGGGCAGGGCCGATGGGAACGCGTCGCACCCGAAGGCGCCGCCGCCGAACGGGGCGCCAGCCGACGCGCCGTCCGCAAAATCGGCGCTGGCGGACGCGCCGCTCGCCAACGGTCCCCACCCGAACGCATCGCACATCTTCGACATCCCGATCGACCTCGGCTACCCGCCGGAGCTGCTGCGGAGGATCACCGGCTGGGTGGGCGAGGGAGGCGCTCCCCGCCGCGTCATGTACGTCAACGCGCACGTACTGAACCAGTCCCAGGAGAACCCGCGGCTACGCCAGGCCCTGGAGCAATCGGACCTGGTCTATTGCGACGGTTACGGGGTGCGCCTCGCCGCCCGGGCGATCGACGCGGAGATCCCCCATCGCATGACCGGGGGCGACTGGATCTGGGGCCTGGCCCGCCTATGCCAGGACATGGGCCATTCGATCTACCTGCTGGGCTCCGAGCCCGGCGTGGCCGACCGGGCGGCGCGGCGGCTGCACCGTTGGTATCCCGCGCTCGGGCTGGTGGGTACGCATCACGGATACTTCGAGATCGACTCGCCGCAGGCCGAGCGGGTGCTCGAGGACATCAACGGGCGGCGACCGAACATCGTGCTCGTGGGGCTGGGCACGCCCAAGCAGGAGCTGTGGGTGGAGGAGAACGCCCATCGTCTCGACGTCGATGTGCTGTGGACGGTGGGCGCCCTGTTCGACCTGGTCTCCGGACGGGTTCCCCGCGCTCCGAGCTGGCTGGCGGACAACGGACTCGAGTGGATCTTCCGGCTGGCCATCGAGCCCCGCCGGATGTGGCGGCGCTACCTGCTGGGCAACCCGGTGTTCCTCTCGCGGGTTCTGAGCCGTCATCGCGCCCGCCGGGCCGGCCTGACCTGATCGGCTCCCCATGCTCGAGTACCGCTACCTGTTCGGCCAGCTGGTGCGGCGAGAGCTGCGCCAGCGTTACAAGGGCTCGGCCCTGGGGATCCTCTGGTACCTGGTCAACCCGCTGCTTCTGATGGGTGTCTACGGGCTGTTGTTCGGGGTCCTGCTCAAGGCGCGGGGCACCAGCACGCACGACTACCTGCTGTTCCTGTTCGTGGGACTGATCGTGTGGCTGTTCTTCTCCCAGTCGCTGCTCGCCGGTGCGAGCTCGCTGCTCGAGCAGTCGGCGCTGGTGGCGCGAGTGCGCTTCCCGCGGGAGACGGTGCCGGCCTCCGTGGTGACCGTTCAACTGGTCACCTTCTGCGCCCTGCTGGCCCTTGCGCTGCTCGTGGCCGTGGCGCTCCGCGGAACCGGTGTCGGGCTGGTGCTGCTCGTACCCCTGGTGGTCTGCCTGTACGCGTTCGCGCTTGGCCTGGCCCTCGTGGTTTCGATCCTCCACGCCTACTTCCGGGACGTGCAGCCGATACTGGCCGCTGTGCTGCTTCCGTGGTTCTTCCTGAGTCCGATCTTCTTCCAGCCCAGCCAGGTCTCCGGGATCGCGCACCGCCACTGGCTCGAGATCCTGCTGAACTGGGGAAACCCGGTGGCGCCGTTCATCCGCGCCCTGCGCTCGGTGGTCTTCGACGGAACGGTGCCCAGCGCCGGCGTGCTCGCCTACGTGGTCATCGCCGCGGCGCTCGCCCTGGCCATCGGGCTGACCCTGTTCCGCCGCCTCGAGGACGAGCTGGCGGTGGTGCTATGAACGCCGATGGCCTTGCGGCCGGCGCGATACGCCTGGAGCACGCCTCGCGCTCGTTCAACGCCCAGGGCGATCGGGTGCGCACTCTCAAGGACCTGCTGTTCGGCGACCGCAGGCGGGGCCTACCCGCGGTCCAGGCGCTTCGCGATGTCTCGCTCCAAGTAGCCCCCGGCGAGACGGTGGGCATCGTGGGCCGCAACGGCGCCGGGAAGTCCTCGACCCTGCGCGTGCTGGCGGGGATCGTTCCCCTGCACAGCGGAAGCGCACGCTGCGGTGGACGCGTGGTCTCGCTGCTCGAGTTGGGGGCCGGCTTCGGACGCGAGTTCTCCGGCCGGGAGAACGTTTATCTGACCGGAGCGCTGCACGGCCTGACCAAGGATCAGATCGACGAGCGCCTGGCGGACATCATCTCCTTCTCCGAGCTCGAGCAGTTCATCGACGCCCCGATCCGAACCTACTCGTCCGGAATGCTGGTGCGCTTGGGGTTCGCCATCACCGCGCAGCTCGAGGCGGACGTGCTGCTGATCGACGAGGTGCTCGCCGTGGGCGACGAGTCATTCCAGCGCAAGTGCCTGCGACGCATCTCCGAGCGCATCGCCGACGGCACCACGCTGATCATCGTCTCGCACTCTCCGCTGGCGATCGAGCGCATCTGTGGCCGAGTCGTCGTGCTGGACGCAGGCCGCGTGATCTTCGACGGCCCGACCGCGCAGGGCCTGCTCGAGTATCACCGGCTCATCGGCGAGGACGAGCCCATGATCGCGCGGGTCCAGCCCACCGGGAACCGACCCGGCATCGTCCAGGAGATCGAGATCCACGACGGGGAGGGCCGCCGGCGCCAGCTGTTTCGCAGCGGCGAATCGCTGGCGGTCCTCATGCGCCTGAGCGAGCGCCTGCCGAGCGACCCGCCGAACGTCGTGCTGGCCATACGCGATGAGACGGGGCGGCCCGTGTTTGCCACCCAGGCCCCCCTCGATGGCGACCAGGGCGGAGCCTGGATGATGTTCGAGGTCCCCCGGCTGGCGCTGCTGGGCGGGGACTACGACCTGGTCGTGGGGGGGTATCCCGAGATCGACCGGCTGATCGGGTTCAGCGTGGCCCAGGAGCCGGGGGCCGAGGGTGTCGTGGACCTCCGCGGCACCTGGACGGTCCAGCACGAGCTCACCGGAGTGGCGTCCTGACCTCCCCCGAACGAGCCATCCAGCAGGCCACCGAGGCCGCGGCCCGGGCCCGCGCCGAGGGCGCCTACCGCGAGACGCCTCCGCGCTTTGAGATCGAAACCACGCGCATCCACGACGCGCGGCTGTACGACTGGGCGCTGATCGAGCCCGACGCCAACGAGGTCTACTCGACGCGCAAGCTGGGAGCGCCCATCACCTGGCTCAAACGCGGCCTGCTGCGCGCCCTGCGCCAATACCATGGCCAGCTGATGGCCCAGCAGAGTCGCTTCAACGCCCACGCGGCCGCCCACATCATGAGCCTGGACGATCGGGTGCGCTCGCTGGAGCAGCTGGCGGCCCGCGGCGCTCCGGGCAGTCAGACTCCGCTCCCGCCCGCCTCGGAGACGCCTCCGCCAGGCGCGGGACGGTCCGAGATCCGCGACCCCGAGTGAGGGTCCATCAGCTCCTGTGCGCGGCCGGTCCCGTCGACGCGGTCACCCAGCAGGGGCTGGCCTGCCGGCGCCTGTTCTCGGGCTGGGGTTGGGACGGCCAGGACTACGCCGAGGTCCTGGCTCCCGACATGGACCGTCGCGTCATCCGGCGCGGGCGCGAGCTCGAGCCCGACTCGCACGACGCGCTGCTGATCCACTACTCGGGTTACGCGCCGGGGATCGAGCGGGTGGTGGAAATGCCCAGCCCCACCCTCCTGATCTCGCACAACATCACGCCGGCGCGCTTCTTCTGGGCGCTCGAGCCGGTCGAGGGCGTCCGCTGTGCGCTGGCGCCCACGCAGCTCGCCGACCTCGCCCGGCGCGTGAAGGTCGCCGCCGGCGTGTCGGAGTACAACGCCGCCGACCTGCGGGCCGCGGGGGCCACCAACGTGCAGGTCATCCCGATTCTGTTCCAGCGCGAGCGCCTGGGCGACCCCGGGCCCGACCCGCCCCCTGGCCCGCCCACGATCATGTTCGTCGGCCGGCTGGCTCCCCACAAGCGCCAGGATCTGATCATCCGCGCGTTCGGGCTCTACCGCCGCGAGCGAGCCCCGGACGCGCGCCTGGTCCTGGTCGGTGTCGCGTCTTCACCGCGATTCGAGCGCGCCCTGCGTCAGCTCGCGGCCGAGGTGGCCCCGTCGGCGGTGACCATCGAGAGCGCCATCCCGGCGGAACGGCTGTGGGAGCACTACCGCTCCGCGCATGCCTTCGTGTGCCTGTCCGAGCACGAGGGGTTCTGCATCCCCCTGCTCGAGGCGTTTCACTTCGGGGTTCCGGTGGTGGCTCGGCCCGCCGCCGGGATCCCCGAGGTGGCCGGCGACGCGGCCCTGCTCGTCGAGCCCGACGACCTGGCCGTGATAGCCGAGCTGATTCATCTGGCCGTCACCGACCGAGAGCTGCGCGCCGAGTTGGCCCGCCGGGCTCAGATGCGACTGGACTCCTACGCGTACGAGCGCACGGCCCAGCGACTGCGCGACACTCTCGAGGGCCTGGTTGCGGCCTGATGCCCGGCGATCTCTGGGCCCGGGCCGACTCGCGCCTCGCTCGCCTGGGCCTCACCCGAGGGATGCTCGTGCGGCGGCTGGTGCGTCTCGGTCATCCCCGCCTGCGAGCGTGGGATGCCCGGATCCAGGCCAGCCCGGCGCTGACCCGACTGCTCCAACCAGCTCGGCGGTGGCTCAACGCGGGCGCGATCCAGATCCCGAGTGGCCTCGCGCACGGGATGTGGCTCTCGAAGGCCGACCTGCCGCTCTCACACGCCCACCTCGGCTCGCTGGCGTTCGGAAACCTGGAGACGTCGGTCCAGGAGGCGATGCTGCGCCACCTGGCGCCCGGCGACGTGTTCTACGACCTCGGGGCTAACCTCGGGTTCTTCGCACTCCTCGGCGCGCGCCTCGTGGGCGAGCGCGGCCGTGTGTTCGCGTTCGAGCCGGCCCCCGCCAACGCGGCGGCCATCCACCGCAACATCGAGCTCAACGGGCTCACCCAGGTGGAGGTGCTGGAGCAGGCGGTGTCCGAGCGCGCGGGGAAGGGCCGGCTGCAGGTGGTCGACGACCAGAGCTGGTCCAAGCTCGCCGAGTACGGACCCCACCCGGACACCCAGGCCGTGCTCGACGTGGAGCTGGTGTGCATAGACGACCTAGTGGCCGGCCAACGCCTGCCGCCGCCTCACATGGTCAAGCTGGACGTCGAGGGCGCCGAGATCGCCGCCCTGCGCGGGATGCATGCGACGGTCGCCGCATACCGCCCGTCGATCATCTGCGAGTTGCACGACACCCACGGCCCGTTCCTCGAGCTCATGCGCTCGTGGGGCTATCGCGTGATCAACGTCGAGGGCGCCGGCCCGATCGAGGAGGCGGGGCCGAGCGCTCACGCCCTGGCCCTGCCCGCCGACGACCCGGGGGACTGAGCGACGACGGCCGCGGCGCTAATCGGCGCCGAACCCGGGGATGACGTTGATCTTCTGCACGCGGGCCAGCGAGCACCGATCGGCGCCCGGAATCGAGGGCTTGAGCCGGTAGAGGCCATAG
Organism: Solirubrobacteraceae bacterium; assembly: GCA_035938095.1. GTDB lineage: Bacteria > Actinomycetota > Thermoleophilia > Solirubrobacterales > Solirubrobacteraceae > AC-64. The sequence continues at coordinate 17,219 of DASZHF010000098.1, forward strand.
CCCACGTTGAGCCGGATCGGCGGTCCGATCGCGTCGCGCGGCTCGTTCAGGGCGGGGTGGGTGAGCACGTAGTCGGCCTTCGTCGAGGTGGCCACGCGGGGATAGTCGGTGTAGTACAGGGGATCGGCGGAGCACAGGCGGTGCGCCGCCATGAAGTAGGCCGCCCAGAGCTGGTCGGGAGGCCACATGTCCAGCCGGACCGAAGCGCCGGTGGGAATCGAGCGGCTGAAGCTGGCGAGCTGGATGGTCGGGGCTCCCAGCTGGCGGCCGGTGGACTGGACCTCCTCGTCGGCCGACGCCCAGGCGAATATGACCATCAGCGCGAGCACCGGGATGGCCAGGCGCCGGCGTAGGGTCGCGGCCCCCACCACGGCGAGCAGCACGACCACGGGCCCCACGAAGGCCAGGATCTTGTAATGGAAATACCAGCCGAACTCGCGCTGGCTGAAGTACACCGCGAACAGGGCGCCTAGAGCGACGACGGACAGCAGGCCCCAGGCCAGCGAGCGATCAAGGCGCCGCAGGGCGAATAGCAGCAGCACTCCCATGCCCGCCAGGAAGATCCATGCTCCGGTGGCTGAAGGCAGTGAGAAGAACTCGTAGGACGGGATGAACATCCCGACGTCGCCACCCCAGTGCTTGAGCGACTGGCCGGGGAGCAGCACCTGGGCGCCGGTCTGGAGCTTCTCGACCACCCCGAAGACAGGCACGGCAAGCACCAGCGCAGCCGGGAGCATCCAGAGCAGAGAACGCCGGCCCCGATACAGGTCGCGCAGGCGCCGCAATGGCTCTCCGCGTCGTCGTCGCCCCCGGCGCTCCAGACGCCAGGCGATGAGCAGTGCGAGCAGCGGGATCGGCAGCGCCAGCGGATAGGCGAACGCTCCAACGGCGAGGAACAGCGCCGCGAGCAACGCAGCGCCCCAGCGCTCCGAGAAGCGGCCTTCGGATTCGCCCGGTGGGGCGCCCGCGCCGCCTGCCTCGAGCGCCCTCGAGCCGCTGCCTACGAGCGCCACCGGGGCGCCCGGGCGCACCGCCGCCCAACCGGCGACCAGGGCGTAGGGCATCGTGAAGTAGCCCCAGGTCTGGTTGTAGTACGGGTTCAGGCCCGTACGCAGGGCGATCCTTCCCAGCGAGACGACGCCCATCGCCACCAGCGCGGTCCCCAATCCGGCCCCCAGCGTCTCGCGGGCCAGGACGTAGATCCCCAGCGCCGCGAGCGCCAGCATGATCCCCTCCAGCGCGACCAGGACCTGCCAGGTGGGCAGGCCCGAGATCTCGGCGACGCCCGCGTAGGCGTAGTAGATCGGGAACTTCGAGCGCCAGGTGAGGGGTACCCGGTTGACCGGTTCGTGGACGTTGATGCTCGTCGGATACGAGTGCTGGAGCAACTGGGCCGCGCCGGTGGCCAGGTGGGCGTCGGAACCGGTCCCGGTGACGGTCACGTAGCCGAGGGCGGCCATGGGCACGATGCAGATCGCGACGATGAGCGCCGCGAGGTAGCCGGAGCCCAGGACCTCCAGAGGAGGGCGCCGGCCGAACCCGCGACGCCGCACCGCCCACGCGGTCACCGCCAGTCCCGCGAAGAGCACCAGCGCCAGGTTGACCTTGAACGGAACTCCCAGAAAGCCAAGCACGCTGAGGGCCAGACCGCTGGTGCACGCCCCCACCGGCAGCACCCACAGGAGCTCCCAGCGGCGTAACGCGTCCGGGAGCAGCAGTCGCACCACGC
>DASZHF010000099.1:0-14108 GCA_035938095.1 Solirubrobacteraceae bacterium
GCGTCGACCGTCCACTCGCCCCCGAGGTCGCCCGGCGGCCGCGCAGGCAGGTACGCGGCCCGGCGCTCCCCACTGGCGAGCTCGGGCAGACCGGGTCCAGCGCCAGCGTCGAGCAGCGCGCTGGCGGGGAGGTGGCCGAGGAGGGCGACCGAGGCGAGCACGCGCCCGCATTCGCCCATCACCAGCATGGCGTCGAAGGCGCCCAGCCCGGCGCCTCCGCTCTGCTCGCCGATGAGCAGCCCGGCCCACCCCGCCTCCCGAGCCGTCGGCCACAGGTCGGGCAACCCCTCCCCCTCGAGCGCCATCCGAGCGGCCGGTACCGTGTCCACGCGCGAGAGCGCGTCCCGGGCGGCCTCGCGGAGCAGGACCTGCTCGTCGGAGAGCGCGAGGTTCACGCGGTGGCCTCGGACGCCGGCTTCTCCCCCGACACCCGTGACCCGTTCCCGCCTGCTCCATCGCGCTCTCGGGAGCGAAGTTCGGAGAACGGGATTCCCTTGTCCAAGCGCGGTTCGGGGGGCAGGCCGAGCACGCGCTCGCCCACCGTGTTGCGCAGGATCTCCTCGGTGCCTCCGGCCGACTTCAGGCCGGGTAGGAAGGAGATCATGTAGCTCCACTCCCCGTCGCCCAGGGCGTCCGGTCCGAGCGTCTCCGCGATCAGGTCGCCGGCCGCGATGGCGGCGTTGACCATCGTCACCTTGGCCAGCGCGGCCTCGGGACCGGGGATCTGCCCGCGCTGCAAGGCGCTGAGGGTGCGGTAACCGGTGAAGCGCACCGAGATGAACTCGCTCGCCAGCTCGCCCAGGCGCCGGCGCACCTCCGGATCGCGCCGCGCGGTCTCGTCCGCGGCGATCGCACTGGCGAAGCGATCCGCCCGGTACCCCAGGCCCTCGCTCCCCAGGCCGATCGTCACCCGCTCGAACATCAGGGTCGTCAGGGCCGTACCCCACCCGCCCCCGACGGGACCCACGACCGCTTCAGCGGGCAGCGCGACGTCGTCGAAGAACACCTCGTTGAACTCGGCCTCGCCCGAGATCTGGCGGAGGCCCCGCACGGTGACGCCGGGTGCGTCCATGGGCACGATGAACATCGTCAGCCCGTTGTGCTTGGGCACGTCTGGATCGGTCCGGGCCAGCAGCAGCCCGAACGAGGCGAACTGAGCGTTCGTAGTCCAGACCTTCTGCCCCGACAGCCGCCAGCTGCCATCGTCCTGGGCTCGGGCCCGGGCCTGGATGCCCGCCAGGTCAGAGCCGGCCGCCGGTTCCGAGAACAGCTGGCACCAGACCTCGTCTCCGTGGAGCATCGGTCCCAGGTAGCGCGCCTTCTGCTCCTCGGTGCCGTGGGCGATGATGGTGGGACCGAGCATCCCGACTCCGATCGCGTCGAGGATCCCCGGGACCCCCGCGCGGCCAATCTCCTGACCCACGATCAGCTGCTCGATGGGCCCGAGCCCCTGACCCCCGTACTCCCGGGGCCACGTCACGCCCGCCAGCCCGGCCTCGGCCAGCCGGCCCTGCCAGGCACGGCGCGCGGCCACGATCTCGTTCTCGTCGCGCAGCGCGCCCGGGCCCCGGAGGACCGGAGCCTCGGATCTGTGCTCCTCCAACCACGCTCGCACCTTGGCCCGATAGGAGGCCTGCTCGGGGGTGTCGTTGAGGTCCATGGTGGGGTCGAGTTCGGACCCGAGCCCGGCGCGCCCCGGAGCGCGGCCAAGGGTCCGGGCCGAGAACGCTACTCGATCCGAAATCCCTGGTCGAGCAACTGGCGCGCCTGCCTGCCCGTGTCGGGCGAGTTCAGGAGCACCGCGCCCAGCCAGACGCCGTGCCGGCGGGCCGTGGCGACCAGGCAGTGCCCGGCGGCCAGCGTGAAGCCGGTCTTCAACCCGTCGACTCCCGGATAGCCGAGGCGGATCAGCGGGTTGTTGTTGAACAGGTACACCTTGCCGCCCTTGATCGGCAGGGGCTCCACCGCGATCCGACGCCTCGCGATCCTGGCGATCCGGGGTTCATCGAGATCGGCGCGCGCGAGCACGGCCAGATCCGCTGCGCACGACCGTCCGGCGTCGTTGTAGCCGTCGGGCGAGGCGAAGTGGGTGCAGCGTAACCCCATGCGGGCCGCGGTCTCGTTCATGCGCGCGACGAAATGCGAGACGGTGCCGCCCACGTGCTGGGCGAGCGCGATCGCCGCATCGTTACCCGAGGGAAGCATGAGCCCGTTGAGCAGCGTCTCCACCCGCACCTCCTTTCCGCGCGGGAGCACGCCGACCGCCGAGCCCTTGTAGGCGAGAGCCTGCCTCGTGATTCTCACCTGGGCGCTGGGGGGAGCGCTGCGGACGACCAGCAGCGCAGTCATCATCTTCGTGAGGCTGGCGATCGGGAGCGGAGCGATCGGGGCGTGGCGCCACAGAACGCGCCCGCTGTTGAGATCGAACAGCACTCCGCTGCGCGGGGAGCGTCTGAAGTGGGGGTGAACGAGATTGTGGGGGCCGACCAGCTTGACGATCAGTGGCGTTGATTTGGGCGCCTGGGGACTGGGGGCCGCGGGAAGCGGCGCGAGCTGGGTCACCTGGGGCCCCGGCGGTGCGTGGTGCAGGGCGGGGTGAGGGGAGGCCCGCACGCCGGTGTCGTTGGAGACGCGCGAGGCGACCACGAGCACGGCGACCAGCGCGAGGACGAGTACGGCGAGCGCCGCTAGCCCCGATCGCCGCCGCCGTCTGCGCTGAGCCATCTCTCGCTGCTGGCGGCGCTCCCGGCTGGTGCTGATGAACGGCGAGCGGGTCATTCGGGCGGCGGCCCCCGGAATGCGCCGATCACGCCGAAGCCGAGCACGGCGAGCACGAGCAGGGACAGGATGGTGAAGAAGTCCGCCCCCGTGCGAGCGACCACATAGAGGGTGAGCGCAGCGAAGCCCCCGATGAAGATCAGGGACACGGCGAGGATGACCGAGCGCATCGCCACGCTCCTAATACACCGGGTAGCGCGGGGTCATGGGTTTTCGACGCTGAGCGAAGACATGGATGAGCGCCAGTCCGAACAGGAACCCCCCGATGTGGGCGAAGTAGGCAACACCGCCTCCTCCACCGGTCGGATGGGTCAAGTCGGCCGCGCCGTAGAGCGCCTGGATTACGAACCAGATGCCAAGCACGACGAGAGCCGGGAGTTCGACGACGGTGACGAAGAAGATGATGAATACCAACGTCAGGACTCGCGCGCGCGGGTAGAGCAGGATGTAGCCGCCCAGTACGGCGGCGATTGCGCCCGAGGCCCCGACGGTGGGAGCGGTCGAGTTGGGCTGCACGGCGATCTGTCCGGCCAGCGCCACCAGTCCTCCGAGCAGGTAGAAGATGATGAACCGCACGCGGCCCATCGAGTCTTCGACGTTGTTGCCGAAGATCCACAGGAAGAGCATGTTTCCCGCGATGTGCAGGAGGCTGCCGTGCATGAACATCGCGGTAAAGGCGGTCTCGATCGTCGGAGCATCCGGGCCCAAGAGGAAGTGATGGAAATGAGCGGGAACCCCGTTCAGCCCCTGGCAGCCGATGGTGACCGCTGTACCGAATTGGTCGGGGATCAGACCGCAGTCCCGACCCCAATGCGTGAACCGGAACGGGATCGCGCCGTAGTGGACCACGACGTCCGGGGCAGGTCCGCTCCAGATCGACCCCCCGCTGCTGATCGAGATGAGGTACACGACTACGTTGATCAGGATCAACGTCGCCGTCACCACGGCGAAGCGATCGGTCGGGATGTTGTCCTTGATCGGGATCACTGCGGCGCGGGATCACGCGAGCGTGATGGCACGGCGGGGCGCGACGGGGGAGGCTACCGCCTGCCCCCGAGCGACCCGCCAGCCTGCCGGCGCGACCCGCCAGCGTGTCGGCGCGGCCGGCCAGCCTGCCCCCGAGCGACCCGCCAGCCTGTCGGCGCGGCCCGCCGACGGAGCCTCTAGCGGGGCGTGCTCGGGCCTACGGCTGCCGCCCGACGACCGGTCGCTTCAGCGGGCCGGGGGCGGGAGCGGGTTAGACGGGGGCGGCCGGAGGCCGGCCCGAGGCGGCCGAGGGAGCGACGGCGGCCGCCCGGCGAGGCTCCACGTGCTGGTCGGCGTGGTAACTCGAGCGCACCAACGGCCCGGCGGCGACGTGCCGGAAGCCCAGCCGGTACGCCTCGACCTCGAGGGCCGCGAACTCGTCCGGGTGCCAGTAGCGCACGATCGGAAGGTGACGGGCAGTCGGACGCAGGTACTGCCCCACGGTCAGAACTTCGACGTGATGCTCGCGGAGAACGCCCAGTGCCTCGAGCATCTCGTCCATGCTCTCGCCCAGCCCGACCATCAGCCCCGACTTGGTGACCACCTCGTCGCCGCCCATCTCCTTGGCCAGCGCGAGCACCCGGCAGGAGCGCAGGAAGTCCGAGCCCCGGCGGGCGACGGGGTAGAGCCGGGGCACAACCTCGACGTTGTGATTGAACACGTCCGGCCGTTCGGCGACGACCCGCGCGAGTGGCATCTCCTGCCCGCGGAAGTCCGGCGTGAGGACCTCCACCCGGCAGTGAGGCGCTTGCCGGCGGATCTGACGGATGACGGCCACGAATGCGCCCGCGCCGTAGTCGGGCAGGTCGTCGCGGTCGACCGAGGTGATCACCGCGTGGCGGAGGCCCATGCGCGCCACCGAGCGCGCTACCCGGGCGGGCTCGAGCGGATCGTTCCACGTCGGCTTGCCGGTCTTGACGTTGCAAAATCCGCACCGCCGCGTGCAGGTGTCGCCCAGCATCATGAAGGTCGCCGTCCCCCGCTCCCAGCACTCACCCACGTTCGGGCAGGCTGCCTCCTGGCAGACGGTGTGCAGGTTCTCGCTGGAGATCAGCTCCGACAGCTCCCGGTAACGGGGGCCACCCGGAGCCGGGACCTTGAACCAGGGGGGCTTGCGCTCGCGCAGCGGCCGGACGTCGGCGCCCAGCACCTGGAGGACGTCCATCCCGCCGGGGTTGGCCCGGGAACGCGTTGCGTGTTCGCGCCTGGGCGGCGCCCCCGCCGAGGCACCTGCCCCGGGGGCAACCGGCTCCGGAGAGCCGTTCGTGGACGAGGGCGGGGCGTTGGCGTCGGGCACGTTCTTCACCCTAGCTTCGGTCAGGCCGGTGCCGGCACGGCATTGGGGCGGATGGGGCTGGGTGTTCGCGCGGGCTCGAGCGCGCCGGTCTCGATCCCGAGGCGGGCGGCCGACACGAGGCGCTGGCGGCGAGCGAACGCGCTCGCGAACCGCCACGCCATGCGCCGCCTGAAGCAGGGCAATGCGGCGGCGCTGCCGGTCTCCTTGATCACCGAAGTCATCTGCACGCCCTCGAGCCCACAGGGCACGATCCACCCGAAAGGCTGCAGGTCGTTCTGAACGTTCACGGCGAAGCCGTGAGTAGTCACGCCGCGGGACACGTGCACGCCGATCGAGGCGATCTTGCGGGAGCCCGTCCACACCCCGGTCAGCCCGTCGCGAACCTCGGACGTGACGCCTTCCTCGGCCAGCGCGGTGATGATCGCCGTCTCCATCGTGCGCAGATAGGCCACGACGTCCTCGATTTGCATGATGGGGTAGCCGACGAGCTGTCCGGGCCCGTGATACGTGATCCTGCCGCCTCGGTCGGTGTCCACCACGTCGATGCCCTGCGCGCGATACCACTCCTCGCCCATGGGGAGCTCCCCGGGTTGGGAGCGCCGCCCGCGCGTGTACACGGGAGGGTGCTCGAGCATCAGCAGGACGTCGGGGAGCTCTTGTCGCTGGCGCGCTGCGCGAAGGCGCTCCTGGACGGCGAGCGCAGCGCGGTACTCGATCACCCCCAACTGGCACACCCAGAGCTCAGAGGCCGGTGAAGAGTTGCGGCTAGGAGACGCCATCGAACTGGTATTTGCCGAAAATCGCAGCGACCCTTCGAGGGTACTCGATCGCTCCGAGGTCGCCGCGGTGTTGCGGGGTCTCGGGTGCGTTGCGAGAGGTCGCCGCGGGGGTCGCGTGGAGATCGCCGCGGGGTTGCGTGGAGATCGCCGCGGGGTCGCGTGGAGATCGCCGCGCAGTCGCCTGAGGGTCGCCTGAAGCGGCGAGCGCTAGAGGCCTGGCGGGTGGCGGACCTTGAATGCCTTGAGCGAGCGCTGGTCGGTACGCCAGCGCGGACCGGACGACCCTTGCCCGGAGGTGTCCAGTCGGAGCCCGGCGATGAACATGAAGGCGTGCCCGCGGTTGGCGTAGATCGTTATCCAGCGTCCGGGGCCGGGGGCGCCCCAGCGGGCCAGTCCGCGCGAGTCGAGCGGCGACTGGAGCAGGTGCGCGGCGTGCAGGACGTAGGAGACGGTCCCCGAGCAGTCGTAGGCGGAGTCGCTGAAGTGCGCGTGCCCTCCGCCGTAGCGGTAGGGCTTGTTCTGAAGGTGGTTGGCGGCCTGCACCGCCTGGCGGATGGCCGGCGGAGCCTTGCGGGTCAGATGCGCCCGGCCGAGCGCCAGCGTGATCCCATCGGGCAACGGCGGGGGGAGAGTTCCCGAGCCGGGCAGGCCCGCGGGCGCGTCGCCGGGAGCGGGGCCGCTGAGCGGGTCCGGAGGTGAGACGACCGGGTCCGGCGCGGGAGGGGCGGAAGGGTCGAGTCCCGAATCGCCGTTCGCGGACGGATCGCCGGCTGAGCCCGAGTCGGGGCTTTGACCGGCCGAGGGGTCAGCGGTCGAGGGGTCGGCGGAAGAGCCGGCGGGCGGCTGGTCCGGTGCGGGGGGCTGACCTGTGGGCGAGCCCGCCGGGTCCGAGGCGGCCGGGGCCGCGTAGCCAGCGGCCGGCTGGTTGCTGCCAAGCGCGCCCGCCGGGGCGACGCCCGCTGACGCCGCGATGAGCAGCCCCAGGACGACGGCTCGGCTGGACGCTGATCTCGTGGGCCTGGACAGTTCCATCCCCTCCTAATCGGCAGTCGGTGCGCTTCCCTGAGCGTCCGGGTGGTCATCTCGGTCGGCGGTCCGGGCGCCTCCGTGACCGCTCCGGGGCACCTCAGCCCGGCTTCGAGGCGCGGCCCCGAGGGTTACCCTCCGCTGAGTCATGCTGGTGGACGCCGAGCTGTCCCGGTGGAGAAGACTTCGCTGGCGTTTGCGCGGGGCCTGGCAGTGGCCGACGTTCGCTGCCTTCGTGGTCCTCGATTCCGTGTCGCTTCACTTCCTGCCGGTGACGGGTAGTGGCAGTCGCCCGTCGCCCGCGGCGGCGCTGCTGCTGGCCGGCTTTCTGAACCTGGCCGCGGTCGGGGTGCTCGCCCCCCTGGCGGGTCGCGTGCTGAGGCGCGCGCGGCCCGACCTACCCCGTGTGGTGGCGAACGACTACGCGGGCACGGCGCTTGTGCTGGCCGCTGGCGTACTCGTGCTCGCACTCGGCCTCACCCATTGACCTCTTCTGACCTGCCCCAGAGTCGAGCGACCCGACCGTGCGGATAGCGGTCAACCTCCGAGTCTTCCGCCCCGAGATGGTTGGCGGCATCGAGAACTACGTGCGGGCCGTGGTCGGCGGCATAGCGCGCGATCAAACCGGCGACGGAAACCAGCTGACGATCTTCTGCCCGGACGTCTCGGTCGCCAGCATCCGCGAGTTCGCGCCGTCCGCGACTTACCGGACGGTGCCCTGGCACGCGTGCGGTCTATCGATCGCCAAGGAGCTCGATCCATCCGCCTACGACGTGCTGCTCTGCCCGCAGTTCGGCCTTGACCCGCTCAGTCCAGGACTCCCTTCGGTCGCGATGATCGCCGACCTCGCGCACAGGGCGGCGCCGGCAACTTTCGACGCCCCGGGGCTGGTTGTGCGCGAGCGGCTCGTCGCGGACACGCTGCAGTCGGCAACCGCGGTGCTGACACTTTCAAATCACGCTCGCGAGGCCGTGATCGCCGCTTACGACTTCGATCCGGACCGAGTGTTTGTCACGCCGTGCGACGCCGACCCGGTGTTTCGCACCCCGGCTTCACCCGAGCACCGCGGAGCTGTTCGGGCTCTCGGTCTGCCGGCGCGATACCTCGTCTACCCGGCCCATTTCTATTCCCACAAGAACCACCCCCTGTTGTTACAGGCGCTGAGGCTGCTGGCGGGCGCCGGGCGGGACGTCGACCTCGTGCTGACCGGCGAGCCGTCGACCGGCGCCGATCGCGTACGGGCACACATCACCGACCTGGGCCTCGACGATCGAGTCAGGCTGCTGGGCTACCTGCCCCAGCCGGTCCTGGTGGAGGTGATGCGCGGAGCGGTCGCACTCGTCTTCCCGACACTGTTCGAGGGGTTCGGGATCCCACCGCTCGAGGCGTTCCATCTCGGGATCCCGGTGGTCGCCTCCTCCGTGGCGGGAAACGCCGAGGTAATCGGCGACGCGGCCGAGATCGTCGATCCCCGCGATCCGCCGAGCATCGCGCGGGGGATCGAACGCGTTCTGGCCGACACTCAACTGCGGGCTGAGTTGGTGGCCCGGGGCCGCGCACGCAGCAGCCTTTTCTCATGGTCGCGAACGGTCGAGCATGTGCTCGAGGCGCTCCGATTCGCGACAGGCGCTGCGGCTGAGCACGAACCCCGGGCGCAGGTCACCGAGCCCAGGCGCGTGTCGATCGTCACGCCGGCGCTCGAGCCGAGTCGCGATCTGAAGCGGACGATCGACAGCGTTCTCGGGCAGGAGTATCCGTATATCGACTACGCCGTCGTGGCGCCCGTCGAGGACGCCCGGTTCGCGGAGTTGCGCGCGCACTACGCGGGCCGCGTGCGCTGGCTGTCGGTGAACGGCGAATGCGATCGTGCGGACGCCGTCCGCCACGGCTTCCGGTCCCCGTGCGGTCAGCTCTCCGACGACGATCTGTTCGCCGTCCTCGATCCCGGCGTGCGTTGCCTTCCAGATATGGCCTGGCGAGCGATAGCGCTCGTTCAGAATGCGCCGGCCGGGTCAGCCGGGGGGCGGGCGGCGCCGGCCGGGGGGCGGGCGGGGTCGGCCGGGGAGGCGGCGCCGGCCGGGTCAGCCGACGGTCTCGAGCGGATGCCCGTGTTCACCACGCGCGGGACGTTCGCTCGCAGCCAGCTGAGTGCCGGGGGCGGCGCCGAGCGCGGAACTCCCCTCGCCGGCGCGAACCTCGACGGCGAATGCGGGCAGTCCCAAACGGCGGCGCTCCGCGGACCCGACGGGTAGGCGCAGTGGACGTGAGTGCAGGATCAGCTCGCGCGGGCGGCGGTCGTCCGCGCGGCATGGCGGAAGCTCGATGAGGAGGAGCTCGCCGTCCTGCCGGATCGCCGCTCGCTCGAGGGGGCGCCCGTCGACGTAGGCGGCCGTGACGAAGTCCAGCGGCGCCTCCCGGATTCCTCCAGTGTCGATAGACACCACGGGCCGCTCAACGGCGCCGGGCGCGATGTGCAGCATGGCCACGGGCTCCGTCCAGCGGAAGGCGCGGGTCCCGATTCGCTCGAGGCCATGCGCAAACAGGAGCGTGTCGTGGTCGAGGTGCTCGGCGGTGTGGGCTCCGGGACCGAGCGGGGCCGGAGCGTCACATTGATGGTCGCGGAGCCATTCCAGGCGCGCGATGCGCACGGTCTCGCTGTGACAGCGCTGAAAGCCCGCCCAGCCCCAGCTCTCGGGCAGCGGCAGCCGGGCGGTGGCGAGCTCGGTCACAAACCGCCGGGCGCTGGCGGCGAGCCGGGTGGGCGCGACGCCGGCGAATGCCGCGGGCAGGTAGGCGGTGAGCTCGCGCGCCAGCCAGGGCGCGTCCCGGCGACCCGCATTCCCCAGCTCGAGCGCGAGCGTCCGGCAGACCCGGCGCGCGATCGCTGGGTCGAAGCGCCTTCGATTCGCCCAGAGCTCGGAGTGCCCGAAGTAGCGCTCGCAGAACACCTCGTCGAGGACGTTTCGCGCGTCGCACTCGTCGCGGGTGTACTCGCTCCACTTCCCGCGGGCCTCGCGCAGGCTCTCCTCGAACAGGTGCGAGACGACGGCGCCCGGGATCTTGTCGACGTGTCTTCCGGCTTCGTGCAGGCGGGCCGAGAGCAGCGGCAGGCTGAGCAGGCCGAAGCGCGGGTCGTGCCCGCCGGCCTCCTCGTAGGCGGAGCGGCGGATGACGCTGCCGAGGAGTATCAGCTCGCGCCAGTCGCGGGCGGAGAAGGTTTGCTCGAGTGTCTCCGCCCACCGGGCGCCCAGCCGCGACAGCCGGTCCGTGCGCAGGTGGTGCGAAGCGAGCGACGCCGCGTCGAGGTCCGGGTCGGACTCGAGCCGCTCGACGATCGCCTCGAGGCAGGTCGGAGCGGCTAGGCAGTGCAACTCGCTCATCACGAGCCACGGTGCGCCCGCCCGACCGGCCGCGGCCGCCCAGAGGCCGATGAGATGGGCGCCGGGCGCGCGCACGAACACGTCTTGGGCCGCGAGCGCGTCGGCGACCGCGCGTTCCCCGTCGTCGTCGCCCCCGGGCGAGGCGACCACGAGTTGGTAGCACTCGCGGGCGAGCGTCTGTCCCTCCGCCCACGTGCGCACATGGGCGAGCGCGTCGCCGCGGGCGTCCTCTAGCGGGAGCAACACCGAAAGCTTCAGACCCGAGCGCCTGGCGCTCGCGGCCCTGGCGTCCGGGGTCACAGCGTCCATCTCGAGTATCCAGCCTGGCGCACCGAGCGCCAGAGCATAGCCGTGGCTGTCACCGCCTCGAGCGCGCCAGCAGCCTCTCGCTGGCCGCGCGCTTGGCAGCACGCAGGGGCCACGTGATCCGCCACGACAGCGAGCGCTGCTGCGCGTCGAGCCAGTGCTGCGCGTCGAGCCGACCCTGCTCTGCCGTCGCCGCGCGCGCGTCGGCGTCGTGGCGCGCGCGCTCGGCGCCCTTCAGTTCGGTCCGGGTGTCGTGCAGCGTTCGCAGCAGCGACTGATAGACGAAGCTCACCGTGTTGAGCTCGATCAGCGAAGCCAGCGCGTTGCGCTCGGCCACGGTCTCGCGCAGCTCGAGCAGCGCGATCTGCTCGAGCATGTCGTCCGCGGCGGCGGCCTCGGCGGCGCCCGCAAGCTCGGGCAGCGACGCGTCGCTGGCGATCGCGATCGAGGCGCTCGGCGGGCCCGGGGCGGACTCGTCCGCGAGCGCGCAAGCCTCGACACGGCCAACTGCGCTGGCCAGGTAGGTGTGCTGCCGAGCCACCTGCACGTGGGTGAAGCGCGCGCTCAGCGCGGCGACGAGCTGGTCGCCGGTCTGCTCCGAGCGCCGCCACGGCTCGGTCGGCGGAGACGCAGCCAGCACGCAAATCCCGCCCGGGCGCAGCACCCGCCGGAACTCGTCGAGCGCCGGATCGCCGACGTCGCCGGGCTCGAGGCAGACGACGAGGTCGAATTCGGCCGCGGCGAACGGGAGCTCGCCCGCGTCGCCCAGGACGAACTCGGTGCCCGGCGGCGGCGTCGCTCGGGCCAGGCCGAGCGCCGCACCGCTGGAGTCCACGCCGACGAGCCGCTTGGGGCCGGCGAGCGCCAGGATCGCCGTTCCCTCCCCACGCCCGCAGCCGACGTCCAGCACGGACCGTCCGTGTGCGAGCGAGGCAGCCCAGCGGTAGCGCGCGCGCCTCTCGAGCGCGCGCGCTCGGGCGCCGGGCGCCGGCGCCTCATGCGGTGGCTCGGCGCCGGCGGGCTCGTCGGAGTCGGGCTCGGGCGCGGGCTCGACCCGAGGGACAGTGCCGCTGGTGAAGGTCACCGTGCGGCCTGCCGATCGGCCGTCGCGCGTCACCGCCACGATCGTCAGCTCGTGCTCTCCGTCCGGGCAGTCCTCGCGCTCGATGGGAAGGGCGAAGCCCGACAGGAGCGCGTCGCGGATCGCGAGATGGGCGCGCACATCGGGGCGAACACAGGGAAACAACGCTTCGTATTGCGCGCGGTCGTCGAAGAAGACGATCACGCGGTCGATCCCCGCCTCGGAATAGCTCCAGCCCGTGATCTGAAGCGGCGCGCGGGGATCGCCCGTCTCCCAGTGCGACGGCGGATCGAACTCGAGCGCGGTCAGCCCCGCGCGGACCGACTCGGCCGTGGACGCGCCCGGCTGCTCGTAGGGGTGCAGCACGACGACCCGCTCGACGCGCAGCTCGCGCCCGTCCGCGGGCACCGCGACCACGCTGACCGGCTGCATCCCGGGCGCGCAGCCAGCGGTCGGGAGCGCCACCTCGAAGCGGGCCCGGTCCGAGCCTCGGACGTCGGGGAACTCGTCGCGCACGTCGGGACTGGTCAAGCCAACGTTCGCGTCGGCAGTCACCGCTCCGAGGGAGACGGTCACGCGCTCGGCCCCCAAAGCCCAGCCGGCGACGCGGAGCTCGTTGTGGACGAAGTGCGGTCCAGCCCCGTCGGGCTCGTCGCAGACGAGTCGGGGCGACGCGATGCCTGGCACGGTGTGATCATAAGAACCCTTGATCGCCTTCGGCACGGCAGTCACGTGCGAGGATCTCTACGCTCGGTATGCCAAAGCGGGCATCGACGCCGTCGCCGAGCCGGGAGCGCTGGTGATGACGCGCCAGGGCATGTCGTTACCCGGGGCCTACAACGAGATGCTCGCGCAGGCGAGCGCGCGCGACGATCTCGAGGCGGTCGCGCTGCTCCACCAGGATTTGCGCATCGAGGACCCCGACTTCGCCGCGCAGGTTCGCTCAACGTTCGAGAACGAGTCCGTCGCGATCGCGGGCGCGGTTGGCTTCACCGGCTTCAGCGGGCATCACTGGGTCGATGGGGTGCAGATGAGCGGTGGGGTCGACAAGCCCCTACACGGCCAGCTGGTACGACTCGGTTGGACGGGCCCATACGGCCGCCAGGCGGTCGAGATGGTGGACGGCGTGCTGCTGATCCTCTCGCCCTGGGCCGCGCGCAACCTGCGGTTCGACCCGCGGTTCGCGCGTGACTTTCACGGTTACGACGCGGATATTTGCTTCGAGGCGCAGGCGCTCGGGAAGCAGACCGTGGTCACCCAGATCCGGACGGTCCACGCGTCGATTGGGGCGGTCGGGCGAAGCCGGGGCGCCTGGACCCGGGCCTCGCTCGAGTTCGACCGCAAGTGGGGAGACTGGCTGCGTTCCGGCAGGCGCACGGTTCCCGCCCGCCCCTACGCCAAACCGGGCCCGTCACTGCACGAGCGCATCGGGGGCGAGGCGCGCGCCGAGTTGCGGCGGCTCCGAGGCGGTTGACGGCGGCGCCGAGGGGGTTGATGGCGGCGCCGAGGGGGTTGACGGCGGCGCCGAGGGGTTGACAGATTGTCAAAAGCGCCCGAAACGCTGGTCCTGGGCGCTGCGGAGCGCTAAGGTACCGGCCTGGCTACGGGCTCAAGCCCGGCGGGAGGATTGCCGATTCGTTTCCTATGCGGGCGACTCGCGGACTCCTGGGCGCACTCGGGGCCAGTGGCTCCCTTATCGCGGCGGCCACGTGCGCCGTACTCGTGGTCTCAACGGTGGTGGCCTTCCACGGCTGGCCCGGCGTCGACCCGCCGAACTCCTTCCCCCAGCTCAGGCTCTCCTCACGCCTGACACCCACCGCCGGCGGCGGCGGCGCAGCCGCCGCGCCCGCGCCGGCGCCGCTGGTCGTGCCGGGTGCCGGTGCCGGCCCCGGCGGTGGCGGCGGTGGTGGCGGTGGTGGCGCCGGCGGCGTGCACGAGCGGGGTGGCACCGGCGTGGGCGGCCCGGTCGCCGGCCGTCCGCTTGCCTCGGCCGGTGGAGGCGGCGGCGGGCCCGGTCCCTCGCAATCCGGCGGTGGCAGTCGGTTGGGCAACACGGTCCGCGACACGGGCAACGGCGCGGGCGGCGCCGTCCAGAACACGACGAGCTCGCTGGGCAACACCGTCGGCAAGGTCAGCCCCCCGGCCGGCAACGCGGTCAGCCAGGCCGGCAACGCCGCGGGCAACGTGGTCAGCGGCGCCGGTAAGACGGCCGGCGGCATCGTCGACCACCTGCCGCCCCCGGTCGGGCACTAGCGCCAGCGGCGCTACAGAGCCAGCGCCAGCGGCTGCTCGAGCAGCTCTCGGATGCGTCCCAGAAAGCGGGCCGCGTCCGCGCCGTAGAGGATGCGGTGGTCGCAGGCGAGGGTCGCGCTCATGACGTGCCGGACGGCGACGTCCCCCTTGCGCACGCGCGCTCGCTCGGCAATCTCTCCGAT
>DASZHF010000100.1:0-22140 GCA_035938095.1 Solirubrobacteraceae bacterium
GCGCGGGGCCTGGGGCATCCAGGATGGAGCGTCGGGGGGCGGGAACTCGCGAGTGCCTTCGGCCGCCCGCTCGCGTAGCCGCCGGAAGGCGTCGGTGAGGTCGGCCGCCCGGACCCGGCGCTCCTCCCCGGTCCCGCGCCGCGGAGCCTCCCCGGTCCCGCGCCGCGGAGCCTCCCCGGTCCCGCGCCGCGGAGCCTCCCCGGTCCCGCGCCGCGGAGCCTCCTCGACCGTGCGGTCGCTCACGGTCGTCTCGTCTGGGATCGCTTCCGCGGGAGGCGGCTCGCTCCGAGCCGGCACGGAGGCCGCACCCTCCAACTCGAGCTCGCCGGGGGCGGGTTCTCGAGGTGGCGCGCCTGCTCCGGTCGATGTTCGCTCGGCCGTCGATGTTCCGGCGGCCAGCTCGGCTCGAAGCTGGGCCAGTTCGGTCCGGGCCCGCGTCTCGGAATGCTGTAGACGCCGGAGCTCGGCATGGGCGTCGGCCAGCGCCTCCCGAGCCTGCGCTTCGGTGCGGCTGCGCAGCTCGAGCTCCTCCGAGAGGGCGGCCGCGTCTTCGAGCTGCCCCCGCAACCGCCACACTCGGTCCTCGAACTCGGATAGCTGTTGGGTGTAACCGTCGCGCTCGGCGGCGAGGCGCGCCTCGAGCTCCTCGCGGACCTGCGCCATCTCGCGCTCGAACGTCTCGCGCAGCGTCGTGGCCGTCTCCACGAATTCGGCGAGCAGCTCCAGCAGCTCTGCCTCTCGGCGCTCGCGTTCGTGCGACTCCTGCGTGGCCCGGGCCAGCTCGTCGCGCAGCTCGGCCGTGGTCGACTGCACGGCCGCCGCCTGGGCCTCGAGCTGAGTCCGCAGCTCGCGCTCGGCATCGAGGTGATCCCGGCGCTCGCCCTCGAGCGTGCGCATCAGTTCCGCGGTCTGGCCGCGCAGCGCCGCCACCATCTGCTCGGCTTCCGTCAGCGCCCGCTCGCGGACCTCCAGCTGGTCGCGCAACACAGAGACGGTGCGCTCGAGCTCCGCCGCGAGCGCCTCGGCGTGCGCCCGGCGCTGCTCCTCGAGCTGGGCGTCGGCCTGGAGCCGCGCCAGCTCCTGACCCATGGTCTCCAGCTCCGCCCGCACGTGATCGTGGACGGCCTGGCGCCGCCGCAGCTCGTCCTGGAGCGGACCCTGGGCGGCGTGCTCGGACTCGGCCACATTGCGCCGGCCGCGCTCGAGCTCCGTCTCGAGCTCGCGGATGCGCCCCTCGGCGGCGGAGAGCTCCCGCCGCGATGCCTCGACACCCAGGCGCGCCTGCCGCTCGCCGCGCACGCGCTGTTCCTCGGCCTCAACGCGCAGCTGCTGCTCTGAGTACTCGCGCTGGCGCACGACGCGCAGCTCGCGCTCCCGAGCCGAAAGCTCGCGCTTCAGACGCTCGCGTTCGGCCAGGGCGTCCTGGAGCTGGTGCTCGAGCTGGTCGAGCTGCGCTTCCAGGTCCTGGACCTGGGCCTCGGCCCGGGCCGCCTGGCGGGCCAGCGTCTCCTCGCCGAGCTCCGCGCGACGGGCGCGCCGCTCCGCCAGCACGGCTGGATCCACCACGTTCGGCGGAGATGTGGCCTCGACCGCGAGGCGGGCGGCGCGAGCCACGGGCAGCGCGATCTCATGCTGGCCGACGCGCAGGGCGAGGCGAGTTCCGAGGTCCCGCCTCAGGTGGACGGGAATCGCGAAGCCGGCCCGAAACTGGTCACCGCCGGAGGCCTCGGAGGCCGGCCCCTCCGCCCGCGCGGAGACCTCCGCCTCCACCCCCCAGCGAACGCGCCGGACTCGGAAGGCGATCGGCTGCGATCCCTCCCCGACCAGCAGCACCAGCGTCTCGTCCTGCGGGCGACCGGGCCAGCGGCCGTGGACCTCGACCCACAGCTCGCCCGCCGAAGACGAGCGCCATTCGACGCGCTCGATCTCGGGCGCAGTTGGCATGGACTGTCTCTCAGAGTTCGGGAACACTGCCGAGACTACGACTCCGGCTGCCAGCGAGGAGCTTTCCGCGGCCCGCCGGAGCTAGTCGCGCTGCAGGCTAGGGCGCGCGGCGGACGCCAGCGGGCGCGGGGCGGCGGGCCGAGCGGGGCCGGCGAGCCGGCCGGCGGGGGCGGCGGGGCCGGGCGGGCCGGCTGACGGTCGGCTTAGGCTGCGGCGCCGGCTAGGTCGAGGAGGAGTGGCGCCCGGCCAGGCCGACCGCGACCACCCCGAGCACGACCAGGATGGCCGCCGCCACCCGGCGGGAGGGGATCAGGTGGCCGTAGGTCCGGCGTAAGTACCACTTGGCGACCCGCCACACCACGCGACCCAGGACCTCGTACCCGTTCACGATCGAGATCCTAGCCGCGGGACCTCTGGCGCAGCCGATAGGCCATGCGCGATTGCAGCGACCACAGCTCGATGAAGCCCGGCGAGGCGGCTTGCGAGAACAGCCCCCCCGACTCCTCGAAGGTGGCCAGCGCGGCGTCATAGACCGCGTTGGGAGACTCACGCGTGATCACGCGCACGTGGCCCTTGTAGAGCTTGAGCCCGATGGTCCCGGTGACCTGCTCGGAAACGTGGTCCATGTACGCGTCGAGGTCCGCCCGCAGCGGCTCCCACCACAGGCCCGCGTACACGAGGTACGCCCACTGACGGTCGAGCTGGGGCTTGAACTGATTCTGGTGGATGGTGCACACCAGCTTCTCGAGGTCGGCGTGGGCCGGCAGGATGATCCCCGCGGCCGGCGCCTCGTAGATGTCGCGCACCTTCAGGCCGACGATCCGGTCCTCGATGTGATCGACGATGCCCACGCCGTGGCGGCTGCCGAGCTCGGCCGCCCGCTCGATCAGCTCGACCAGGCGCAACCGCTCGCCGTTGAGCTCGACCGGCACCCCGCGCTCGAAGCCCACCGTCACCGTCTCGGGCTGGTCGGGCGCGTCTTCGGGACGCGTGACGAGCGCGAAGACGTCGTCCTCGGGCGGATGGTCGAGCTCCTCGATCCAGCGCCCCTCGGACGACCGGCCCCAGAGGTTGTCGTCGATCGAGTAGGGCGCGACCTCGGTGCCCCCCTTGACCGGAATGCCGTGCTCGCGGGCGTAGGCGATCTCCTCCTCGCGGCCCATCTGCCAGCTGCGGACCGGTGCGATCACCTTGAGCTCGGGAGCCAGCGTGGCCACCGTCGCCTCGATGCGGACCTGGTCGTTGCCCTTGCCCGTGCAGCCGTGCGCGATCGTGTCGCAGCCCGTCGCGCGCGCGTGCTCGACCGCCAGCTTGGCGATCAGGGGACGACCCAGCGCGGTGAACAGCGGGTAGCCGCCTCCGTACAGGGCGTTGGCCTTGATCGCGGGGACGACGTACTCGCGCGCGAACTCGTCGCGAGCATCGACAACGCGGGCCTCCAACGCGCCCAGTTGGAGCGCCTTGCCCCGGACGACCTCCCAGTCCTCGCCCGGCTGCCCGAGATCGACCGTGAGCGCGACAACCTCGGCCTGGTAGGAGTCCTGGATCCACTTGAGCATCACGCTCGTGTCCAGACCCCCGGAGTAGAGGAGCAGCACGCGGTGGACGTCCTCGGGGGCGGCCTCGTAGGAGGCGGTGCGGGGGGTGGTGGTGGCGGCGGGGCGCTCGGCCATGAGGCGGAGAAGCCTACTCGGGGCCCCCGAGCCCGACCCGCGGCCAGCGATCTGCGTTTCGGCGTCGTGCGATGAGCGGCTACACGGTCGCCAACACTCTGCGCAACCGACCGACCCCCTCGTCCAGCTCCTCCTGGCTGATGATCAGAGGGGGCAGAAGGCGCACGGTGCCCGGGGCGGGCGCGTTTATCACCAGGCGCTGCTCGAGCAGTGCGCGCGCAACGACATCGCGGGCGTCGACGTCGATCTCCGCGGCGAGCATGAGCCCGCGCCCGCGCACCGAGACCACGTGGGGCAGCTCGCCCAGTCCGTGGGCCAGGCGTTCGCCGAGGCTCCGCACCCGCTCCAACAGCCGGGGGTCGGAGATCACGTCCAGGGCAGCGAGGGCGGCGGCCGCGACGACGGGCCCTCCGGCGAACGTCGACCCGTGGTCGCCGGGCTCGAGGACGTCGGCGAGCCGGGGACCGGTGACCAGTGCCCCGATAGGCAGCCCCCCGCCCAGCGCCTTGGCCACGGTGATGGCGTCGGGGAGAACGCCGGTGCTCTCGTACGCCCACAGGGTTCCCGTGCGCCCCATGCCGGTCTGGACCTCGTCGAAGATCAGCGCTGCCCCGGTCGCGTCGCACACCTCTCGGGCCGCGCGCAGCGCGTCATCGGAGAGCACGTGGACGCCGGACTCGCCCTGGATCGGCTCGAGCAGCACGGCCGCGGTCCCCTCCCCCACCGCCTCGCGCAGCGCGCCGGGCTCGGGCGCGACCGCGACGAAGCCGGGCACGAGGGGCGCAAACGGCGCCTGCTTGGACTCCTGCGGCGTGGCCGACAGCGCCCCGTAGGTGCGGCCGTGGAAGGCGCCGTAGACGACCACCACCGCCCCGGCCGGCGCCGCCTTTCGAGCAAGCTTTATGGCCGCCTCGTTGGCCTCGGCGCCCGAGTTCGTGAAGAACACCTTGCCGCCGAGCGAGCTCTCGGACAGGCGGCGGGCCAGACGCATCGCCGGCTCGGTGTAGTAGAGGTTCGAGGCGTGGATGAGGCGCTCGGCCTGGCGCTGGATCGCATCGACGACGGCGGGGTGGCAGTGCCCGGCGTTGGTCACGCCGACGCCGGAGAAGAAGTCGAGGTACTCGATGCCCTCGTCGTCCCACAGCCGGGCGCCCCGGCCGCGCACGAACTCCACGGGCGCGCGCGCATAGGTCGGGATGACGTGCTCGCGTTCGAGCGCCTGGAGCTCGGCCACGCTCACCGCGCCGCTCCGACCTTCGTGCCGATCCCGGCGTCGGTGAACAGCTCGAGCAGGACCGAGTGCGGGACGCGACCGTCGACGATGTGGGCATTGCTCACGCCGCCGTGAATGGCCTCGACGCAGGCCGCGAGCTTGGGTCGCATACCTCCCGCCACGCCGTCGAGCGCGGCCTGCACCTCGTCGGCGGTGGTCTCGGAGATCACGCTGTCGGGGTCCGACGGATCGCGCAACCACCCGCGCACGTCGGTCAGGAAGAGCACCTTGTACGCACGCAGGGCGCGGGCCACCGCTCCCGCCGCCTCGTCCGCGTTGACGTTGTAGGACTGCCCGTCGGCATCGGCCCCGACCGACGCCACGACGGGGATGTAGTCCTGGGCGACGTGGTTGATCACGTCGACGTCGACACGCTCGATGCGCCCGACGAAGCCGATGTCCTTCCCCCCGGCCGCCGTCTTGCGCGCCACTCGAAAGAGCGCGCCGTCGTCGCCACACAGGCCCACCGCGCGCTGCCCGTGGCGGTTCAGGCGCAGGACGATGTCCTTGTTGACCTTGCCCACGAGGACCATCTTGGCCACCTCGACGGTGTCGGGGTTGGACACCCGCAGGCCGTCGACGAACTCCACCGGGAGCCCGAGCCGGTCCATGTAGGCCGTGATGTCGGGGCCGCCGCCGTGCACGACGATCGGATTCATCCCCACGTACTTGAGCAGCACCACGTCGCGGGCAAACTCCTCTCGCAGCGCGGGATCGGTCATCGCGGCGCCCCCGTACTTGATCACTATCGTCCGGCCGTGGAACTGGCGGATGTAGGGCAGCGCCTGGAGCAGCGTGCCGATGTCGGCCGCGCCGCGCTCGCCCGCCGCCGGGCCGAGCGACTCGGGAAGCGTGGGGGGATCGAGGTGGGAGCTCATGTCGTGTACTCCGCGTTGATGGTCACGTATTCATGCGAGAGGTCGGAGAAGAACACCTCGGTCTCGGCCCCGGAGCCCGGAAGCCCGACGACGTACTCGACCTCCTCGCGGCGGACCGCCTGACCGAGGGCGTCGAGGTCGAAGTCGACGGCCTGGCCGGCCGAGCAGACCGTCACCCCCTCGATGGCGATGTCGAGCGGCAGCGGGGCAGTCCCGGGCATCGCCATGCCGACGGCCTGGGCGATGCGCCCCCAGTTGGGGTCGGCGCCGTGGAGCGCGGCCTTGACCAGCGGGGAGTTGGCGACCGCGCGGGCGCTGGCCTCGACCGCCCCGGGGTCGCCGCCGTACACCACGACGCGCCCCACCCGGGCGGCGCCCTCGCCGTCGCGCACGCACATGAGCGCGAGCTGGCGCAGGAGCGCGTCGAGCGCCTCGCCCAGGCGCACCTCGTCGCCGGACTCGGGTGCGACCGCGACGCCGCTTGACCCCGAGCACATGAGGATCACGGTGTCGTTGGTGGACAGCTGGCCGTCGACGGAGATGCGCTCGAAGGAGCGCTTCACGCACACGCCGAGCAGCAGCTCGGCGGTGGCGGGCTCGAGCGCCGCGTCGGTCTGCACGAAGCACAGCAGCGTGGCCAGAGTCGGCGAGATCATCCCCGCTCCCTTGGCCTGGCCGGCGAGGCGCACCGTTCCCGCTTCGAGCTCGACCTCGAGCGTGGCGCGCTTGGCGAACGCATCGGTGGTCATGATCGCCTCCGCGAAGTCGGCGTCTCCGTCGGCGCGCAGCTGGTAGCTCGCCTCGCGCAGCCCCGCCACCACCCGGTCGCCCGGGAGCTGGACGCCTATGACGCCGGTCGAGGCGACGGCGACCTGGTCCTCGGGCACCCCGGCGACGATCGCCGCCGCGCCCTGGGTGCGGGCCGCCTCGTCGAGTCCGCGCTTCCCGGTGGCCGCGTTGGCGTTACCGGAGTTGGCGACCACCGCCCTGAGCGCGTCGAGCCGGCAACGCTCCTGGCAGACGAGCACCGGCGCGGCCAGCACGCCCGAGACGGTGAAGCGGGCGGCGCTCGTCGCGGCGGAGTCGCATACGAGCAGCCCGAGGTCGCGATGGCCGGAGGGCTTGATGCCGCACGCGACGCCGGCGGCCCGAAACCCCGCGGGCAGTCCGCCCGCAAGCTCGCGGACGTGCTCGGCCGGCGACACCCAGCGCGAGGAGAAGAACTGGGTCGGGTGTACCGCGCTCACGAGCGGCACCGGGCGCGGACCGTTCGGGACGCAGCGCTCACGAGATCCCCGCGGTCTCGGGGAGGCCGAACATGAGGTTGAGGTTCTGGACCGCCTGGGAGGCGGCCCCCTTCCACAGGTTGTCGATCGCGGCGAACACCAGGACCTTGCCCGTGCGAGCGTCGGCATGATGGGCGATGCGGCAGATGTTCGTGTCGCGCACGTCGCGCACGCCAGGCGGGCGCGAGACGAGCTCTATGAACGGCTCGCCGGCGAAGTACTCGTCGTACAGCGCCGCCAGGGGCGGGCCGTCGAGGGGCTCGGTAACGGTCACGTAGCAGCTGACGAGCTCGCCCTGGTCCAGGGGCAGGAGGTGCGGCGTGAACGCCGGGGCGACGTCGGCGCCCAGCGCGGCGAGCTCCTGCTCGATCTCGGCGATGTGACGGTGGCCGCCGACGCCGTACGGGGTGACGTTCTCATCCGCCGACACGAAGTGCGTGGTCTCGGTGGGCGCGCGCCCCGCCCCGGAGACGCCCGACTTGGCGTCGACGACGGCGTCGGCGATGAGGCCGGCGGCGGCGAGCGGCGCGAGCGCGAGCAGGGTGGCGGTCGGATAGCAGCCGGGATTGGCGACCAGGTCCGCGTCCCTAAGGCGCTCGCGATAGAGCTCGGGCAGCCCGTAGACCGCATCGGCGAGCAGCTCCGGGGCGCCGTGCTCGCCGTACCAGCGCTCGTACGCCGACCGGTCGCGGAGCCGGAAGTCGGCGCTCAGGTCCACCACTCGCACGCCTCCCTCACGCAGGCTGGCCACCACGGGCGCCGACGTCCCGTGGGGATAGGCGACGATCGCCGCGTCCACCCGGGAGTGGCGGTCGAGATCCAGCTCCTCCAGGGTCAGCGGGACGCGATAGTGGGGATAGAGCTCGTCCAGGCGCCGCCCCACGTCGCTGCGCGAGGTCACCGTCGCCAGCTCGAAATCGGGGTGGCGCCAGATCAGCTGGGCGGCCAACGCCCCGGTGTAGCCAGACGCCCCAGCCACGAGCACGCTAGGCACGCAGGGTCCCCCCCACCTCGTCGGTCAGCGCGCGCGAGATCTCCTCGCGCTGGCGGGCGACCTCTTCGTCGGTCAGGGTGCGGTCGGGCGCGCGGAACTCGAGGTGCAGCGCCAGCGACACCTTGCCCTCGCCCGCCTGCTCTCCGCGGTAGACGTCGAACACTTCCACGGAAGCCAGGGTAGGTCCCCCCGCCGAGCGCACCACGTCGACCACGCGGGCGGCGGGAACCTCGGCGTCCACCACCACGGCGAGGTCCTCGCGCACGGCCGGGAACGTCACGAGGTCCCGGTAGCGGGCGTCGCCCGGGACCGCGGCGAACACCCGGTCCAGGTCGATCTCGAAGCCCGCCACCGCCTCGAGGTCCCATTCGGCCGCCACGAGCGGGTGGACCTCGCCCAGCCAGCCGGCGCGCTCGCCCGCCACCAGGACCGCCGCGCTGCGCCCCGGGTGCAGGAACGGCTCGCTCTCAGCCTCGACCGTCCACGGTACGCGCAGCGTGTCGAGGAACGCGGCGAGCACGCTCTTGGCCGCGAAGAAGTCGACGCCGGGAGGCTCGGGCGAGCGCCAGGTGGGCGGGCGCACACGCCCGCTGAGAACGACGCCGAGGTGAAGCGGCTCCTCGACCGGGGTCGGGCGCTCCTCGACCGGGGTCGGGCCGCTCGAGCCCGAGCCGCGGACGCCCGCCTCGCGCTCCAGGTACACGGCGCCGAGCTCGAACAGCGACAGGTCCTGCGCCCCCCGGGCGCGATTGTGGCGCACCTGATCGAGCAGCGACCCCAGCAGGGTGGTGCGCATGAGGGACTGTTCCTCGGACATGGGGTTGATCAAGGAGATGGCGCGGCGGCGGCGATCGTCGGCGGGCAGCCTGAGCCGGTCCGCCAGGCCGCGGTCGGTGAAGCTCCAACCCATCACCTCGTGCAGGCCGCGTCCGGAGAGGGCGTCCTCGACGGTGCGGCGCAGGCTCTGGGTGGGCGACAGTCGTCCCACCGCCTCGCGCCGGGCGGGGAGCGTGGACGGCAGCTTGTCCATCCCGTCGATGCGCGCGACCTCCTCGATCAGGTCGACCTCGCGGGTCACGTCGGCGCGGCGGAAGTGCGGAACGAGCACGTCGAGCCCGTCGGGCGCATCGGAGACCTCGAACTCGAGCGAGCGCAGGATCTCGGCGCTGCGCTCGCGGCTCACGGGAGCGCCGAGCAGGCGCTCGACGCGCGCCTCGCGCAGACGGATCGGGCCGGGATCGGGTCCGGGCCCGCCGATGTCGATCGTGCCCGGAGCCAGCCGCGCTTCGCAGCACTCGATCATCAGGCGGCTCGCAACCGCCTGGGCCTCCAGCGTCGACCCCGGCGATAGGCCCTTCTCGAAGCGCGCCGAGGCCTCGCTGCGCAGCCCCAGGCGCGTCGACGTGCGCTGAATGTTGGGACCCACCCAGGTCGCGACCTCCAGCAACACGCGCGTGGTGGAGTCCGAGACCTCCGAGCGCGCGCCGCCCATGATCCCGGCGATCGAGGTCGGCCCCGCCTCGTCGCAGATGATCACCACGTCGGAGTCCAGCCGGCGGCGGACACCGTCCAGCGTGTCCATCTCCTCTCCGTCGCGGGCGCGCCGCACGATCAGCTGCCCGCCGGCCACGCGGTCGAGGTCGAACGCGTGCAGCGGCTGGCCCGTGAGGAGCATCACGAAGTTGGTGATGTCGACGACGTTCGAGATCGGACGCTGGCCGGCCGCCGTCAGGCGGGCCTTCAGCCACAGCGGCGACGGCCCGAGCCGGACGTCCTGGAAGACGCGCGCGGTGAAGCGCGGACAGAGCTCCGGGACCTCGACGGTGACGCGAGCGCCGGCCACCTCGGGCTCGAAAGAGCCCGGATCCTCTTTCCAGGGAGCGTCGCGCAGCGAAGCGCGGGTGACGGCGTGCACCTCGCGCGCCACCCCGAAGACCCCCAGGCAGTCGGGCCGGTTGGGCGTGATCTCGAGCTCCAGCACGTCGGTCGCGATGGGCAGGGCCTCGGTCAGCGGGGTGCCCGGTGCGAGACCGTCGTCGAGCACCAGGATGCCGTCGTGGTCGGAGCCGACGCCGAGCTCGTCCTCGGCCAGGATCATCCCCTCGGACACGATGCCGCGCAGGGCGACCGCTTCGAGGCGGCGACCGTCGGGCAGCACCGCGCCCGGGCGGGCGACGGCCACCGATTGGCCGGCGGCGACGTTGGGCGCTCCGCACACGATGCGCACCGGCTCGCCGTCCCCCACCTCGACGCGACACACGCGCAGGCGGTCCGCGTCGGGGTGAGGCTCGGCCTCCAGCACCCGGCCGACCACGAAGCGCCCGATCTCGTCCACGCCGTAGCGGGTCACCCGCTCCACCTTGGTGCCGCTGAGGTCCAGGCGTTCGGCCAGCGTGGGAGTGTCGAGCTCGGGGCGGCAGTAATCGTGCAACCAGAAGCGCGGCAGTCGCATCTAGAACTGCTCCAGGAAGCGCACGTCGTTCTCGAAGAACAGCCGCAGGTCGGGAATGCCGTGCTTGAGCATCGCGACGCGCTCGATGCCGACGCCGAAGGCGAAGCCCTGCACGCGCTCGGGGTCATAGCCGGACTCGCGCACGTACTCGAAGACGTTGGGGTCGACCATGCCCGCGCCGAGGATCTCGATCCAGGAGCTGCCCTTGCACAGCGGGCAGCGCTCGCCGTCGGCGGTGATGCCGCCAATGCAGTTGAAGCAGGACACGTCGACCTCGACGCTCGGTTCGGTGAAGGGGAAGAAGTGCGGGCGCAGCCGGACCTCTCGGTCGGGGCCGAAGATCGCGCGGGCGAACGCGAGCAGCGTCCCCTTGAGGTCGGCCAGCGTGATGTTCTCGTCGACCGCGAGTCCCTCCATCTGGTGAAACTGGGGCGTGTGCGTGGCGTCCGCGTCGGGGCGGTAGACGCGCCCGAGCACGATCACGTACAGGGGAGGTGGATGGACCTCCATGGCCCGGATCTGCACCGGTGAGGTGTGGGTGCGCAGGACCACGTCCTCGTCCACGTAGAACGTGTCGGTCAGCGCGCGCGCCGGATGTCCGGGGTCGTGGTTGAGCGCGTCGAAGTTGTAGTAGACGGTCTCGATCTCGGGCCCCTCGGCGATCGAGTAGCCCATGCCCAGGAAGATGTCCTCCATCTCGCGCCGGGTGCGGGTGATCAGGTGGGCTCGCCCGACGACCGCGGCGGGGTCGGGGGGCAGCGTCACGTCGACTCGATCGGCGGCGAGCCTGGCGTCGAGCTCGGCGCCCGAGAGCTCGCGGGCGCGCCGCTCGATCAGCGCCTCGAGCGATTGGCGCGCCTCGTTGGCCGCCCGCCCCACCGCTCCGCGCTCCTCGGGGGGCAGCTGGGCCACCTCGCGCAGGAGATTGGGAAGCTCGGCCTTTCGGCCGAGGAAGGTGACGCGCAGCTGCTCGAGCTCGGCGCTGGTGGCGGTGGCGGCGATGGCCTGCTCGGCCTCCGCTCGGAGGGTTTCGATGCGCTCGACGGAGGCGGTCATGGCCGGGCCATCCTACGGTCAGCCGCCGCGGCGGATGTTCCGCGGCCGGGTCCGAGTTCGTAGAGCGCCACGGTCGCCGCCATGGCGACGTTGAGCGAGTCGCTGGCGGCCGCGGTCGGGATGTGGCGGATCTCGTCGGCGGCGCTCAGTAGCGCGTCGGGGAGCCCGGTTCGCTCGGCGCCCAGGAGGATCGTGGTCGGCCCGGAGGCGGGACCGGCGAGCGCGCGGCCGGCGCCGGGGACGAGCGCGACCTTGCGACCGGGCAGCGCGTCCACGCCCGTCGCCTGTGCCACCGCCACGGTGAAGATCGCGCCCATGCTGGCGCGCACGGCCTTGGGTCCGAACGGGTCCGCGCAGCGCGGGCCCAGCGCCACCGAGGAGGCGCCGAACGCCAGCGCCGAACGCAGCACGGCGCCGACGTTGCCGGGATCGCCGACCTGGTGCAGGTAGACGCAGAGGGGACCGGTGGGCGCCCCATGCCGTTGTTCGTAGATGGCGGCGGCGCGGGTCCCCGATCCGAGCGTGGACGCCCAGTCCAGGACGTCGGGCGCGACGCTGCGCCCGGGGAGCCCGGACCCCGCGGCGCACAGGCGCTCGAGCGCAACCCAGCCCGCGGCGTCGGCCGCCTCCAGGAGATCCTCGCCCTCGGCGATGAAGCGCCCGGTGCGGTCGCGCTCGCGGCGGCGGTGAAGCCTGCGCAGCGCCGCGATTACCGGGTGGTGTCGCGAGGTGATGGGGGATGTGGTGGTGGTGTCGTTCATGGTCAAAATAGAAAGGGCGCCGTTCCTGATCGGAAGCGGCGCCCGGGAGGCTCGGCAATCGGTCTGGGGTCAGGCAGCCGACGCCTCTCGGGCAGCTTGAGTGAACCGCCGGAAGGTCTCGGGGTCGCGCACGGCGATGTCGGCCAGCACCTTGCGGTCCAGCTCGATGCCGGCCTGGCCCAGGCCGTGGATGAGCTGCGAGTAGCTCATGCCGTTCTGGCGCGCGGCGGCGTTGATGCGGGTGATCCACAGGCGGCGGAAGTCGCGCTTGCGGTTGCGGCGGTCGCGGTAGGCGTAGGAGTCCGCCTTGATGAGCGCTTCCTTGGCGTGGCGGTAGTGAGCGTGCGCGTCGCCGCGATACCCCTTCGCGCGGGCGAGAACGGCGCGGCGCTTCTTCTTGGCGTGAACCGAACGCTTGACGCGGGTCATGGGCCCGTCCTCAGCAACCTGCGCACGCGCGGGGCGTCGTCAGGCGAGATGAAGGCGGGCTTCCCGAGGCGGCGCTTACGGTGGGCGGGCTTCTTCTCCAGGATGTGGCTGGTGAAGGCGTGGCGGCCGCGCAGCTTGCCCGAGCCCGTCTTGTGGAAGCGCTTCTTCGCCCCCGAATGCGTCTTCATCTTCGGCATGGGAGGAGCCAGTATCGCACAGGGCCCGCAGCCCGCCCGGTCGGGTATAAGACCGCGGAGTGTCGCCGCGTCCCCGCCTCTCGCCCCGTCGCATACTCGGTGCGGCCGTCGTCCTGGCCGCCCTGGGCGCGTGCGCCTCACCGGCCGCGGCCCGCCATCACCCTCATCCGTTGAGCGTCTCGGTCGCGCACTGGGTGACCGACACCATCGTGGCCGGGGCCGACAGCACCCAGGACGTCGCGGCCGGGGCCAGCGTTCCGATCTGCGTCCAGAAGCCCACGTTCGCGGTGGGTGTGAGCTACGCCGTACAGGGGCATCCGACCCTGCGCACCCGGATCAGCATCAGCTGGACCGGGCCCGGGGGCCTGCAGGCGTCCTTCAAGCACCACGTGGGCGACCTTGTCCGGGGACCGCTGGCGATCAACGTCCGGGCCGAGAACCGGACCGCCGAGGAGGGACTGCTGCCCGGCACCTACCAGGCGAACCTGATCTCCGCGGGCGCGGTCGTATCGACGTCGGCGCTGACGCTGGTCGCGGCGCCGAGCTGTTAGGAACGGGCCGCCGTGCCCTTGACGGGCGCCGCCTCCGGTGGGGGCGCCTCGTCGGTGGACCTGGCTTCGTTGTCGGGGGGCGCCTCGTCGGTGGGCTTGGCCTCGCCGTCCGCGGTCGTCTCGGCGGCGGGCTCGGCCTCGCTGTCCGCGGTCGCCTCGGCGGCGGGCTTCGCCTCGTTGCCGGCGGCCGCCTCCGCGGCGGGCTGGGCCTCGCCGTCCGCGGTCGCCTCGGCGGCGGGCTGCGTTGCCCCGTTGGGCTTGGCCTGATCCAGGTGGCCCGCTAGGAGCGAGCGCGAGGGGGCCAGCAGCATCGTCATGTTGCGGCCGTCCTGGGTCGGATGCTGCTCGATGACCGCGAGCTCGGACAGCTCGCCCGCGAGCCGATCGAGGATGGCCGTGCCCCGCTCGGGATGGGTCACCTCGCGCCCGCGGAACATGATCGTGATCTTGACCTTGTCGCGGTGGCGAAGGAAGCGCTCGACGTGCCCCTTCTTGGTCTCGTAATCGCGTTCGGCGATCTTGGGGCGGAACTTGATCTCGCGGATGGTGATCTGCTGCTGGTGCTTGCGCGCCTGCTTCTGCTTCTGCGCCTGCTCGTACTTGTACTTGGAGTAGTCGAGCACCCGGCAGACCGGAGGCCGCGCCTCGGGCGCCACCTCGACCAGGTCGAGATCGCGCTCCTGCGCGTAGCTGAAGGCCTGGTCGGTGGGCACGACGCCAACCTGGTTTCCCTCCTCATCGATCAGGCGAACCTCGGGGACGCGAATCCGCTCGTTGATCCGAGTCGGGTCCCGTTCCGGAGGGCGCCGGTCGAGCCTGCGGGGAACCGGCACTAGGTGAGGGGCGGGCGCCTCAAGAAGGCAGGCGCGCCGATCTGGCTGGGAGGCCCTTTTGGATCAACGCGGCGAGTATAGCGGCGCGCCAGAAGGCATTCATGAACATTTTCGGCAGCCCTTCCGGGGGCCCGGACCGCCCCATCCGGGGCCGCGTGGGGCGCCCGGACCGCGCCAATCCGCGGTCTGCGCCGGGCGCCCGGACGGGGCCACCAGGGGCTCTCTGCCGGGGGGCCGCCAGACCGCGCCACCCGGGGTCTCCGCCGTCGGCTACGAGGCCCGCTCGCGGGTCTCCTTCGCGATTCGCTCGGCGAGCTCCGCGACGGGGACCTCGCCCGCATCGCCGCTTCGGTGTTCGCGCAGCGAGACGGTCCCGTGCTCGGCCTCGCGGTCGCCCACGATGAGCATGTAGGGCACCTTGCGCAGCTCCGCGTCGCGAATCTTGCGCCCCACCGATTCGGTGCGGTCGTCCAGCTCGACTCGCACCCGCGCGGACCGGAGGCTTTCCTGGACCTCGGACGCCGCGGGCACGTGGCGGTCGGCGATCGGCAGCACGATCGCCTGAACCGGCGCCAGCCACACCGGAAATTCCCCGGCCAGGTGTTCGATGAGGATCCCGATGAAGCGCTCGAACGATCCGAACAGCGCTCGGTGAATCATTACCGGCCTGTGCTCGGCGTTGTCGGCGCCCGTGTACGTGAGCTCGAAGCGCTCGGGCATCCCGTAGTCCAGCTGGACCGTCCCCAGCTGCCAGGACCGCTCGAGCGAGTCGGTCATGTGAAAGTCGATCTTGGGGCCGTAGAAGGCTCCGTCGCCCTCGTGGACCTCGTAGTCGAGTCCGTGCTCCTCGAGCGCCTGCGCCAGCCAGGCCTCGGCGCGATCCCACATGGCGTCGTCTCCGATGCGATGGTCGGGGCGGGTCGACAGCTCGAGGCGCACGTCCAACCCGAATATGTCGTAGACGGCGAAGCCGTAGTCCAGGCAGTTGAGGACCTCGCCCTTGACCTGCTCCTCGGTACAGAAGATGTGCCCGTCGTCCTGCGCGAAGTGGCGAACGCGGAGCAGTCCATGCAGCGTGCCGCTGGGCTCGTTGCGATGCAGCAGGCCCGGCTCGGTGTAGCGCACCGGCAGGTCGCGATAGGAGTGTCGGTGTGACTCGTAGACCAGAATGTGCGCGGGGCAGTTCATCGGCTTGATCCCCATCGGGCGGTCCTCGGACTCGGTGATGAACATGTGCTCGCGGTACTTGTCCCAGTGACCGGACCGCTTCCACAGCTCAGAGTCGAAAAGCAGCGGGGTCTTGACCTCGCGATAGCCGCGCTCGTCTGACAGCTCGCGCGAGAGCGCGACCAGGCTGTTGTACATGGTGGTTCCGGCCGGCAGCCAGAACGCCGACCCCGGCGAGAGCTCGGAGAAGAAGAACAGTCCCAGCTGAGGGCCCAACCGGCGGTGGTCGCGCGCCCTCGCCTGCTCGAGGCGCTCGAGGTGGCGCTCGAGGTCGGCGCGGTCCAGGAATGCGGTGCCGTAGATGCGGGTGAGCATCGTCCGGTTCGAGTCGCCTCGCCAGTACGCGCCGGCCAGCGACTGAAGCTTGAACGCCTTGACGCTTGCCGTCGTCGGGGCGTGCGGACCGCGGCACAGATCGGTGAACGGGCCGTTGGTGTACAGCGAGACGGTGTCGACCCTTTCGTCGCGGACCAGATCGTCGATCAGCTCGACCTTGTAGCTCTGGCCCTCCCGCTCGAAGAGCTCGCGCGCCTGCGACGCCGGGACGTCTTCGCGCACAAACGGCTCGGCCGCGCGGATGTGCTCGCGCATTCGCTCCTCGATGGCGGGCAGGTCGGCCTCGGACGGCGACACGCCGTCCGGGAACTCGAAGTCGTAATAGAAGCCCTGGTCGATGGCCGGGCCGATGGAGATCTTCACTCCGGGGTAGAGCTCCAGCACCGCCGTGGCCAGTACATGGGCCGCGTCGTGGCGAATCAGGGGGAGCGCCTGCTCGCTCCTGCTGGTGACTATCGAGATGCGAGCGCCCGGGGGCAGCGGCTGCGACAGGTCGCGCAGCTCCCCATCGACCTCGATGGCGAGCGCCGCCCGCGCGAGCCCGGCGCCGATCGCAGCCGCGGCGTCGGCGCCCGTCGCCCCGTCCGGGAGCTCGAGCGGCGCGCCGTCGGGAAGGCTTACGGTCAGGCTCATCGCGACGATGGTGAAGCGGCGGGTGCCATGCTCGGACCGATGCTAGACGGATACTTCTCGGCGATGACTCCCAGGGGGAGGGCCGCTTGCACATGAGGGCCAGGGGGGCTCTGGCCAGCCTCGGCGCCCTCATTGTCCTCGGGGCAGCGCCAGCCCGAGCACCGGCAGCGCTGCCGGGCTGGTGGCCGCGCACCCTCCAGCTGGGGCTGGCCGATGGGCCGGGTGGCGCCGCGGGTCTGCGTGCGCAGACCCACCTGGGCTTCCGCTACCAGTACCTGGCCGGCGGGGTGGACACCGGCAAGGGCTGGGAGACCTGGGACCCGGGTGGCAGCTTCGCCGACGGCTACGTGCGCGAGTCCGCGCGCGCCGGGATGATCCCGGTCTTCTCCTACTACATGGTCAACCAGTCGGCTCCCGGACTCGGCGGCAACGCCGAGGACCGCCACGACCTCGCCGTCCTGCGCGACGTGTCGACCATGAGGCTCATGTACGAGGATTTCCGCGCGCTCATGCAGCGCATCGACGCGGCCGGCTCCCCTGCGGTGGTGCAGGTGGAGCCTGACCTCTGGGGCTACATCCAGCAGGCGTCACACGGGGACGACGCCGCCACGGTCCCCGCCGC
Organism: Solirubrobacteraceae bacterium; assembly: GCA_035938095.1. GTDB lineage: Bacteria > Actinomycetota > Thermoleophilia > Solirubrobacterales > Solirubrobacteraceae > AC-64. The sequence goes on from DASZHF010000100.1 coordinate 17,146, forward strand.
GGTGGCCTCAACGGGGATCGGCGACCTTCAGGGGCTCCCCAATACCGCCGCGGGCTTCGCCCAGGCCGTCCTGCGACTGGCCCATCGATACGCGCCGCGGGCGCTCCTCGGCTACCACCTGAGCACATGGGGCACGAGCGTCGATCCGTTCCTGGCCAAGCCGCCGCCGGCGCAGCTGTCCGATCTGGCCGCTCGCAGCGCCCGCTTCTACCGTTCGCTCGGGGCAGCGTTCCCGGTGTCGTTCGCCGAGTTCTCCGACCGCGACGCCGACTTCAACAAGCTCATCCGCGGCATCCCCAACTCGGCCTGGCAGGCCACCGACTTCGCGCGTCAGCGCGCCTACCTGGCCGAGTTCAACCGCCTGACCGGCCTGCCGCTGGTGCTGTGGCAGATCCCGATGGGCAACCGCATCATGCGCGCTGAGAATGACACCTGGGGCCACTTCGAGAGCGACCAGGTGCCTTGGCTCCTGGGTCGCCAGGGCCGGCGCCACATGAGCGACTACGTGCGGGCCGGAGTCGCGGCACTGCTGTTCGGCGGGGGCGCAGACGGGACGACGTGCGCCTGCGACGCCGACCACGACGGGATCAAGAATCCGCCCCCGATTGACGGCAACACCCACCGCTCGCTGTCCGCCGACGACGACGGCGGCTACTTCAAGCAGCGCGCCCGCGCCTACTTCCGCGCCGGCGCGCTCTCGCTCGCGCCCTGATTCGCTCCCAGCACGTCCGCAGCGTGGGCCTCGAGCGCACCGATGACGAACGTCAGATGCTCGTCGAAGGGCACACCCAGCTCCTCTGCTCCCCGGCGCAGCTCGTCACGGTCGACCGCCGCGGCGAAGCTGGGCTGCTTGAGCTTCTTGGTGACGGACTTGGCGCTCATCCCGCGCAGGCCGTCGGGTCGCACGTAGGCGACGGCGAGGACGAAGCCGGTCAGTTCGTCCACGGCGTACAGCGCCTGCTCCATCCGCGACTCGCGAGTCACGCCGAGGTAGTCGGCGTGCGAGGCCACGGCCCGGACCAGCTCCGGCGGATACCCACGCCCCTCGAGCTCGCGCAGCGCATATCGCGGATGGCCGTCCTCGAGCGACGGATGGCGCTCGTAGTCGAGGTCGTGCAAGAGCCCGGCGGCGCCCCACAGCTCCTCGTCCTCGCCGAACCGCCGGGCATAGGCCCGCATGGCGATCTCCACCGCCAGCATGTGCCGGCGCAGGGAGTCGGACTGGGTCCACTCGCATACCAGCTTCCAGGAGTCCTCGCGGGGGGCGAGCTGGGTCATCGTGCCGCTCACCCAACCGCGCCAGACGGTACGGCGCTTCGCTCGCGATACCAGGCGACCGTCCGGCGGAGTCCCTCGGGCAGGGCGACCGACGCCTCGAAGCCGAGCTCCTCGCGCGCGCGGCTACTATCGGCCAGCCGCCGCGGCTGTCCGTCGGGGTGGCTGGGATCCCAGTCCAGCTCCCCGTCGAAGCTCGTGACCTCGGCGATCAGGCGCGCGAGGTCGGCCACGGAGATCTCCTGGCCGGAGCCCAGGTTGATGGGCTCGGCTCCGTCGTAGCGCTCGGTGGCCAGGACTATGGCCTCGGCGCAGTCCTCCACATACAGGAACTCCCGCGTCGCGTTGCCGGTGCCCCAGCACACGACCCGTCGGGAGCCCTGCTCCCGCGCCGTCTCGCATTTGCGAATCAGGGCCGGGATGACGTGGCTGGTGGCGGGATCGAAGTTGTCCCCGGGGCCGTAGAGATTGACCGGAACCACGTAGACGCCGTTCATCCCGTACTGCTGGCGGTAGGCCTGCAGCATGACCAGCAACGCCTTCTTGGCGAGCCCGTACGGAGCGTTGGTCTCCTCGGGATAGCCCTGCCACAGGTCCTCCTCGCGGAAGGGGATCGGCGTGAGCTTGGGGTATGAGCACACGGTGCCCACCTGAACGAATTTCGGGACTCCGCGCTGGCGCGCCTCCTCGATCAGGTTCATCCCCATGGCCAGGTTCGCGTAGAAGAAGCGGCCCGGGCTGACGCGGTTGGCCCCGATGCCGCCGACCTCCGCGGCCAGATGGATGACCACGTCGGGGCGGGCTCCTTCGAGCAGCCGTCTCACTGCATCCGGCGTGGTGAGGTCGTAGTCGCGGCGGCGCGGGACCACCACCGCGGCCGCGCCGCGCTCCTCGATGCGCCGGCAGACCGGGCGCCCGAGGAACCCGGAGCCACCGGTGACCAGTACCCGTTTGCCGGCTAGATCCACGCCGAAACCATACGCAGGTGCCCCGGTCGGGCGCCAGTCGGCTCGGACGCCACGGGCGCCGGCGGCGGATCGGGACATTAGGATCGCCCTGGTGAAACCGTCCGAGCAGCACCACCTCGCGACGGTGATCGAGGAGTGCCGGCAAGCGCTCGCGGAGGTCGCCCACAATGGGCGGGGCCAGGCCGGTCAGCCCCTCGACGCCGTGGCCGCCCGCCTCCAGGAGGCGGCGAACGCGCTGTTCGTCGACGTCCGTCGCCGCCAGCGCCGCAGCGTGGGCGCGCGACTCCACCACTGGACGACTCCTCGGCTCGGGCTGCTCAGGCATCACGCGCCGGTACCCCTGCGCCTGCCCAACCACTACTTCAACGCCGATCCCCCCGATCCGGCCCCGACGATCTGCGTCGTGACGCCCTCCTACCAGATGGGTGAGCTGCTCCAGCGCACGATCTACACCGTGCTCGATCAGCGCTACCCGGCGCTCGAGTACGTCGTCCAGGACGGGGGATCCACAGATGGCACGCAGGAAGTGCTGCACCGTTACGCGGACCGGCTGACCAGCTGGGAATCGGCCCCCGACGACGGGCAGGCGGACGCGATCAACCGTGGGTTTGCCCGGACGACCGCGGAGATCATGGCCTACCTGAACGCCGATGACCTACTGCTGCCGGGAGCGCTGGCGTACGTGGGCCGCTACTTCGCCGCCCATCCCGACGTGGACGTGGTCTACGGCCATCGCGTCATCGTCGACATCCACGACCTGCAGATCGGTGCCTGGATCATGCCGCCGCACGACGACGCCGTGCTGGCGCTGGCCGACTACGTTCCCCAGGAAACGCTGTTCTGGCGCCGGCGCATCTGGGACGCCGCTGGCGGTGCCATGGACACCAGCTTTCGTTTCGCGATGGACTGGGACCTCCTGCTGCGATTCCAGGCAGCCGGCGCCAAGATGGTTCGGCTGCCGCGTTTCCTGGGCGCCTTCCGCGTCCACGGCGGCCAGAAGACGCTGGTCGACACGGTCGGGTGCGTCACCGAGAGCGACCGGTTGCGCGAGCGCCTCCATGCGCGAACCATGTCGATCGAGGAGGTCCACGCCCGGACCGCGCCCTACATGCGACGCCACATCGTCCACCACACCGCGCACCGCGTCGCCGCGCGCGTTCCGCTCCCGCGACAGCTCGTGCGCACCCGTCCCGCCGACCCCTGACCCCGGCGGGTCGTGAGGCCGCGACACCAGTGAGGCCGCGACACGTCGTGAGGCCGCGACACCAGGCGTGCACGCTTCCTTGGTCGCATCCCCAGGTTCTCGCGGAGCCCCTGAGTGCGCGCGACTACTCAGCCCGGACGGGGCTGGGCAGCGGATCCGCAATCACGTAGGTGTCGGCCCACCGATCACCGACGCGCTGCCGGTAGGACGAGGTCATCATGCTCAACCAGGCGATCACGTAGAAGTACTCGACAAGTAGCGGCACGGTGCGCCGAATCAGAGCAGCGGTGCCCGGGGTTCGACCTTCGGCGTCGACGACGCGGATCCCCATCAAGCGCTTGCCGGGCGTTCGTCCTGATTGCCTCTGAGTGAGCACGTAGTAAGCCACCTGGCCGACGGTCAGCCACACGACGAGAACTGCGAGCAGCAATCCCGAGGAGACAATCCCGGCCGGCACGCCCACCACCAGGAAGAGCACCAGTAGCACCAGCCCGTCCGCAGCGTGGGCGATGTATCGGCGTCCCGAGACGTGCGTTGTTTCGGGAGCAAAGCGGGGCGGCTGCACAACAGACATACGAGGTTCGTCCCTGTGCCGAACGCTAAGTGGGCGATGCTGGGCTCGAACCAGCGACCTCCGCCTTGTCGAGACGGCGCTCTCCCAGCTGAGCTAATCGCCCCCGCACGGGCCAAGGCTACCAGCGCCCAGCGCCTCCCCAGCACGTGACAGTCAGGGGCGGAGATGCGTGTGGTCGGGCGGCGCAACTACCACGCCTGCGTGGCCAACGACCGCGGCGCGCCCGGGTTCGGGGCCGGCGGACGGGGCGCTAGGACAGGGGCCGAGGCGCTGGGCCGGCGCTACGCGGGGTGCTGGTGGCGCTTGCGCCGGGCGGCGCGTGACGCTATGGCATGGTCGTTCGCGACCGAGGTGACGCCGTCGCCTTCGCTGCGGAGGATCCGTCCCCGACGGGCACCAACCCCTACGGTGGGCCGAGCGGCATCTTCGGCGGGCAACTCCCCGACAGCAACGGAGCGCTCGCTCACTTCCCCTGGGACCAGCTCCAAGCCGCTCTGCACCGCCCTGGTCACGTTCGCGGGCGCGAGGACTAACGCTGTCGATCGCCTTACCCGCCGCTAGGCTTGGGCCAGCCGGGCGACGTGGCGGAGTGGTTACGCAGCGGCCTGCAAAGCCGTTCACACCGGTTCGATTCCGGTCGTCGCCTCTCTAAACCGCCCGGAAATCAGCCGTTTTGGGACACACGCCGTCTCACGGAATCGTTACTGTCCGGCTCCCCATCTGCCGTGCATCGGGCGAACACGACCAGACCAACGGCCAGGGCAACCTGGAGCGCGAAGCCGGCCCACGCAAATGCACGACGCCATTTGCGCACAACCAGACTCTAATGGCAGCCCGCTCCAGGAGAGTGAGCGCGGTCACCGCTCTCGCGGTGGTACTGGCCGGGTTGAGCGCCCTTGGATGTGGCAGCTCCACTCTCGATAACGCGAAGGCTGTGGCCCAGCGGCTGGCCTTGTACCACGAAGGACGGCGCT
>DASZHF010000101.1:0-10492 GCA_035938095.1 Solirubrobacteraceae bacterium
CGACATCTCCAAGGGACCGCGACATGGCCGCGCGGTGCACACCGAGAGGCTCTGGCGGTCGCTGCTGCCGGCCGGAGGCTCGGCCGCGGGCGCAGGCGCGTGTCCCGGGGCGTGGCCGTTGCCGTTGGCGTGGCCATTGGCGTGGCCGTTCCCATTGGCGTGGCCATTCCCATTGGCGTGGCCATTCGTGTGGCCGTTCTCGTTCATGTACGCCAGCCCCGTGGCGTGACCATTGCCGTTTGCGTGGCCATTGCCGTTCCCGTTGCCATTGGCGTAGCCGGCAGCGTGGCCGTTGCCGTTGGAATGCCCGCTCCCGTTGGGGTGGCCGTTCCCGTTGGGGTGGCCGTTCCCGTTGGGGTGGCCGTTCCCGTTGGAGTAGCCGTTCCCGTTGCCGTTCGTGTAGCCAACGGCGCGGCCGTTGCCGTCGCTTTGTCCGCACACCCGGCGCAGACCGTCGACCAGGGCGGCCCCGCGCTCTCCAATCGGCTCGGCCATCCCGAACAGGGCCACCAGGATCTGGGAGTTGACCAGTTCGAGGTCGATCGCGTCCCCGGAGTAGAGCGCTCGGTCGAGGTCGTAGCCCGTCGCTCCTGACCCGGTCACGTCGATGGCCAGCGAGAGCTGGTCGTAGCCGTGCACGCCGGGCCGTCCGCAGAGCCGCTCGTCGAGCACTTCCAGGCCGGGGATGGAGCGGATCTCGTCCCGCAGCGACTCCATCTCGTCGATGGCCCGCTCCAGCAGGTCCTGGCCCGCGACCGCCGCCTGCCGCCGCGCGGCGTCCAGCGACGCGAGAAGCAGAGCGCTGGTGCTGGTGGACTCGACGATCAGGAGGGCCCGCTCGACGGACTCCTCGAGCCACTGCGGCGCACTCCCGCCGATGTGGAGCATCGCCGACTGGGTGAGGCTTCCGACGAGCTTGTGCGTGCTCGAAATGACAAGGTCGGCTCCGGCCGAGAGCGCGTCCTGGGGCAGACGCGGATGGAACGCCAGGTGCGCGCCCCAGGCCTCGTCCACGATCAGCGGGACTCCGCGCTGATGTGCGACGGCCACTAGGCCTTCCAGGTCGGCGCACACGCCGTAGTAGGTCGGAGACACCACCATCGCGGCCATCGCCCCGGGGTTGGCGTCGAGGGCGTGCTGCAGGGCGGCCGGCGTGATTGCGTGGGCGATGCCGAGTTCGGGGTCGATCTCCGGGTTGGCGAACCGCGGCCGCAGGCCCGAGAGGATCAGCCCATCGATGATGCTGCAGTGCACGTTGCCCTGGACGACGACTTCGCCTCCGACCTGGGCCAGCGCCAGGCAGGCGGCGTGATTGCCCTGGGACGCCCCGTTGGTCAGGAACCGGGTCTGCTTGGCGCCCCAGGCCTGGGCGGCGAGGGTCTGGGCCAGCGCCAGGGGAGTGGGATGCGGCCCGACGTCCACTCCCCGGATGTGCTTAGGGAGGTCGAGGGCGAGGATCTCGGCGCCGAACGCATCGATCAGCGCCGGATCGGCTCCAGCCCCGCCCTTGTGGCCCGGAACATGGAGCCGGACCGTCTCACGAGCGGCGTGCCGGCGCAGGGCATCGAGGTAGGGCGTCTGGTCCTGGTCGAGGAGGCCGGGCTCGCGGACGGCCGGGGCCGTTCCCACTGCCGTCCCGCGTGGATCCTCTGACGCCGGGCGAGCGATCATATGTCGGCTGGACGATTCATCGGGGTGGGTGGGGGTAGCCCGAGCCCGAGAAGGCCCGCGGCCGGTCGAGCACAGAGGCCCGCTAGCTATGACAGGTTCGGATATCCGGCGTTAGCCCCGAAAACCGTTTCATTAGCATCGCGTTAAGAGTTCCGAGCTCTGTGCTAGGCCCTCCGGGGCTCGTCCGGGACCCGCGGTGCCTCGACTACACTCGGCGCCGCCCGCCTTGTCCCCAACTGCCCCTCCCGGGCATCCAGTCCGCCTTCCCCTTCCGGGCATCCAGTCCCCCTTCCCCACCCGGGCATCCCGCCCCCGACTCGCCCACCCGGGCAAGAGAGAAGCCGATGACCTCCCTGCGCGCGTTCATGGACCACAACTTCCGGCACTTCAACTCCCGGGAGACCCTCGAGGCCGCGCAGGCCTACGACAGCCACATCAACGACGGCGGGAAGATGCTGGTGGCCATGGGCGGGGCCATGAGCACCGGGCGGATCGGGCTGACCCTGGCGCGCATGATCCGGGAGGACAAGGTCCACGCCATCTCGTGTACCGCGGCCAACATGGAGGAAGACATCTTCAACCTGATCGCCCGGCCCCAGTACGAGATGGTGCGCAACTACCGCGATCTCACCCCGGAGGACGAGACGGAGATCGCCAATCGGCACCTGTACCGGGTCACCGACACCGCCATCCCGGTCGCTCCCATGATCACGGTCGAGGAGCTCTTGACCGAGCTCTGGGAGGAGGCGGTCGAGGAGGAGGAGCCGCGCTTTCCCTGGGAGTTCTTCTACGAGCTCATTCGCGAGGGCAAGCTCGAGCCTCACTACGCGATCGACCCGGCCGAGTCGTGGATGCTGGCCGCGTGCGAGAAGGACATCCCCGTGTACTCACCCGGGTTCGAGGACTCGACGCTGGGCAACAGCTACACGGCGCTGGTGATCTCCGAGGACCTCGAAGACCACTACGGGGTCAAGCCGGGAACCGAGCAGATGCAGCACCTGGTCGAGTGGTACCTCGAGAACTGTGGCGGCAAGGGCGTCGGGTTCTTCCAGATCGGCGGCGGGATCGCGGGAGACTTCGCGATCTGCGCCGTGCCGCTGATCATCGAGGACCTCGAGCGGCCGGACACCCCGTTGTGGACGTACTTCGCCCAGATCGGCGATTCCACGACCTCATATGGCTCCTACTCGGGAGCGGTCCCCAACGAGAAGATCACCTGGCACAAGCTCGATGCCAGCACCCCCCGCTACATGATCAACAGCGACGCCTCGATCGTCGCCCCGTTGATATTCGGCTACGTCCTGGGCGACTAGCCCGGCGCTTGCCAGCCGCGTCCGGCTTGGGCTAGGTGCTCGGCGCTTGGGCTAGGTGCTCGGCGACTCGGAGGGCGGGGCCGCGGGCAGTCCGGTCGGGACCTCCATCACCTGAGTGACGTGGCTGGGGTTGATGAACACCTCGTCGGTGACGCTGGAAACGAACGCCGCCGACCGGAAGGGGATCAGGGGCTTGTTGTCCGAAACTGCCTGATTGAGTAGCGCGGCCACTTCGCTCGGGGACTCACGGACGTTGAGCATGAAGCCGCCGCTGAGCGTGATCTGGGTGGTCTTGTCGTTGGCGATCTCCGGCCTCCTTGGCGGGCAGGTTGCGGTTGGAGCTGGTTGCCATTGACGGCGCCCGGACGATAGCGGCTGGTTCCGGCCTCGTCGCTTGACTGCTGCGCCCGGCGTCGGCGTCACGCTTTTGGAGCAAATAGCGCGCAATGAATTCGAACCTGCTCCCGGCCCCTTGCCCAGCGGCCCTCTCGGTGACACACTCGGTCGCGTCATGGTGGGCCCCATGACCGAGGTTTCGACTCTCCAAGCCCGTGTCCGCGCAGCGCTCGATGAGCATCGCTCGCTGCTTGACGTCGAGCGTGAGGTGGTCGAGCCGGCCGATCTAGACGCCGAGCGTCGCGACGCTCTGTGGCTTTATGCCTGGTGTTATCGGGACCGCTTCAAGCGCCAGTCCCGCCCGCGTCCGGTCGAGCGCCCGCTGACCTTCCGGCGCTGAGGTCGAGCCGCGCTGAGGTCGTGGCGGCGGGGTCGGGGGGCGGTGCGGTCGGCCGGCGATGAGGTGGGAGCGGCGGTGAGCTCGTGGCGGCCGCCTGAGGTCCCCCCGCCTGAGCGGGCCCGTGCCGCCGGGTGAGGGTGCAAGATTTAGAGGGGAACAGGTGTTCCCCCAGATAACATCAAACTGATGGCCGTCCACGAGCAGCTCGTCGTCTCCGGCGCGCGCGAGCACAACCTGAAAGACATCACCGTCGCGCTGCCTCGTGACGCCTTGATCGTCATCACGGGGCTCTCGGGCTCGGGCAAATCCTCGCTCGCCTTCGACACCATCTACGCCGAGGGCCAGCGCCGCTACGTCGAGTCCCTGTCGGCGTACGCCCGGCAGTTCCTGGGCCAGATGGACAAGCCCGACGTGGACTCGATCGAGGGTCTGTCTCCGGCGATCTCGATCGACCAGAAGACCACCTCCCGGAACCCTCGTTCGACCGTGGGCACCGTGACCGAGATCTACGACTACCTGCGCCTGCTCTGGGCCCGGGTGGGCAAGCCCCACTGCCCGACCTGCGGTCGGCCGATCTCGGGCCAGTCGGCCGAGCAGATCATCGACCAGGTCATGGGCCTGGCCGAGGGAACGCGGTTCATGGTGCTGGCGCCGGTCGTCCGCGGCCGCAAGGGCGAGTATGGAAAGCTGCTTGAGGAGCTGCGACAGGACGGCTTCGCGCGGGTCAAGATCGACGGAGAGCTGCGTCTGCTCGAGGAGCCGATCAGCCTCGACAAGAAGTACAAGCACGACATCTCGGTCGTGATCGACCGCCTGGTGATGCGGTCGGACCTGCGCAAGCGCCTGGCCGACTCCGTCGAGACCGCCGTATCGCTCGCGGCCGGGCTGGTGGACATCGAGCTCGTCGACGACGGGCAGACGATGACCTACTCGGAGCGGTTCGCCTGTCCGGAGCACGGCCCGTCGCTGGTCGAGCTCGAGCCCCGAATCTTCTCGTTCAACTCACCCCACGGCGCATGCGAGCGCTGCACCGGGCTGGGCTCTCAGATGGAGATCGATCCCGACCTGGTGGTCCCCGACCCGGCGCTCTCGATCGGCGAGGGGGCGCTGGCCCCATGGGCCAACAGCGCGTCCAACTACTACGAGCAGATGGTCGAGGCGATCGCCGATAAATACGGCGTGGACCTGGAGGTGCCCTGGGAGGAGCTGTCCGACGAGGATCGCGACCTGTTCCTGTACGGGACCAACGGGGACCGCATCCAGATCTCCTATCGCAACCGCTACGGCCGCAAGCGCTCCTACGCGACGCGCTTCGAGGGGATCGTCCCGGGCCTGGAGCGGCGCTACCGGGAGACCGACTCAGAGTGGACGCGCGAGAAGATCGAGGAGTACATGTCGGTGCGCCCGTGCCCGGCGTGCCAGGGGGCCAGGCTACGACCCGAGTCGCGAGCAGTGCTGGTGGGTGGCATCGCGATCCACGAGTTCTGCGCCCTGTCCGTGCGCCAGGCCCTGCGCTGGCTGGACGAGGTAGACCTCAGCGAGACCGAGCGGCGCATCGCTCGCATGGTCCTGCGCGAGATCGAGGAGCGCCTGCACTTCCTGGAAGCCGTGGGGATCGGCTACCTGTCGATGGACCGCGCCGCCGCGACCCTGTCCGGTGGCGAGGCGCAGCGCATCCGGCTCGCCACCCAGATCGGGTCCTCGCTGGTCGGAGTGCTCTACATCCTGGACGAGCCCTCGATCGGGCTGCACCAGCGCGACAACGCCAAGCTCATCGGCACCCTCGAGCGCCTGCGCGACCTGGGCAACACGGTGATCGTGGTCGAGCACGACGAGCAGACCATGCGGGCGGCCGATTATCTGGTCGACCTCGGCCCCGGAGCGGGCGAGCACGGGGGGGAGGTCGTCGCCGAGGGGACTGCCGACGACGTGCAGCGGGTTCCGGAGTCACTCACCGGCGACTTCCTGGCCGGCCGGCGCCAGATCGAGATTCCGCGCCGCCGGCGAAAGCCCGCTGGCTACCTCGACGTCATCGGCGCGAGCGAGCACAACCTCAAAAAGATCGACGTCCGCGTGCCCCTCGGGGTTCTGACCTGCGTGACCGGGGTGTCGGGCTCGGGCAAGTCGACGCTGGTCAACGACGTCCTGTACAAGGCCGTCGCCAACCGCCTGCACCGGGCCCGGCAGCGACCGGGGGCCCACCGGCAGGTGCGGGGACTCGATCAGCTGGACAAGATCATCGCGGTCGATCAGTCGCCCATCGGCCGCACGCCGCGGTCTAATCCGGCCACGTACACGGGGTTGTTCGACGTCATCCGCGACCTGTTCGCCAAGACGCCGGAGGCTCGCGCGCGCGGGTACAAGCCGGGCCGCTTCTCGTTCAACGTCAAGGGCGGGCGCTGCGAGGTGTGCCGCGGGGACGGGCAGATCAAGATCGAGATGCACTTCCTGCCCGACGTCTACGTGCCCTGTGAGCAATGCCATGGCGCGCGCTACAACCGCGAGACGCTGGACATCCGGTTCAAGGGCAAGACGATCGCCGATGTGCTTGCGATGTCGGTCGAGGAGGCACTGGAGTTCTTCGTGCACATCCCGAAGATCCGGCGGCGACTGGAGACGCTCAACGACGTCGGGCTCGGCTATATCCGCCTGGGACAGCCGGCGACGACGCTCTCGGGCGGCGAGGCGCAGCGGGTCAAGCTCGCCACGGAGCTCAGCAAGGTGGCCACGGGCCGCACGCTGTACATCCTCGACGAGCCCACGACCGGGCTTCACTTCGCCGACGTGCAGCGCCTGCTCGACGTGCTCAGCCGATTGGTCGAGGCGGGGAACACCGTGGTGGTCATCGAGCACAACCTCGACGTGATCAAGGGCGCCGACCGCCTGATCGACCTTGGCCCCGAGGGCGGTGAAGATGGGGGCGAGATCGTCGCGCAGGGAACGCCCGAGGAGGTCGCCCAGGCGTCCGCCTCTCACACCGGCCAGTTCCTGGTCCCGTTGCTCGAGGCGCCAACACCGAAGCGCCGGACGCGGACGAGGCGGCGGGTCGCGGCCGCGGCCTGAGTAGCGACCGCGCGGACGCCCGAGCAGCGACGCGCGGGGCGCCAGAGCAGCCACCGCTTGAGGCCCTACAAACGCGATACTGCCCGGGTGGCCAGCGAGCGTGAGCTCGACGCCCTCCGGCGGATGTTCGAAGGCAGGAACCTGAGCGACGTCGCGCAGGTCGCCCAGGAGGGCTGGCACCCCGACATCGTGTACCGCGAGGATCCCAAGTTCCCGGGAGCGGGTGTCTTCCGGGGCCGCGACGCCGTTGTGGCGCGCTTCGCGGAATATCGGGAGGCGATCGACGTCGTGCACGCATCCGTCGTCCAGCTCACCGATGCCAGCGATGGAATCCTTGCCGTTGTCCGCACCCGAGGCTCGGGCAGCGCCAGCGGAGTTCCCATCGACCACGACTGGGCCTACCTGATCCGTCTCGACGACGGCTTGGTGCGTGAGCTCAACGCCTACTTCGATCCCGACCAGGCGCGCGCGGTGGCCGGCGTGCGGTCGTGAGCGGCGAACCGGGCGCGGCCGCCCTCGCCCGCCAGGCCCGGCTGTGGGCTCAGAAGTGGCGCTGGTACGAGCGCAACTCGTTGCCCTGGAACCGCGCGCGCATCCACTGGCACTTCCTGCGCCGGGAGGCGTTCGTGCGGTGGCCGGTGCACGGGAACGTGCTCGAGGCCTTCGAGCAGGGCCGGCTCGAGGTGGGCGCGCACACGCTGCTCGAGCCGAACGTGTGGATCACGGCGCCGGGCGAGGCGCGCATTCGCATCGGCTCGGGCACCTTCCTGAATCTGGGGGTGATGGTGGCCAGCGTCGAGCTGGTCGAGATCGGCGACCACTGCATGTTCGCCAACGGCTGCTTCATCAGCGACGGCAACCACCGCTTCGACGACCCGGACAAGCCCGTCCCCTGGCAGGGCTTCTCCACCAAGGGCCCCACCCGCGTGGGCGACAACGTCTGGTGTGGCGCCCACGTGGTGATCACCAGCGGCGTGACCGTGGGGGAGAGGTGCGTGATCGGAGCCAACAGCGTGGTGACCGGGGACCTCGAGCCGTTCTCGATTGCCGCCGGTGCCCCCGCGAGGGTGATAAGGCGGATCGAGTACTCCTAGTGGAGCTGGCGTCGGGCCCTCGACCGGGGCGCCCTTCGCGCCGCGCGGCTGGGCCCGCGGCCGGAGGCCGCTCCTTAGAAGTTCAGTCCTCGGATCACGTCTTCTGCGTCGTGAGCATGATCCCGTAGACGATCGCCGCCACGCAGGTCGTCGTGGAGACGACCGCCAGCACCGCGTACAGGCTCGCCGCTCCTCCGCGGTCGGAGCGGCGCATGTCGCTCGAGCGGGCGGCGCCGTAGACCGCGAGCGCGAAGACCGCGGTGACCCCGACGCCGCCGACCAGGGCGGCGCCCACCACCTTCAGCAAGGTCGTGGTGTCGATGATCGTGGCGGCCATCTCGTGTTCGCGGCGGCGAGGGCGCTGTCGCTCACCGGGCGCCGCTGAGCGCCGGCCCCTGTTGCAGTCGCCGGGCGAACACGACCACGACGAGCGCGATGACGGCCACCGCGACCAGCAGCGGGCCCAGTGCGCCGGTCCCGAAAATCCGCGTGACCTCGTAGGTCAACGCCCCGATCGCAGCAGCCGCGGGGAGGGTGAGGACCCAGGCGCCGACGATGTTGCCGGCCACACCCCAGCGCACCGCGGATACGCGCTTGCCGGCTCCGGCCCCCATCACGCCGCCCGAGATCACGTGGGTGGTCGACAGCGGGTAGCCGAAGTGCGAGGCGGCGAGGATGACGGCCGCCCCGGCCCCCTGAGCCGCAAACCCCTGAGCCGGATCCATCTTGATGATGCGCGTGCCCAGCGTGCGGATGATGCGCCAGCCGCCGCTCAACGTGCCCAGTCCAATGGCGGTGGCGGCGGCGATTACGACCCATTCGGGCACGTGAAAGTGCGCCGCGGAGATGTCGCCGTGCGCGATCAGCGCCAGCGTGATGATTCCCATCGTCTTCTGCGCGTCGTTGGTCCCGTGCGCGAGCGCGAGCAGGCCGCCGGACGCGAGCTGGCCGAGGCGAAAGCCCCGATTGACGGGCCCCGGTCGCAGCCGTCCCACCACCCGGTAGGCGGCCAGGATGCCCAGACCGGCCACCACGAACGCCAGCAGCGGCGCGATCACGGCCGGCACGATGACCTTCGACAGCAGGCCGTCTCCCTGCACCGCCGCCGTTCCGTGGGCGGCGACCACGGCGCCCACCAGCCCGCCGATGAGCGCGTGCGAGGAGCTCGAGGGCAGCCCGAAGTACCACGTGGCGACGTTCCAGGCGATCGCGCCGATCAGCGCCGCGAACACCACCGTCATCGTCACCGAGTTGTTGTTGACGATGCCCTGGGCGACGGTGGCCGCCACCTTGAGCGAGACGAACGCGCCGACGAAGTTCAGTATCGCCGCCATCGCCACCGCCAGGCGGGGAGTGACGGCCCGCGTGGAGATCGCGGTCGCCACGACGTTGGCGGTGTCGTGGAATCCGTTGGTGAAGTCGAACGCGAGGGCGGTTCCGACGACGATGACGAGGAGCACCGAGCTGTGCATGCAGCGCGTTACGAGTTCTTGAGGACGATGCCCTCGAGGATGTACGCAGCGCGCTCGGTGGCATCGATGGCGCTCTCGAGCCGCTCGAAGATGTCCTTCCAGCGAATCACCACCATCGGATCGATGCCGCCGGCAAACAGGGACGCCACCGCCTCGCGGGTGATCCGGTCGCCCTCGTTCTCCAGGCGGTGGACCTCGACCGTGAAGCGCCCCATGTCCTTGAAGCCCCGCATGCGGGGGATGGCGTCGGCGACCTGGGTGGCGGCGGTGGCGAGCACGTGGGCCAGCTGCTGGGCCTGCTCCATCGGGGCCTCGATCTTGTACAGGCCCAAGTAGTCGGCGACCTCTTCGGTGTAGTCGACTATGTCGTCGAGCGCGGAAGCCAGCTCATAGATGTCCTCGCGGTCCAGCGGGGTCACGAAGGTGTGATTGAGCCGCCGAATGATGTCGTGCGTGATGCGGTCGCCCTCGTGCTCGCAGGCCAGGATGTCGCGGGCGAGCTCGCGCCGCTCGGGGTAGTCGCCGAGCATTTCGTCCAGCAGCCTGGCCGCTTGGACGAGATTCGCGCCTGCCCGCTCGAAGAGGTCGAAGAACTCTCGGTCCTGGCCCCGTAGCACGTCTGCCAAACCGGCCATCCGTCCTCCTCGCGGCTAGATCTGGGTCCCGCTCCGCCCCAGCCCCTGCTTGCCAGGGGTCCGCGGCGTCATACCCGGGCCATGGAATCTAGTGACCCGTGCCCGGCGGGCGGGCTACGGCTCCGATGGCGCGCTGTTGCGCGGGCGCTATGCGGGCCGCTATTCCGGCTGGTCCGAGCCGCGCCCGCGCCAGGCGGCGCGGAAGGACTCGAGCTCGGCTGGGTCGATCGAATACGTGTGCTCGGGGGCCGGGAACCGATGCGCGCGAACGTCTGCGGCGTACTCGGCCATGGCCGCGACCATCTGCGCCTTGAGCTGTGCGTAGCGCTTGGCGAAGCGCGGGGCGTGACCCTCGTAGATGCCCAGCAGGTCGTGAAACACCAGCACCTGTCCGTCCGTGGCGGCGCCGGCTCCGATCCCGATCACGGGAATCCGCATCCTGGGCATGATCTCGGCGGCCACGCCGGCCGGTATGGCCTCGAACACGATGGCGAAGCAGCCCGCGTCC
>DASZHF010000102.1:0-47641 GCA_035938095.1 Solirubrobacteraceae bacterium
ACCACCGGTGTGTACGCCGCCGGTGCCGCTCGCGCCCGGATCGGGGCTGTAGGTGTACGCCGTGACCTGGGAGCCCGGGGCGGCGTCGGGATCGACGGTGTAGAGCCTCGAGTGCTGGTCTTCGTTGGCGGTGACGATCACTCGGTCGTGGGCCGGGTCGCCAGCCATGCCGTCCGCCTTCCCGGTCAGGTCCCATGAGTTGATCGGGTGTCCGGCCGAGTCGTACTCCACCAGCGTGCTCTGGGTGCTGCCAGTGGAAGACGGGGCGCCGTCGGGCCCCACGCCGTTCTGAAAGGCAACGTAGACGTGGCCGCCGAACCAGGTGATGTCGTCGGGCTGGATTCGGCCCGTGGGAGGACCCGCGAAAGTGCTGACGCTGAACCCGCTGGGAACGGTGACGGCTGCCGCCGCTCCGCTGGCGGGAAGAGCCGCGAAGACCCCGGCCAGGCAGGCCAGCCTGGCGAGGACGGTAACGGTACGGCTCGACTGCGACACGGCAGCCCCCTCCCTGTCGTGGACGGATTTCGCGGGCGCGCTGCGCAACGACTCTGGCTCCGTGCCAGTGATCCTGCCTACCCAGGGCGGGAGCTTTACGGTCCACCGCGGCGCTGGTGTCATCAGGCTGTGACCGAGCACCGCGGGCCCGGCTACGTGACCGAGCACGGCGGCCCGCGGCGCGGTTGCGCCTTGCGGGCCCTGAGTGGGCCGGGTAGGCTGGCCTGCCGCAGGCGGAGGGGTGCGGGACGCCATCACCGTGCACGAGGACCGACCCGACGAGCTGACCCGCCGCGGCCTCCTGGCGGCGGGGGCAGGCATCGGCGCGGTGGCGCTTCTTCCTGCGGAGGCGCTGGCTCGCGTGCCCCGGGAGGCCAAGCGACGGCACCGGCGCCGCCATCGCCATCATCGGCGCCCCGCTCGTCGTCCGGCTACGGCGCCCAGCCCCGCTCCCTCCTCCCCCGCGCTAGGGCACGGCGGGGCGCCCACCGACAACGTCACGCTGGCCCGGCTCGCGCGCGAGCACGGCGCCGGCGAGCCGTTGATGTTCGCCGACCTGGCCGCCGTCGACAGCAACTCTTTGGTGATCACGAGCTTCGCGCGCGCCAACCGCTGGGCCGTGCGCCCGGCGCTGAAAGCGTTCCAGTCGCCGCGGTTTTGCGCTTACGTTCTCGGGCTGCTGCCGGAGCCGCGCGGCCTCATCTTTCACCTGCGCCAGGTCGACCAGGTGCTGACCGCCGCCCCGCCGGGCACCGATCTGCTCACGGGCTACCCACCGACGCGGGGTGAGCTGCGCGCGTTCCTCGGGCGGCGCGCGCCGTCCGGCCAGCCGCCGCACCGCCTGCGCATACTGGTCAGCTCGGTCGACCTCCTTCAGGAGTTCGCCGACCTGGCTCGGACAACGCCCCGACCGCTGCCGCTCGAGGTGGGGCTGGAATTCGACTCCGGCGAGGGTCGCGGCGGGTTCCACAAACCGGCCGACATCAGCGCCGCGCTCGCGCTGCTGCGCTCGGCCCGCGATCGGCTGCGGCTCACCGCTGTGCTCTGCTACGACGGGCACGCGACGCTCAACGGAGACCAGCACTACCGCCAGGGAGTGGCCACGCAGGCGCGGTCCTTCTACGCCGGCTATCTTCAGCAGCTCGAGGCAGAGGGCGCCGACCTGTTCGATGCCGCCACCCTGGTTCGCAACGGGCCCGCGAGCTCGAATTACCGCAACTGGGCCGGCAGCACGGAGTGCAACGAGATCAGCCCCGGCTCGGCGTTTAGCTATCCGGGTTACCTGGACAGCTTCGACCACGACGGCCTCGCCTCTGCGCTGGCCCAATGCGCGCCGGTGCTGAAGGTCATCGGCCCCTACCCGGCCGTGCCGGTGACCAAGATCCCGGTGGCTCCGGCCAACGGGCAGGAGGAGTACTTCCTCAAGGGATCGAGCTGGCCGGACGGAGGGGGGACGGAACCGGCGTTCATCTACCCGAATGGAGTCAACGACGACCAGCTCGAGGGCGGGCGGGCTGCCGTCTACGCTCCGGCGGGGTCACTGGGGCCCGAGGACTATGTCCTGTGCCGTCCCAACCAGGCGGGTGACGGGATCGACTACTTCGGCGCGGTGACCGTGGTCCGCTCGGGCCAGGTCCTCACCACCTGGCCTACGTTCTCGCGCTGGAGCGCGCCGGCCGGCAGCTCGCTCTAGGCCGAACGGGCCTGCCAACACTAGGCTGAGGCCAGGATGCCTGCGCGTCGATCCGTCCCGCTGCTTCAGGACCGCCGCTCCTGGCGGTCGGGGGCCGTGGTGGCCTTGCTGTCGATCGCGGCCTGTACGGCGATCATCTATCCGCTCAAGCAGGTGGCGCCCGTCGTCTCCCTGGGCGTCGTCTACCTGCTGGCGGTCTTCCTGGTGTCCGCATACTGGGGCCTGGCCCTGGGCATCGCGACGGGGCTGGGAAGCGCTGCGGCGTTCAACTACTTCCACATTCCGCCGGTAGGCCAGTTCACGATCCGGGGATCGGCCAACTGGGTGGCTCTGGCTACGTTCGTCGTGTCGGCGGTTCTGGCGAGCTCGCTGGCCGAAGCGGCTCGCGCGCGGGCTCGGGAGGCCGTGGAGCGCAGGCGCGAGGCAGATCTGGCCGCCGAACTCGCCCGCGTGCTCTTGCGCGCAGAGCGCCTGGACGACGCGGTGCTGCTGGCGGCCCGTCTCCTAACGGAGCGGCTCGACCTCCCCTCGGCTGCGATCGAGCTGCGGTCGGTGCCGGGCGATGACCGGCGGGTGGCCTTCGCGCTGCGCGACGGCGATCGTCCTCTGGGCACCCTTGTGCTGCCGGCCGACCAGCCGGAGGCCAAGCTGCGCCGCCTCCATGAGCGAATCGTTCCCGCGCTCGAGGCGCTGCTGATCGCGGCGCTCGAGCGCGAGACTCTGCTGGGGGAGGTGGTCGAGACCGCGGCGCTACGACAAACGGACATCGCCAAGACCGCGCTGCTGCGCTCGGTATCCCACGATCTGCGCACGCCCCTGACCGCGATCGCTGCGGCGGGGGAGTCCATTGGCTTGCCCGGACTGGACCCGGCCCAGCGTGACGAACTCGCGGCGGTCATCCGGGAAGAGTCCGCACGCCTGGCTCGGCTGGTGGAGAACCTGCTCGACCTGTCGCGGCTCGAGGCGGGTGCGGCCAAGCCTCGGGTGGACTGGTGCTCGCTGCCCGAGGTTCTGGCCGAGGCGGCCGCGGAGATCCCTGGTGAAGGTCAGCTCCAGCTGGTCGTCGATCCCGAGCTGCCGCTGATCCGGGCCGATGCCGTCCAGCTAGAGCGGGCGTTCGCCAACGTGATGGAGAACGCCCGGCGTTATTCCAACGGCCACCCAGTTTCGGTGCGGGCGCGCGCGGTGGGGACGCGGATCTTGGTTCGGATCGTCGACCGGGGACCGGGCATCCCGCCGGCGGAGCGCGAGCGCGTGTTCGAGCCCTTCTACGAGGCCGGTCGTAGTCCGGCGGAGCGCCGTGGCTCGGGGCTCGGGCTGGCGATCACGCGCGGGTTCGTCGAGGCCAACGGGGGACGCGTGTGGGTCGAGTCGTTGCCTGGCCAGGGTACGAGCTTCGTGTTCGAGTTTCCGGCGGTTGAAAGCGGGACCGGCCCGGCGTTGGCCGTGCCGGTCGGCTCGCCCGGGGGGTCCTGACCGCCGGAGGGTCTGTGGCCTGGGAGTGGTCAAATGACCGGGGGGGGTCAATACAGGTGGCTGGAGAGCGCCTGGGCGAGCGGCCCTTCGAACAGCACGACCAGGAACGTCAGGACGGCCACGATGATGACGAAGCTCACCAGGAAGATGACGAACGTGGGCGTGTCGGTGCGCATCGTTCCCGGACCGGTCGGGGCTACGCGGCGCGTACCCAGTGAACCGGCCAGGGCCAGGACGGCGAGGATGGGGACGAAGCGCCCGAACGTCATCACCAACCCGCCCGCGATGTCGGCGAACGTGATGCCGTGGGCGCCCACGTTGCCCGGGTTGGGCTGCACATACCCCGTGTAGCCGGCGAACGCCGACCCGTTGTTGCTGGCCTGGGACAGGTAGGCGTAGACGGACTCCGAAAAGCCCTGCGGTGTACCGGTGCCGGCAGCGGTCGAGATGGACTGGGTGCCGGTGTGGCTGACCAGGGCAAACGCGCTGAGGGCGAGCACTGCGGCCGGCACGAACAGCGCCCCGACGATCGCGAGCTTGACCTCGCGCATCTGGATCTGTTTGCCCAGGAACTCCGGCGTCCGCCCCACCATCAGGCCGGCGATGAACACGGCGACGACGACCAGCAGCAGCATCCCGTACAGGCCCGAGCCGGGGCCGCCGAATATGACCTCCCCGCTCATGATGTTCGCCATCGGGACCGTGCTTCCGAGCCCCGTCAGCGACTCCAGGGCGCTGTCGACCGCGCCGTCGCCGCTCGCGGTTCCCGAGGCAGCGAACAGCGCCGAGCCCGCTACCCCGAAGCGCTGTTCCTTGCCCTCCAGGTTGCCCCCGGTCGAGCCGGAGAACACGTGGGTGTGCAGGCCAGCCGCGTGCTGCGCCGGCGTGCCGTGGACCTCGGCCGCATAGACGACCACGATTCCCCCGACGAACATGATGAGCATCGCCGCATACAGCGCCCAGCCCTGGCGCCGCCGCCCGACCATGCGCCCGAACGTGTAGGTCAGGGCGGCGGGGACGAGCAGCATCAGGAGCAGCTCGACGAAGTTGGAGAACCCAGAGGGGTTCTCGAAGGGCATCGCCGAGTTCGTGTTGAAGAACCCGCCGCCATCCCCGGAGAGGAGCTTTATCGACTCCTGCGAACCCACGGGTCCCATGCCGATCTGCTGCGTCAGTCCGGTCGACCCCTGGACGGTCAGGTAGTGCGAGAGGTTCTGCAGCGCTCCTTGGGATACGAGCAGCAGGCCGGCGATCACCGACAGCGGCGCCAGCACGTAGAGCAAGGACCGGATCATGTCGACCCAGAAGTTGCCCAGCAGCTCGGTACCGCGGCGGGCCAACCCGCGCGTGACCGCGATGGCGACCGCGATGCCGACCGCGCCCGACGTGAAACTCGCCACGGTGATGCCCGCCATCTGAGAGAAGTACGAGAGCGTGGTCTCGCCCCCGTAGTACTGCCAGCTCGTGTTGGAAACGAACGACGACGCTGTGTTGAACGACAGGTTC
This sequence comes from Solirubrobacteraceae bacterium, assembly GCA_035938095.1. Lineage (GTDB taxonomy): Bacteria > Actinomycetota > Thermoleophilia > Solirubrobacterales > Solirubrobacteraceae > AC-64. The sequence goes on from DASZHF010000102.1 coordinate 5,171, forward strand.
CAGGGCCCGGCGTGAAAGTCCTGGGGATTGAACGGATGGCCCGCCTGAGTCCGCAGTACGACATAGAGCACGATCCAGCCCGCGGCGCTGAAGATCAGGACGGACCGCGCATAGGCCTTCCAATCCTGCTCCTCCTCGTGCGAGACCCGAAGCAATCGGTAAAGCGAGTATTCGATTGGCCGCAGGACGGAGGAGAGGGCCACCCGCTGCCCCTGATAGACCCGGGCCATGTACCCGCCGAGCAGCGGCGTGAGCCCCGTCAGCACCAGGATCAGCGCAGCGATCTGGGCCCAGCCAGCAACGGTCATGCCGGTGCCACTATCGAGGCTTGGCCATCAATGCGGGATAACGATTCACCCCGCCGACATCAAGATTCCGTGAAGATGCTTCCATGACGCCGCTCGCCGACCCGGTGCCGATGTGAGCGGCGCGACCCGAGTCCTTGTGGTCGACGACGAGCCTCAGATCCTGCGCGCCCTACGCGTGATCCTGGCCAGCGCCGGCTATGAGGCCGTCACCGCGCAGACCGGGGAGGAGGCGCTCGATCAAGCCGCGGTTCGCCCGCCCGCAGCAGCGATCATCGACTTAGTGCTGCCCGGCATCGACGGCGTCGAAGTTTCCCGGGCCCTGCGCGAGTGGAGCGACATGCCGATCATCGTCCTGTCCGCCGTGGGTGACGAGGACGCCAAGGTAAGAGCGCTCGCCACCGGCGCCGACGACTACGTGACCAAGCCGTTCGGGCCGCGCGAGCTCGTAGCGCGGCTGGAAGCGGCGCTGCGCCGAGCGTCCCCCGAGCCTCCGGAGGCACTCATCCAGGCCGACGGCCTCGAGATCGATCTGGGCGCGCGCGCGGTTCATCGCGACGGCTCGGAGATCCACCTGACTCCGATCGAGTTCGACCTACTGCGGCTACTGGCGCGCAACCGGGGCCGGTTGATGACGCACCGCGCCCTTTTGACCGAGGTGTGGGGTCCCAGCTACGCGGAGGACACCCAGGTCCTGCGCGTCCACATCGCCAACCTGAGGCGCAAGATCGAGCCCGACGAGGGACCGCGGTTGATCCGCACCGAACCGGGCGTGGGGTACCGGTTCGCCGCGTAGCGCCAAATTCGCGGCGCAGCATTCCGCCCCGCCGCATTAGAACGCCGCCGCTGCACGACTGCCGCGCCCGATAGGGCGCGCCTCTTTACGAAATCTTGATGTTGGGGTCGCGCTTCTGTATGAGCCCTTGACGGCGGCGGCGCCAGGATTACCGACATGGACGCCGTCGCCATCGTGCTCGGGATCGCCATGTTCGCAATCCTGATCGCGCTGATCGAGGGGATCGGGCGGGTTTGACCGGCGCGGATGTATTCGGGCTGATCGTCTCGGCCCTGGTTGTGATCTACCTGCTCTACGCGCTGCTGCGCGGCGAGCGCTTCTAGATGACGGTCCAGGGCTGGCTGCAGATCCTGCTCTTCGGGGCGGTTCTCGTAGCGATCACGCCGCTGATCGGCGGCTACCTGGCCCGGGTGTACACGGGCCAGCCGGTGCTCCTGGATCGCGTATTCAGAGGGCCCGAGCGCTGGCTGTACCGCATATGTCGGGTCGATCCGAACCGCGGGCAGGACTGGAAGGCCTACGCGCGCAGCCTGATCATCTTCTCGCTGGCCGGATGGCTGCTGCTGTACCTGATCCTGCGCACCCAGCGCATCCACCCCTTCAACCCGCAGAACTTCCACTCCGGCACGTGGGATGTGACGTTCAACACCACGTCGTCGTTCCTGACGAACACGAACTGGCAGTACTACGGCGGCGAGACGACGCTGTCCTACTTCAGCCAGATGGCGGGGCTGACGGTTCAGAACTTCCTCTCCGCCGGCGTCGGGATCGTGGTGGCGATCGCGATGATTCGCGGCATCATCGGGCGCAGCGGCAGGAGCCTGGGCAACTTCTGGCAGGACCTTGTCCGCACCCAGCTCTACGTGCTCGGCCCGCTGGCGGTGATCGCCGGCCTGGTGCTCGTCTCCCAGGGAGCGCTTCAGAACCTCTCGCACTATCTGACGGTGCAGGGACCGACGGGCCTGAGCCAGACGATCGCGAACGGGCCCGTGGGCTCCCAGGAGTCGATCAAGCTGCTGGGAACCAACGGCGGCGGCTTCTTCAACACCAACTCGGCGATGCCGTTCGAGAACCCCGGGGGGTTCTCCAACTTCTTCGAGATGCTGCTCGTGCTCGCCATCCCCGCGGGGCTGACGTCGGCCTACGGGCGCATGGTTGGTAGCCGCCGGCAGGGGTGGGCGATCTTCTCGGCGATGTTCATCCTGTTCGCCGTCGGCGTGACGGTGGCCTACGCAGCCGAGGCGCACGGGACGCCGGCACAGCACGTGGCGGGTCTGCACACCCACGTCTTCGGAGGCTCGACCGGCGGCAATCTCGAGGGCAAGGAGCAGCGCTTCGGGATCCCGGGCTCGGCGCTATTCGACACCATCACGACGGTGACGTCGTGCGGTGCGGTCAACAGCGCGATCGAGTCGTTCACCGGGCTCGGTGGCGCCGTCCCGTTCGCGAACCTGTCCGCGAGCGAGGTGATCTTCGGCGGCGTGGGCACCGGTCTGTACTCGATGCTGCTGTTCGTGCTGCTGTCCGTGTTCATCGGGGGACTGATGGTGGGCCGCACGCCCGAATACCTGGGCAAGAAGGTCGAGGCGCGCGAGATCAAGCTCGTGTCGCTGGGCGCGCTGATCACACCCCTGAGCGCGCTGCTCGCCACATCCCTGGCCACCGCCGATCACAACGGACGAGCGTCGATCACTACGGCTGCGGGGTCCGGAAAGCCGCAGGGCTTCTCGGAGACCTTCTACGCCTACCTGTCGCAGGCCAACAACAACGGGTCGGCGTTCGCCGGCTACACGGGCTACGTGCAGCCCAACGCGGGTAACCTCGGCGCTCACGGCATCAAGTTCGCCGATCTGCTGGGCGGGTTCGTGATGCTGTTCGCGCGTTACGCCCCGATCCTGTTCGTGCTCGCCGTGGCCGGCTCGCTGGCCGGCAAGAAGGTGTCGCCGGCGGGGCTGGGCACCATGCGCACCGACAATCCGACGTTCGTCGTGCTGCTGATTGGCGTAGTCCTGCTCGTGGGCGCGCTCACGTTCTTCCCGGCGCTGCTCCTCGGGCCGATTGTTCAGGCCCTGACCGGACACCTCTACTGACATGCGTCGCGACCTGATCACCTCCGCCATCGCCATCGTCGTGCTGACAGTGCTGTTCGGAGTCATCTATCCGCTGGCGATGACCGGCGTCAGCCAGGTCGTGTTCCCGGGCAACGCCAACGGTCAGAAGCTCTACGTCAACGGCAAGCTCGTGGGCTCGAAGATCATCGGCCAGCAGTTCGCCGACCCCGTGCTCGACAAGAGCGGCAAGCCCAAGCTCGACAAGAGCGGCAATCCCGTGACGAATCCCGACCCGCGCTACTTCCAGACGCGACCCTCGGCGACGGTTCCGCCCGACAACGCGTCGGCCACGACGTTCTCGAACCTCGGTCCCAACAGCACGGCGACCCGCGACGCGATCGTCTCCAACATCCAGGCCTACCTGGCCATGGAGAAGCCGTATGACCCGGGGCTCACGGCCGCACAGGTGCCGGTGGACGCGGCCAACAGCTCGGCCTCGGGCGTCGACCCCCACATATCGCAGGCCAACGCCCGCATCCAGGCCCACCGGATCGCGGCGGTCAGGCACCTGTCCCCGAGCACGGTCTCATCGCTGATCTCCACGTACACCGACGACCGCGGGCTGGGCTTCTTCGGCGAGCCGGGCGTCAACGTGCTCCAGCTCAACCTCGCCCTCGATCGCCAGGCAAAGGGTCGCTGAGAATGTCAGAACGCAAGGCGATATCGCTGTTCGAGCGCTCGATCGTCAACCGCGCGCTGATCGACAGCTTCAGGAAGCTCGACCCGCGCGTCCAGGTGCGCAACCCGGTCATGTTCGTGGTGGAGATCGGCGCCCTGATCACCACGGTGGCGTGGGTCATCCAGGCGTCCGGGGGCAAGCCCCTGGGCGGCGGCCACGAGCCCGCGTGGTACACGCTGACGATCAGCATCTGGCTGTGGCTCACCGTGGTGTTCGCCAACCTGGCCGAGGCGTTCGCCGAGGGTCGCGGGCGCGCGCAGGCGGACACGTTGCGCGCGATGCGCAGGGAGACGGTGGCCCGCATGCTGGACGGGTCCACGCGCGCGGCGTCGGAGCTGGTGCGCGGGGACGTCGTCGTGGTCGAGGCGGGCGAGCTGATCCCTGGAGACGGAACCGTGACCGAGGGGATCGCCTCGGTGGATGAGTCCGCCATCACCGGCGAGTCGGCCCCCGTGATCCGGGAGGCTGGCGGCGACCGCTCGGCGGTGACCGGCGGCACGCGCGTGCTGTCGGACCGCATCGTGGTCGAGATCACCCAGGAGCCCGGGAAGTCGTTTCTGGATCGAATGATCTCCCTGGTCGAGGGCGCCGAGCGGCGCAAGACCCCGAACGAGATCGCGCTGAACATCCTGCTCGCCGGCCTGACGCTGATCTTCGTGATCGTCGTGGCCACGCTGCGGCCGTTCGGGTTGTTCGCGCACACCCCGATCTCGGAAACGACCTTGATCGCGTTGCTCGTGGCGTTGATCCCCACCACGATCGGCGCGTTGCTGTCGGCGATCGGGATCGCGGGGATCGACCGCTTGGTGCGCCGCAACGTACTGGCGCTCTCGGGGCGCGCAGTGGAGGCGTCCGGCGACGTCGACGTCCTGCTGCTGGACAAGACGGGGACGATCACGCTCGGCAATCGCCAGGCGTCGGAGCTGATCCCCATGCCGGGCGTCAACGAGGCCGTTCTGGCCCGGGCCGCGCAGATGTCCTCGCTGGCCGACGAGACGCCCGAGGGGCGCTCGATCGTGGTGCTGGCCAAGCAGTACGGGATCCGCGAACACGACCTGCGCCAGACCGACGCGCACTTCGTCCCGTTCACCGCTCAGACGCGCATGAGCGGCGTCGACCTCGACGGCCAGCAGCTGCGCAAGGGCGCCGGCGACGCGATCATCGAGTTCGTCAAGCGCGAGGGCGGGCAGGCGCCCCCGGAGCTCGCCCCCGTGCTCGAGCGCATCAGCAACGAGGGCGGGACGCCGCTGGCGGTGGCTCAGGACGCCCAGATCCTGGGGGTCGTCTACCTCAAGGACACGATCAAGGAGGGCATGCGGGCGCGCTTTGACCATCTGCGCGCGATGGGAATCCGGACGGTGATGATCACCGGCGATAACCGCCTGACGGCCGCGAAGATCGCGGGGGAGTCGGGCGTCGACGACTTCCTGGCCGAGGCCACCCCGGAGGCCAAGCTCGCTCTGATCAAGGAGCAGCAGTCCGAGGGACGGCTGGTGGCGATGACCGGCGATGGCACCAACGACGCTCCTGCCCTGGCCCAGGCAGACGTGGGCGTGGCCATGAACACCGGCACCCAGGCCGCCCGCGAGGCCGGCAACATGGTCGATCTGGACTCCAACCCGACCAAGCTGATCGAGATCGTCGAGGTCGGCAAGCAGCTGCTGATCACGCGGGGCGCCCTGACCACGTTCTCGATCGCCAACGACGTCGCCAAGTACTTCGCGATCCTGCCCGCGATCTTCGTCACCACGTATGCGACCAGCGGCGGCAAGGGCCCGCTGCACGTGCTCAACGTCATGGGCCTGGGGACCCCGCGCTCGGCGATCGCCTCGGCCATCATCTTCAACGCGCTCATCATCCCGGCGCTGATCCCGCTCGCCCTGCGCGGCGTCCGCTACCGGCCCATCGGGGCCAGCGCCCTGCTGCGGCGCAACCTGTGGATCTATGGGCTGGGCGGCATCATCGTCCCGTTCGTCTTCATCAAGTTGATCGACCTCATCGTCCACAACCTCATAGGCGCGTGAACCCGGCGGTGCGGAGCTCGGCGGTGCGGAGCTCGGCGGTGCGAAACCCGGCGGTCCTGAGGTCCCTGGCTCTGCGCGCGCGTGTCGCCCTGCACCGGGCGAGGCTCGACCGCAGCCTGGTGGCGGGGGTCGATGGGCGTTGCTCGCCCGAGCTCGGGCTCCGAGCCGAGCAGCTCACGAGGCCAGCGGTCCGGGCCCGGCTCGCGTCGGCGCTCGATCTCGTCCTGGGGCGCGCTGCCACCGGCGGTCCTCAATTCTCCGCCGGACCTCGGCTGCGCCGGCGAGAGGTGCTGGCGTCGGCGCCCGTGCTGCGCAGTCTCGCCGCGCGGCTGCGGAGCGCCGACCCGCCGCACGCGGCCGGTGTCCTGCTCACCCGCCGGCTGATCGTCGACGGATTGGGCCCTCTCTACGTCCCCGCTCCGCCCGGCGCCCTATGGGACCAGGCGCAGAGCGCCCTGATCGCGCTCGAGACCCCACCCCTCGGTGAGAGAGCTCTACCTTGATGCTGGGTCTCCAACATGTCCTCCTCGCCCGGCTCCGACCGCAGCGCCGTAACTGAGCTCCCCACGCCCGGAGGGGCCGGGTCCCAGCGCCGCGGCCGGCTCACGATCTACCTGGGCATGGCAGCCGGAGTGGGGAAGACCTATCGCATGCTCGAGGAGGGCCACGCCGAGCAGGAGGCGGGCCGGGACGTGGTCATCGGCCTGCTGGAGACCCACCGTCGGGCGGACACCGCGCGGCTGGCGGAGGGCCTGCCGGTTGTGCCGCGACGCCGCGTCACCTACCGCGATACGACGCTCGAGGAGATGGACCTGCCCGGGGTCCTGGCTCGCGCGCCCGAGCTGTGCCTGATCGACGAGCTCGCGCACACGAACGCGCCCGGCACCGAGCACCACAAGCGCTACGAGGACATCGAGGACGTGCTGGCTGCGGGGATCGACGTGCTCTCGACGCTCAACGTGCAGCACCTGGAATCGCTCAACGACCGGGTCGCCGAGTTCTCCGGGATCCGGGTGCGCGAGACGATTCCCGACGCAGTGCTGGGCATGGCCGACGAGGTCGTGCTCATCGACGTCACCCCGGAAGCGCTCCTGGACCGTCTGCGCGCGGGCAAGGTCTACCCGCCCGAGCGCATCGACGCCGCGCTCAACAACTTCTTTCGCATCGAGAACCTGGCCGCGTTGCGAGAGGTTGCGTTGCGGCAGGTGGCCGAGGAGGTGGAGGCCAAGCGCCTCACCACCGAGGTCGTCGGGACGCGCGAAGACAGCCTCGACACCGCCCAGGCGGTGTCCGAGCGTCTGCTGGCCCTGGTCGAACCCTACCCGGGCGCCCAGCGCCTGGTGCGCCGGGCGTGGCGGTCGGCCCGCCGGCTCGGCGGCGATCTCGACCTGCTCTGGGTGCGCCCGCCGGGCGAGCCGTCGGCCGAGCAGGAGCGCGCGTTGCGGGCGCTGCGCCAGCTCGCCTCGGTGCTGGGAGCCACGCTGATCGTCGAGGAGTCCGACGAGCGCGCCAACACGATCGCGCGCGTGGCCGCCGAACGGGGTACGACATACATCCTCATGGGTCGCGCCCGGCCGGCTCGCGGGCTGGCCCGGTTGCGCACGCCGCTGCCTCAGCGCCTGATGGAGCTGCTCCCCGGGGTGGACGTGCGCGTAGTCGCTGACCGGTCGCGTCGCGCCGACGACCAGAACGAGAACGGACCGGCGCGGGAACGGCTGACATGACCATCGCGCTGATCGTCGGTATCGCGGTGGCGCTCGGCGTTGGTGTGGCCGTCGGTTGGGGACTGCCCCCGCACGGCCGCCGCGCGAGGCGCGAGGCGCCTCGTCCCGTGCGCAGCATCCTGCTCCCGTTCACGGGCTCGGCGATTTCACGCCGCGCGCTGGAGGCAGCCGTGCGGCTGGCCCGGGTCGAGAACGCCGTCATCATGCCGGCGTTCCTGGCCCGCGTGCCCCGTCACCTGCCGCTCGATTCCCCGCTCCCGGTCCAGTGCATGCCGGGGATGGCGCTGATCGAGGCGATCGAGCAGCGGGCCAGCGCACAGGGCGTGGCGGTGGACTCTCGAATCGGGCGAGGCCGTTCGTTTCGCGACGCCCTGCGCCGGCTGCTCAAGGAGGAGCAGTTCGACCGCATCATCATCTCGGCCACCGACAACCCCTACACAGGCCTGAGCGCCGAGGACCTCGAGTGGCTGCTGGAGCGCGTCCCGGCCGAGGTGATGATCCTGCGCCCGGCCGCCACCGACGAGCGTCGGATCTCCGGCGAGGCGGTGGCCGGCCACTTCTGAGCTCCGGCGAGGCCGCCTGGTGATCGCCGCTCAGTACCGCTGTTATGGCCGTGAGCTGCCGTGGCGCGGCTAAGCACACTTGTGCGCGCGCCGCGGATCCTGCGGGACGTGCAGAGCACTCAGGCTCCAGGAGTCGGTGAAGTTCGAGAAGAAGCGGTCGACTGTGAGCGGTTGGGTGAGGGCCCGCGTGAGGTCTCGAAGCGATCCGCAAGAGAGTGCTGCTCGGGCCGCGGCGAGCTGCGTCGGGTCAATCCCTTGCGGGGCTGATCCGGGCACAGCGAAACGGGCGAGCACCCATGCTTGGCCAAGCTGCTTCTCGTGGCCCGCCTCGTAGCGGCTCGTGATCGGCAGCCGCGCCGCGATTGGATCGGCCAATCCGTGTACGTCGACGATGTGGACGTAGGGCCCCGCTGCGAACCCGGCGATGCCGATGGCCTCAAAGCTCTCTACGACGTGTGCTCGCAGCGTTGGGAGCGCCCGGGCAGCCACTTGCAGCGGGCCCAATGACGTCCTGGGCCTCAGCACAACCCGGCGGCCTCCGGACACGGACAGGCGTCTAAGGGTCACGCCGTCCTGGAGCCACAGGAATGGAATACCGCGGAAGTCCTGGAGCGACACGGGATGGAGGTTGTTCGTGGCCTGGATGAAGCTCTCGCGAGTGTCTTCGATGCGGTAGGGAGAAGCGCGCGCATGCGGGCGCAGCGTGCTCAGCGAGACCACGCCCCACGCGGCGACGACAAGGGCGGCGGGCACGAGCAGGCGAGCGGGAGACAGGCCTACGACGGCAACCGGCAGGGCCAAGGCAAACACGGCGGGCAGGAGCATGCGCGCCCCCATGAAGTCGCCTCCCAGGCGCACTACGTATAGCGCGTGGAGCAGGGCGCAGGCCATTGTCACGCCCACGAGGAGCGCCGCGCGGTTCGCGCCCGCGGAGCGCAGGCGGATCAACAGGGCGGTCAGACAGGCGGCGAGTGCCCCGAGAGGGATCCACAACCAGTAGGTGGTCAGCAGGTCCTTCAGGTAGAACCATCCCCGCGCCCAGTCCGCCTGGCCGGCATCTTTGGCCAGTGCGGTGTTCGGGACCACAGCGGCGAAGTACCCCATCCGAAACACTTGGTAGGCGATCGGCAGTGCCGCGGCCCACGCCAGCAAGGTCAGCGTCCGGGGACCCCGCTCCGCCCACCGACTGACCATCAGCACAATCAGGAAACCGAGCGCGAAGATGCCGAGATCGGGTCGAACCAGAGGGCCCAGCCCGACGACGACCGCCACCAACCGCGGCCTGGACCCGCGATCGACGACCACGCTCGCCAACCCCATGAAGCAGATCCCCAACCAGGCAAACGTGAGTCCGGTGTCGAGGCCCGAAGTGGCGAAGTCCCAGAAGGGCGCGAGCGTCGCGACGACGACCGCGCCGACAGGAACCGCGATGCGGCTGTCGCTGCGACCACGATGGCCGAGCAGCAGCGACCCGCGCGTCCCCGCCGCGAGCCCTACCAGCGACAGAGCGATGCCGGCGCCGACGGCGATGTACTCCAGCGAGAGGAACGGAGCGACGACCGACAGCGCCCAGATAATCGCTATCCAGAGCGGGCTGGTGTAGGCCTCCACCCGCTCATCTATGTTGAACACGGGCCCGAAGCCGTGCTGGATGTTGTCGACGACGCGCAGGTTGATGAACCCGTCGTCTGACATCCAGCGATGCCGCCACGCCAGCGCGGCCAGCAATACGATCGGAGCTGCCAACACCACCAGCCGGATGGTGCGGGCAACCGACAATCGGCGCTGCGCCGCCCGGCGGAGAGTATCCGCCCCCAGAGCTATCCCGCTTCCGCTCTGGTCTGAGGAGTCGCGGGCTCTGGAGTCGCACGGGTAGCGACTCCGGCGGGTGGGCGCGGTGGACCGCTCAGCTCGTACACCGAGGCGCACCCGAACCGGTGCACACGGGCGAGCAGAGATCCGAGCTCGGGCGCCAGATCCACACGGCGGCGGCAGTCGGACACCAGCACGCTCGCTCCGGTGGACCGGACGAACGCCTGAGCCTGCGGGGCGGGGAGCGGCGTGTCGAACAGCGACTCGACCTGGCGCTGACGAGTCGCCCAGCTCGGGGTCCACGTCTGATGACCCACCCAGACTTGGCGCCCCGACGTGGGGGGTACGTCGAGCGCGATGAACAGCGGTGCGAGCACGCCTCCGGGTTGCGCTGAGGAGGCGGTGTACGACAGCGCGTGGTTCTCGTCGGAGGTGATGAGGAAGGCCTGGTTGTCGGCGCCGACCAGCTTACGGAACAGGTCGATCACATGAATGTCTCCGGGCACGACGAGGAGCGCGATCGCGCCGATGCCCACCCAGGCGGGAGCGCGCCGGCGCCATGCTCCAGACCCTGCGCGCACGATTCGCAGCAGTCGGGACCAGCCGCGCACGGCGAGCACGGACAGCGGAATGCACAGCCCTTGCAGAGCGTGAGGCGCTACCGACGGCGTCACGAAATACACGGTCAGGGCAGCCACCGGCCACAGCACCAGAGCTCGTTCCTGCAGGTCGCGGGCCCGGGGGCGCAGCCCGAAGACTGCGGGTAGGGCGAGGGGGAGGAGGCCCAGCGCCAGTATCCACAGCGCCGGGCGCGTAACGGTGTTGACCTTGGCGGCGATCTGCCACGCCGAGTCCCAGCGCGACAGCGCGAAGTAGTAGGCGATCGGGGTCAGCGTCGCCAGGACCGGGAGCGTGAGCGGCCTGAGCCGCTGCCACGACCGGTCCCAGGCGATCCAACCGACGCAGATCAGCACGAGCGTCTCGCCCTGCCAGGGGTGCAACCAGGAGGTCAGGGCGCCGGCCACGGCAGTGAGGGCGATGTAGCGACCGGGGCCGCGCCCCGGGGGGCGCCTGCCGGCATCGAGGATCCGCTCGGCACCGATCAGGAACAGCGGCATCAGTCCCAGGGCCAGCGCGTTAGGCAGGTACCCCCATAGCTGACCGGCCGCAAACAGCTCGCCGGCGGCGTCGCCGTGGACTCCGGTAAATCCCAACCCGGTCGACAGAAGCCAGCTGATCGGCGCGTAGTAGAACAGAGAGAGAACCACTGCGGCCGCTCGCCACCCGCTCCCCGTCGGCAGAAGCCGACGCGCGTAGGCCAGGACCCCGGCGAACAGCACCACGACTGCGACCGGCTTCCAGACCAGGTACGCCACCGGGACGCTCACCCCCAGCCGCCAGATCAGCCCACTGATCAGGAACAGGGGATGCAGGAACACATGGTGCGCGGGAGCGAGGTCCCACACGTTGCCGATCAGGACGTGATCGCCGGCCTGGCGGATCCATGCGAAGTACTGAAGCTGGTCGCCAGGCAGGGGGCCATCTGCGCCGGTGAAGGTCAGATGCCCATGGGCGGCATGGCGCAACGGAACCACAAGTGAAAGCGCCGACCACCCCGCGATCGCCGCGAGGACCAGCGCCTCGGTCCACTCGAGGCCAAACGGCCGGCGACCGAGCCAGGCCGAAGGAGAGGTTGGCACCCGCGGTCGTGACGGGATCGTGGTCGCCTCGGGGGGCTTGGGATCGTCGACCCTCACGGCGCCCGATTCAGAGCTGGCCGGCACCCGCACTGCCGCCCATCCTCTCAGTCTGCTCAACGCAAAGCGCTGCCTGATCCTAACGCCCCCGGCCGCCGAACACGACGGGCGCCGTGCGGATGAGCAGCTTGAGATCGCTCCACAGGGACCATTCGGCCACGTAGAGGTAGTCGAGCTTGACCATCTCCGTGAAGGGGATCGCTGTCCTGCCCATGACCTGCCAGGGTCCCGTGAGGCCGGGGGTGATATCGAGGCGGGCCCGGTGGCGCCCGAGCACGTGGGTGTCCTCGTCGGGGATCAGCGGCCGGGGGCCGACCAGGCTCATCTCGCCCCGGAGGACATTCCACAGTTGCGGCAGCTCGTCGAGCGAAAAGCGCCGCAGCTGGCGCCCGACGCGGGTCACGCGGGGGTCGTCCGAGATCTTGAACATCGGTGCGGTGGCCTCGTTGAGGTGCGACACGCGTCTCTTGAGCTCCTCGGCGTCGATGACCATGGTCCGGAACTTGAGCATCCGAAACGGCTTCTCGTTGCGCCCGGTGCGCCATTGCGCGAATAGCACCGGCCCGCGGGAGGTGAGCTTGATGGCGATGGCAATCACCATCAGGAGCGGAGTGAGGAGGAGCAGCCCGAGTCCCGCTCCCATGACGTCTATCGCTCGCTTGAGCATCAGCGACGAGCTGGTGCGCATGACGGCGCGCATCCCCAGGAGCAACATGCCCTCGACCTGGTCGATCTCGACCGCGTGGCCGATGGCCTCGAACAGGCGCGGGAGGACGCTCACCTTCAGCCCGAGGCGCTTGCTGACGCTGATCAGCTCGAGCAGGTCGTCGTGGGAGAGGGCGGAGAACGCGATCACCACGCGCTCGACCGCGAGCTGTCGGCACACGCGCTCGAACTCGGTCACGTCTCTGCGGTCGGCGCCGAGCCCGTCCGCGGAGTGTGACCACTCCTGATCCATGACGCACACGAGCTCGACCCCGTACTCGGGGTGGTTATCGATCTTCTGCGCGAGCGTCTGGGCGACCGGTCCCGAGCCGACGATGACGCAGCGCTCGCGGCTGGTCCGGCGCACGACCAGCGTACGCGCGATACCCCGGAAGCTCGGCATCAGCACGGCCAGCGCCAGAGCGAACACGATCATCTGGCCCCGGCCGACCAGGTGAGGCACGAGGGGCCCGAAGAAGTACAGCAGCGTGGAGCTCAGCACGACCGACTCGAACAGGCGGGGGAGCTCGTCGAGCGTCGACTTGTGGATCAACGCCGGGTCGCGATCGTAGAGGCCGAGGAGCTTGTTGACCAGGACCCACACGGGGAGCGCGGCCAGCAGGCCGAGATCGGTCTGCAGCGGAGCGTGAAGGGGCCGTATCAACTCGACGCACACGAACGATGCGGCCAGGGCCAGTACATCTGCCACCGCCAGCGAGCGGCGCCGCACCGTGTCGCGACGAATGCTGGCGTCGTTCCGGGTGGCCCGGGCGAGCCTTCTGAACGTGCGAATCGCGCCCGCGGCGGCGGGCGGGAGCGCCGTGACCCCATCGACCGACTGGCGCGCCCACGTGCCCCCGGTCGAGGTCATGTGGGCCGCGGCGCGCCGGGCGCCGTTGCTGGGCCGGGCACCGTTGCCGCCGGCCACCGGCAGGGTCGCTCGGATGCCGGTGCCGGGCTCGGTTCGGGTCACGGCAGGGCCAGCTTCAACGCCCGCCGGCGCGCTGGCATCAACGTCAGTCGCCGGTTCGGCGGAAACTGCGTCTGGCTCCATCGACCTTCACCCCTAGGCTGCTGTTAGACGCTCCGGGAACTCCGTTCCATGCATTCTTGCCGGAATGTACGTGCGTCCGTATCACATGCTCGCGTCCGCAGCATCACCTTCCAGAGCGGTGACAGCTTACCCTGACGGTGGGGGTTTGTCGAGGTTGCTCGGGGGGCCGGGTGCTCCGCACTGACACCGTCCCGGGCCTGGCGAAGGCCGGCCGGAGGCCTTGTAACGTTCCCGCGCGTTATGGCCGGGGTTGCCAGGGAGCGGGTCGTTCGCTGGGTGGCGGGTGACCGCGCGAGGGTGGTGGTCGCGCTGGCGGTGGTGGTCGCGCTGGCGCTGGGGCTTCGGCTGGGCCTGATCGCGGCCACCACGCACTTCAAGCCCGTCTTCGACGCGGCCGATTTCGATCGCTTGGCGCAGTCGATTGCCACCACGGGCCACTACCCCAATAGCTATTTCGCCAAGCCGGGGACACCGACCGCCCTGAACCCGCCCGCTTATCCGCACCTCCTCGGGCTGACCTACGCCGTCGCTGGCCATTCCTGGACCGCAGGCAGGGTCCTCGGCGCGCTTCTCGGGACGCTGACGGTGCTCCTGCTGGCGCTCATTGCCTGGAGGCTTTGGGGGCCGGTAGCCGGCGTGATTGCCGGGCTGCTGGGAGCGCTGTATCCACCTCTGGTGATGGCCAATGCATCGCTGATATCAGAGGCCCTGTTCTTGCCCCTGGTGCTCGGACTGGTGCTCCTCTTGCTGGCTCGGTCGCATGTCGAAGGATCCGCGGCGTTGGTGGTGGCCGTCGCGGCGGGAGTGCTGTGCGGTCTCGCGGCGCTGACCCGCTTCGTGGGTGTGTTCTTGGTGGTCGTGGTTCTCATCTGGATCTGGCAGCGAGGGCTGACGGCGCGGAGGCGGTTGGTGATGGGCGCGCTAGCCGTACTTGCGGCGTGCGCGACCATCGCTCCGTGGACGGCGCGCAACACTCGTCATTTCAAAGACTTCGTGCCGATCGCGACCGAAGGGGGGTCATCGGTGGTCGGCACCTACAACTCGGTCTCGGCGCACGCGGGACCCCTGCGGGGGACCTGGCGCCCCGCTTGGCTGCTCGTCAAGTATCACGGGCTACTCAACGACGGCCTCGATGAGTCGCAGTTGGATCGCCTATGGCGCTCAGACGCACTCCACTATGCGCTTCATCACCCGGGCTACCCGTTTGTCGCGCTCGGGCTCAATAGCCTGCGGATGTTCGGTCTCGGACCGGGCTACAGTTACCTCGAAGGGATCTGGTATGCCGAGATGGGCATACCGCATCGGGCGCAGCGATGGACGCGGGTGAGCGTTTACCTGATGGCGCTGCTCGCCCTCTTTGGCGTCATCGTCGGTCGTCGGCTGCGACGACGCGGCGATGCATTCCTGTGGCTCATCCCGCTCCTGCTGTTCCTCGCCGCCGCGTTCATCTTGGGCGGACCGCGCTACCGCATCCCCATCGATCCCTTCCTTGTGCTCGTCGCAGCAAGTGGATTGGCCGTTCTTGCACAACGCATCCGCCGCACTGACCGCACTGCCGTAGTCACCAAGAGAGCGGCGGCCTAACTTTCGCCGCCCTCCAGCGCGCGGCTACACTCGTAGCCCCATGGCCGTGAGCGACCCACCCTCGGCCAGAGAGCGAGAGTACGACTCGATCGCCTCCTTCTTCGATCGCTTCGCGGTGGAGGAGGACAGGTGGATGGAGCAGATGGGCGGCTTCCGTGCCACCCACGCGACCCTACGGGGCATCGCAACCTCCTTCGTGCCGAAGGGCCAGCGCGTACTCGAGATCGGCTGCGGCCGCGGGGACCTGCTCGCGGCGCTGCGTCCTTCGTTCGGAGTGGGAGTGGACGTGAGCGAGGGGATGATCGAGGCGGCGTGGCAGCGCCATCCCGACCTGCGGTTCGTCAGGGCGGCGGGAGAGGAACTGGATCTGGGCGAGACGTTCGACTACGTCGTCCTGTGTGACCTCGTGCCCTACGTGTACGACCTGCAGGCGCTCTTCGTCGCGGTTGTCCGTCACTGCCATCCCCGCACCAGGGTGCTGGTGTCGACCTACAGCAACGCCTGGCGGCCGCTACTGTCCGTCGCGGCCCGGCTGGGGCTTCGTCCCCGCCGCCCGGTACGCAACTGGGTGGCGCCACGCGATCTGGCGAACCTCGCGGAACTCGCTGGCCTCGAGGTGGTTCTGGAGCGCAAGGAGGTTCTTCTTCCCACTCGCTCACCGTTTCTCTCTCGGGTTCTCAACGGACTCCTCGCCCACATGCCCGGACTTAGGTCCCTGGACCTCTCGCACTGGCTGGTCGCCCGTCCGGCACCCGCCGCCGCCCATGCCTGGGGCGTATCGGTGATCGTGCCCTGCCGGAACGAAGCCGGGTCGATCGCCGAAATCGTCGAACGCGTCCCCGAAATGGGCCGCGAGACCGAGCTTGTCTTCGTCGAGAACGGATCGACAGACGACACCCGCTCCCGCATCGAGGAGCAGATCGCTACCGCCGACCGCGACATCACACTGGTAGTGCGAGAAGCGCCGGGCAAGTGGAACGCGGTACAAGCGGGTTTTGCCGCCGCGCGTCACGAGGTGTTGATGATCCTCGACGCCGATCTCACGGTAGCCCCCGAGGACTTGCCGAAGTTCTACGAGGCCCTCGCGACCGGTCGCGGCGAGCTGATCAACGGTAGCCGTCTGGTCTACGGGATGGAGACCGGGGCCATGCGGTTCTTGAACCTCTTCGGCAACAAGTTCTTCGCCGGAGTCATGAGCACGGTTCTCGGCCAGTACGTCAAGGACACCCTCTGCGGCACTAAGGTGCTGCTGCGCGAGGACTGGGAGCGCATGTACCAGCTGGGCTCGCATCCCGGTCCGCATGACCCCTTCGGGGACTATCACCTGCTCGTCGGCGCGGCGCAGCTCGGACTGAAGGTCCTCAACGTTCCGGTCCGCTACGGCGCTCGTACTTACGGCACCTCGAACATGCAGCGCTTCTCGTACGGCGGCACCTTGACTAGGCTGGCGCTCGCCGGTTACCGGCGCCTGTGGGTCGAGCCGGTGAGCCCCTCGCGCGCGCCGCGCCAGACGGGCAGATCGAGCTGATGTGAGCGCGACCGGTCGCTCGATGGTGGTGACGGGCGCGGCGGGTCTAATCGGCTCCGAGGTCGCCTCGTACTTCTCACACGCGGGCTGGACTGTGCACGGCATTGACAACAACGGGCGCGCCGATTTCTTTGGCCCGGCGGGCGACACCACCTGGAATCGCCGGCGGCTTCAGGCGGAGCTACGGGACTTCCACGACCACGAGCTCGACATCCGGGATCGGGTGCGAGTTGCCGAGCTACTCGAGATGGTGCGGCCCGAGGCGATCGTGCACGCGGCGGCCCAACCCTCGCATGACCTCGCCGCCATGATCCCGTACGACGACTTCGACGTCAATGCGGTCGGCACCCTCAATCTACTGGAGGGGACCCGGCGAGCCGTTCCGGAGTCGGTCTTCGTCCACATGTCGACCAACAAGGTGTATGGCGACGCCCCCAATGAGCTGCCCCTGGTCGAGCACGAGACCCGCTGGGACTATGCGCGGCCCGAGGACTTCAACGGCATTCGCGAGGACATGCGCATCGACCAGTCCAAGCACTCGCTGTTCGGCGCGTCGAAGCTGGCCTCCGACGTGATGGTCCAGGAGTACGCGCGCTACTTCGGCCTACGCGCGTGCTGCCTGCGCGGCGGGTGCCTGACCGGGCCCAATCACGCGGGGGTCGAGCTCCACGGCTTCCTCAGTTACCTGCTGAAATGCAACCTCACCGGCGACATCTACCGGATCAACGGCTACAAGGGCAAGCAGGTCAGGGACAACATCCACTCCCTCGACGTCGCACGCTTCATCGAGCTGTACATCGAGCAGCCCCGGCGCGGGGAGGTCTACAACATCGGTGGCGGTAGGGAGAACAGCTGCTCGATCCTCGAGGCCTTCGAGCTCGCCCGCGAGGTCGCCGGACAGGAGAGCGCCTGGGAATACGAGGACCGTAACCGCGAGGGTGACCACATCTGCTACATCAGCGACCTCTCGAAGGCTCGCGCACATTACCCGGACTGGTCGCTGACCAAGAGCCTGCCGGAGATCTTCGAGGACCTCGCCAGCAGCTGGGGTGAGCGCCTAGAGGCCGCCTCCTAGCGTCGCTCCGCGCCCGAGCAGCCGGATCACGACGTAGGCCGATAGCGGGCGGGGCAGCAACCGCGGGATTTGTTCGGAGCGCTCGAGCCGCAGATTCGCGCTCCGCTGCCCTGCCCGGATGATGTCTGTGTGACTCGAAGGGTGGATCTCGCGCGGGTGATAGCCCAACAGTCGGAACAGGCCGTCAGTCAGCGGATTGCGGACGGGGAAGCCAATGACCGCAACTCCGCCCGGCCGGAGCACGCGCGCGAACTCCTCGAAGGCCGCGTCCAGCTCGGTGACGTGTTCGAGCACGCTGAGGCAAACCAGGGCGTCAAACGCATCGTCCGGGAACGGAATCTCGAACAGCGAGGCATCCATCAGCACTGCCCCTACGCCGAGCCCGTCCATCGCCATCTCGACAGCCCGCCGATATGGATGCACGTCGATCGCAGCGACCCGATCCGCGCGCCGGGTGAGCTCGGGCAAAAGGATTCCTGATCCATAGCCGACTTCGAGCAGCGAATCGTAGGACCCCTCTCCGAGGACCCGCAGCGCGAGTCGTAGCCGCGCCCGGTACAGCCACGCAGTGTGGGGCCGGTAGTAGTACTCAAGCGGGTCATCCGGACCTACGTCGGCAAGCGCTACCCGAGGCGGCAGGGACAGCCCGGTTCGATGAAGGTCGTGCGACATCGCCGGCGAGTATAAGTAGCGCCGCGTTGCCTCCTAGGGCCCGAGCCGAAGGACGCTGTGTCTGAAACTGACGGCCAGAACTACAACGAGACCCTGCGCGCGCACAGGGACGCGTGGGAGGGAAGGCCGCTGCTGCGCTCCCTATACCGAGAGTGGTTCGGCCGCGTCGAGCAGGAGCTGTCTCAGGTGGCCGGGCCGTGCGTGGAGCTCGGCTCGGGTATCGGTGCCTTCAAGGATTTCCGTCCGGCGACGGTGGCGACAGACATTGGCCCCACGCCCTGGGCCGATGAGGTGGTCGACGCCCAAGACATGCCCTACGAAGACGCTTCGGTTGGGAACCTGGTCATGATCGATGTCCTTCACCACGTTCCCTCGGTGTCTCGGTTCTTTGCCGAAGCCAGGCGTGTCCTTCTTCCAGGAGGTCGGGTGGTCCTGGTAGAGCCCTATTGCTCGCCGGTCTCAACCCTCGCGTACAAGCTCTTCCACGATGAGCTTACGGATCTATCCGTCGACCCGTTTGGAGATAAGCCGCTGAGCTCGGGGGCTCCCTACGACGGCAATATGGCATTGGCGACGCTCATCTTCTGGCGCCAGCTCGCCCGCTTCCAGGCCCTGTACCCAGCCCTGCGCGTCCGGGACCGCTTGCGCCTGGCGTTTCTGGCGTATCCGTTGTCCGGGGGCTTCACCAAGCCTCCGTTGCTTCCCAGCGCGCTCGATCGGCCTGTCGCGCGGCTCGAGCGCTACCTCGGCTTCGCGGCGCCAGTGGCGGCTTTTCGCTGCCTGGTCACGCTCGAGCGCCGCTAGCGGCCACGTCCGAGGAGCGGGCACCGCGCAGTCGCGCAGTCATCTCCGATGGGGCGGCCCCTGCAGCATCGGGACCGAGACGCAAGGCGCGTTGGTTAAATCGGAGCGGTGCGGGTCCTCATCGTTGGAACCGTGTACCCGCCCGACGAAGGCGATTCGGGCTTCTTGTCCCGCTGGCGGGAGACGGTCGGGCACCTTCGCACCCATGGCCATATCGTTCGCGTTGTCGTCACCGACGAGCGGACCAGACCACTCGATATGGGAGGCCAGCAGGATGTCCACCGCGAGCTTCGCGCATACCGCAACGGCGAGCGGGATACGCGAGCGTCGCTCCTTGCCTATCTTCGGATCGAGCGCCACAACGGTCGGACCCTGGAGAGGCACCTGCGTGACTTCGAGCCCGATGTCGTCAGCTGGTGGTCGATGGGTGGCCTATCGGTGGGGCTCTTGGAGCGGGTTCGGAGGCGGGGCATTCCCGCGGTGGCCGTCGTCCAGGACGACTGGCTCGACTACGGCCGGCGCGTGGATCGATGGCACGAATGGGGCCGGCGGCATCGCCAGCTGGCGCGACTGCTCGAACGGGCGACCGGGGTTCCCGCTCACGTGCGCTTCGCCGACGCCGCCCGCTACGTGTTCGTGAGCCGCACAATCTGGGACCGGGCTCGTGCCACCGGTGTCGCCCTCCCGGATGTCGCCATCCTCGACTCGCACCGCACCACCCCAGGGTTCGGCGAGGTGGTGCGCACAGAGCTCGAGACTACGGCCGCCCGGTCGCGCGGTCCCGAACAGCTGTCGCGGCCGTCCTCTGTCGATGCCGGAGCGGGAGCACCGCGCCTAAGTGTCGTGATCCCCACCTACCGTCGACACGCGGCGCTGGCGCGCTCGCTCGACGCCCTGGAGCGCCAGACGGTCGCTGCCAATGACTTCGAAGTAATCGTGGTTGACGACCCGGAGGAGGATGACGCGGAGGCCGTGGCCGAGGCAGTGGCGGCTGAGAGGCGCCCGTTTGCCGCGCGGCACCTGCATCGACACGCCCGAGGGGTCTCCGCCGCCCGCAACGTGGGGTGGCGCGCCGCGCGGGCTCCGATCGTCATGTTCCTCGGAGATGACATCCTGGGCGACCGAGACCTGCTCGAGCAGCACTTGCGCTGGCAGGCCTGCCATCCCGACGAGCGCGTGGGTGTGCTGGGGCATGTGCGCTGGGCCCGCGAGCTCGAGTTGACCCCATTCATGCGCTGGCTCGAGCACGGCACGCAGTTCGACTATCACACGATCCCGGGGAGCGAGGCGAGCTGGGGTCACTTCTACACCTCCAATGTGTCGGTGAAGCGAGCCCTGCTCGAGCGGGCTGGCGGCTTCGACGAGCAGCATTTCCCGTTCCTGTACGAGGACCTCGACCTGGGATACCGGCTCTCGGACCTCGGGTTCCGACTCCTCTACAACCGACGCGCTCGTGCCCAGCACCTGCATCAGACCGACCTCGCGGAGTGGCGGCGGCGGATGGCGGCTACCGCGCTGGCGGAGCGCCAATGGGTCGCGCTGCACCCGCAGCTGCGACCGTACTTCTACGAACACTTCTCAGCGGCCGCCGCACACCCGGTTGCACGCGGGCGCACGGGCCGGTATTTGCTGCGCTGGGTGCCGACCTGGATGCCGTGGCTGGGTAGGCGGGTCTGGACCAACGCCACGATCTACTACCGCCAGCAGCTGGGGCCCGCCTTCCTCCAGGCCTGGCGGGAGGCCGAAGCTCGCTGATGGGCGGCGACCCACTCCGAGGTCGGCGTGCGCGCGCACTTCTCCAGCGAGGCTTCAGCCGGCTCGAGGCCCTCCAGAACGACATGCTCGAAATCCGCGCCGGCGATCCTCTGGCCCGCGCCTTTGCTGAGTTCGGCGAGGGCTCGCGTGTCGCATCGCCACGGGTCGCCCTGATCAACCCGGCCAGCGTGGCGCTCGGCCGCAACGTGGAAATCAGATCACACCTGTGCATCGAGGCCCTCGCGCCGCCGAACAAGGTGGTTCTCCGGTTCGGGGACGGCGTCGTGGTTGGACACTACGTCCGTTTCGTGGCGCTTAACGGCATCGACCTAGGGCGTGACTGCGGCATCGGCCACGGGGTTACCGTGGCCGACAGCATCCACGACTGGCCACGGATATTCGAGGGCGAGCCGCCCGCTCAGACCCCGATTCGCAGCGGTCCGCCCCTACGCATCGAATCGGGGGCCTGGATCGGCAACGACTCGGTCATCCTGGGCGGGATCACGATCGGCGCCCGGGCCATCATCGCCCCCAGTTCCGTGATCACCCGCGACGTGCCTCCCCAGACCATGGTCTCGGGCAATCCAGGCCGGCGCGTGCCCTATCCAGCGTCGTGACTTGGAGGAGCAGGCGAAGGCCGCCTCGCCCCGGCTGCGTCGCCTAAGCGCCCTTGTGCCCGCGCACGTAGACCACGTCCCCCCGCACGCGGCGCCAGGGGGCCGAAACCAGTTGGGTGAGGACGAGGCGCGGAGTATCCGGCAAGATGCGCTCTAACCCGGGTAGGTGGGTCACGTAGCGCATCTCGTGTGCGAGCCCCACGGCATCCAAGGCCGCTCGCAGTTCGGCTGAAGAAATCGGTGCCTCATCAGCAACAACGGTGGGCGCCGGAGGAGCCGGAGCTTGGGCGACGGCAATTTGGGGATTGCCGGATGGTGAATCGCGGCGGGCGCGGCGGGACCGCGAAGCCACGAGGCGCCACAGCGCAGGCCATCCGCGCGAGATGAAGGTCGGGCTGTCACACGGTTCGGCGAGGTAGAACGCACCCCCGGGCTTCAGCACACGCGCGATCTCGCCGACGCACGGTGCCAGCTCAGCGAGGTGGTGAAGTACTCCCTGGCCGGTCAGTACGTCGAAGGAGGCCGCGGGAAACGGCAGCGCGCGCACATCGCCTTCGACGAACTTGACCTGCGGACCCCCGCCGCCCGGGCCGCGCTTGCCGCGCGCGATGGCGAGCATCTCGGTGGAGTGATCGACACCCACTACGTCAAAGCCGTGGTGCGCCAAGCGCATGGTCATGACCCCGGTGCCGCAACCCACGTCCAGCGCGCGCGGCCCGTCGGCGGGAGCGTGGGCGCGCAACCAGCGCAACGCGGGCTCGACGATCCAATCGACATAGATCGCGTACTCCGGGCCCAGCTCCTGTTCGTAGACCTGGGCGATCTGGCGATGAAACTCGCGGTCGCGCCATGTTGTCTCGTCGAGCCCGGTCGAGCCTGGAGGGCGGACGGTGTTCGCCACGGCCGAAGTGTAGTTCGCGTCGCGCCTACGGCCGACGGGCCGTTACGAACGACCCAGCATTGAAAGGCGACATGCGGTGGGCCTGAGGATCCTCGAACCCGGCCTCCATGAGCATCTGGTGGGTCTGCTGCACGGAGTAGGCCCTGCCCCCGCGGTACACCAGGAGCATCAGCAGATTGTGAAGCGCAGGCCACAGCGGGCCGTCGCCCTGCTCGTTGAGGAACATGGCCTGGACCACGACCAGGCCGCCGGGCTCGAGCGCGGCGTGCGTCTTCTCAAGAATCGACCGGCAGGATTCCCAGTCCTCCTGATGCAAGACATTGGAGATGAGGGCCACATCGAAGCCGTCGGGGAAGCTGTCGGAGTGGTAGTCGCCGGCCGCCGTCGAGACCCGGTCGGCGAGGTCATGGCGGGCTATGACTTCGGCTGCGATCGCGATCACCTCAGGCAGGTCGAACACCACGCACCGCAAGGACGGGTTCGCCTCGGCCAGGAGAACTGAGTAGGTCGCTGGTCCGCCACCGACGTCGAGCAGTGCTCGCCGCTCGCTCAGCTCCAGGTGTCGCGCCAGCTCGCGCCCCGGGCCGATCGCGTAATCGTGCATGCCAAGGATGAAGTCCCGTGTGTACTCGGTTGATTGGCCCAGATGCTCCTCGGGCACCTCGGCGGGCTGGCCGGTGCGCACCGATTGCGCCAGCTCGCCAAAGGTCTGATTCCAGCGCCCTATCAGCGACACCCAGGTAGCCAGGGACTCGGGCCGGCCCGACACCAGGAACTGCTCAGCCGCGAAGCTGTTCGCGAAGCGCTCCTCGCGATGCTCGACCAGATCGACCGCGACCAGGGCTCCGAGCAATCGACGGGTGGCGTCCTCGGCTGATCCGAGCTCCCCGGCCACCTCGTGGGCCGTCAACGATCCCCGCGAGCTCAGGAGGTCGAATATGCCCAGCTCGTTTGCCGCGAACACGACCTGGCCGGCCCAGCCCCCGATCGCGAGTCGGTTCAGCCGTACCCGTTCCGCGATAGCGCGGCGGTCGGCGCCGATCGCGCGGCGGTCAGCCGCCATCGCGCGTACGGTCGATCAGCGCCGAGATCGCCTCCAGTGACAGAAAGTTGTCGACCAGCAGGTCATCGTCACCGATGTCCACGGCATACGTCTCTTCCACGAAGTCGACGACCTCCATGACGCCGAGGGAGTCGATGACATCGGGAAACAGTGGATCGCTGTCGCTCAGGGCGGCGTCCTTGTCGAACAGGAATTGCCTGCGAATGAAGTCTCGGAGCGGCTCGATATCGGCCATAACTGCCTCGCCTCGCCGGTGCGAACCGGGCCGAGGGCCCGCGTACGATAGAGGACCCCTCAGGCTCGTGTGGGGGGCCCGGGCCCGGGCGAGAGGGGCCCGGATACCGCAGTCGCCGCCAGGGCTCGCCGGATCCAGATGCCGCCTACGCACCATCCGCTCCTCGCCGAAGACCGGCGCCCACTCGTAGAGGAGGTGCGGCGCCTGGCCAGCGAGCAGCTCGGCGATCCGCGCCTTCCCGCTCGTGACCGGGAGGGCGAATTCTGGCGCGAGGGGTGGCGACGATGTGCGGCGATCGGGCTCTGCGGCCTCCCCGTCCCGGTCGAGCTCGGAGGCCTCGGTGCCGACCGCGTGACCACCGCTGCGACCCTCGAGGTGGTGGGTTACGAATGTGCCGACGCGGGCCTGTTGTTCTCACTCAACGCGCACCTGTGGAGCGCAGTCATCCCTCTGTGGCAGTTCGGCAGCCCCGCCCAACGGGAGCGCTACCTGACCAGACTCTGCCGCGGCGACTGGATCGGCTTGCACGCCATGACCGAGCCCGACTCCGGCAGCGACGCCTTCTCTCTGGCCACGGTCGCGCGCCGCGATGCGGATGGTTACGTCATCCGCGGTCGCAAGACCCTCATCACCAACGCTTCAGAGGCCAGTCTGTTCGTTGTCTTCGCCCGGACACCGGGCAGCGAGGGCCCGCTCGGAGTGAGCCCATTCCTGATCGAGGCCGGGACGAAGGGACTGACCGTGACCTCGCCGATCGCGAAGCTTGGACTGCGCACGTCGCCCCTGGCCGAGATCGTCCTCGACGACGTGCGTGTCCGCTCGGACGGCGTGCTCGGCCGTGAGGGGAGAGGGGCGCGCGTATTCGCTGCGTCGATGCAATGGGAGCGGCTGCTGATCATGTCCTGCCAGCTCGGCGCGCTTCAGCGCTCGCTCGAGGAGGCCGTGGCCCACGCGCGACGCCTGCGCGAGTCGGGAACGCCGATCGTCGAGATTGACGCGGTATCCGAGAAGCTGGTCGACGTCCACATAGGGCTCGCGACGGCGAGAGCGCTCATGTACGAAACGGCCTGGCGCTATGACCAGGGCTCAAACGGTCCTGGACCGGCGGCCGCCGTGAAGCTGGTCGCCGCCGAGACCACGCTCCGGGCGACGCTCGCGCTGCTGCAGGTCCACGGTGACCAGGGTTACACCGGCGAGCTTCCCTTCGAGCGCCGGCTCCGGGACGCGATCGGCGGACGACTGTACTCCGGGACGTCAGAGCTGATGCGCCGGATCGTGGCCAGGGACATGGGCCTGTGAAACCGGAGGGGGCCGCGTTCACGCTCCACGGGTTGCTGACCCGGGCGGCGGCGGCGTTTCCGGACCACCTGGCCGTGTCCGGGCCCGGCGGAGAGCTCACCTACGCCGAGCTCGATCGGCTCTCGGGCCGGATTGCCCGCGGCCTTCGGGCACTCGGGGTGCGCCCCGGAGATCGCGTTGCCGTCAGCGCCAGCAAGTCGCCGACAGTGGTCGCGACGCTCTACGCGATCATGCGCACCGGGGCCGCGTACGTGCCCATCGACCCGCTCTCGCCTCCCCGGCGCGCAGCCCGGGTACTCGCTGATGCCGACTGCCGGGTCCTGTGCGGCGACGCAAAGCGCCTCGAACGCATGGGCGAGGCCGTGAGCGGTCGACCGACGGTCGACCTGACAGGAGCGGCGACCACCGCTGCGCTCGGGCTGGGCGACCTCGAGCGGCTGGATCCCGACCCGGTGGCATCGGGCTGCGAGTCCGACCTGGCGTACGTGCTCTACACGTCCGGGTCGACCGGGGCGCCCAAGGGCGTGATGCTCACCCACCGCAATGCCCTGGCGTTCGTGGAATGGACGGTGGGCCGGTTCGCCGTGGGCGCCGAGGACCGGCTGGTCAGCCACGCGCCGTTTCACTTCGACCTCTCGGTGTTCGACCTTTACGGCGCCGCCATGGCCGGGGCCTCGCTTCACCTGCTCGGAGCCGGCGAAGAGAGCCTGGGGGCGAGCATGTCGGCGGCGGTTCGGGACCGGCAACTCACGGTCTGGTACTCGGTGCCCTCTGCGCTCGTGCTCCTGAGCGAGGCCGCCAAGGCAGAGGACGTGGCCTCGCTGCGGGTTGTCCTCTTTGCGGGCGAGGTGTTCCCCATGAAGCACCTGCGCGCGCTCCGCCATCTGGTGCCGGACGCGATCCTGGCCAACCTCTACGGCCCGACCGAGACCAACGTGTGCACCTACCACGCCGTCGCGGGCGGGCTCCCCGAAGGCGACTCTCCCCTGCCGATCGGGGCGGCATGCGAGAACCAGGAGGTGTTCGCGCTCGACGATCAGCTGGAGCCGGTGGCTGAGGGCGAGGTAGGCGAGCTTTGGGTTCGCGGCCCAACGGTGATGAAGGGCTACTGGGGCGATCCCGAGCTCACCAGCCAGCGGCTCGGCCAGAATCCGCTGCACGACCTCTACCCGGACCCCGCGTACCGA
Source organism: Solirubrobacteraceae bacterium (assembly GCA_035938095.1). Classification (GTDB taxonomy): domain Bacteria; phylum Actinomycetota; class Thermoleophilia; order Solirubrobacterales; family Solirubrobacteraceae; genus AC-64. Next base: position 31,421 of record DASZHF010000102.1, read on the forward strand.
ACTGGGGACCTGGTCCGGCGGCTACCCGGCGAGCAATACCAGTTCCTCGGGCGGCGCGATCACCAGGTCAAGAGTCGCGGCTACCGCATCGAGCTCGGCGAGATCGACGCGGCGCTGATCGGCCACCCCGCTGTGCGCGAGGTCGCGGTGATCGCCGTCCCCGATGAGCGAATCGGATCTCGACTGGTCGCATTTGTCGCATCTGAGGAAGCGATCGACGGTCTCGATCTCAAACGCCACTGCGCACAGGCGCTGCCCCGCTACATGATCCCAGCATCGATCGTCGTCGAGTCCTCGCTGCCGCATACCTCGACGGGCAAGATCGATCGCCAAGGCCTCATCCGCCGAGCCGAGGCCTCACCAAAGCCTTAGCACCCAGCGACGCCTGGCCGCAGGGACTGTCAGAAGAGCGATGGCGCGAACGCGGGGGCGTCGGCGTCCACACCCTCGACAGTTCCCACCACGCGCGCCGGAGCTCCGACTGCAATCGAGTAGTCCGGAATCTCGCCTCGCACCACGCTGTTGGCCCCGATGATGCAGCAGCGCCCGATGTTCGAGCCCTTGAGCACCGCGACGCGCTCAGCCAGCCAGGTGCCCCGGCCGATCCGGACCGGCTCGGTCTCGATCGGGTTGTGCATCACGTTGGGGCGTCCGAGGGCGAACGTGTGGTCCGAGTCGATCACGCTGCACAGCGCGGCGATGATCACGTCGTCCTCGATCACGATCGACTCCGCTGCGCTGATCATGCAGTAGGAACCGATCCCGACCCGATCGCCGATTCGCAGGACGGGCGGGGGTTGCTCCCAGGCGGGAGTCTCGACCGACAGCCAGGTCCCGGGCAGCACCAGCGAGCCGGCCCCGACGGCGATCTGATGCGAGCCCAAGAGCCAGGCCGGCTTGTGGACGATAGAGCCGGCGCCGAAGGAGTGGAAACGGCGGCGCCGGTAGGGCTCCATCAGGCGGCCCCGCAGCGCGACTCGTCTCATGGGCTGGCGCACGTAGCTCGCCAGCCGTTGCCGCGGGGAAGACCTCACCAGGCCAAGCATATTCGCGGTCGATGGGCTCGCAGTCGACTACGAGTTGCCAGATAGCCTGATCCGGTGCCAACCCATCAAGTGCCCGCGATTAGCGTGATCGTTCCGGTCCGCGACGGGGCGGGCTCGCTACCCGCACTGCTCGAGAGCTTCGAACGCCAGACACTGCCCCGCGGCCAGTTCGAGACGATCGTGGTTGATAACGCGTCGCGAGACGACACGGGAGAGATCGCCCGGGCATGGGGAGCGACGGTGGTCCACGAGCCCGTTCCCAACCGGTCGGGGGCCCGCAACCGCGGCGCGCAGGCGGCGCGGACGGACCTATTCGCATTCACCGACGCTGATTGCGTTGCCACAGAGTCGTGGCTAGAGGCGCTGCTGAGCTGCGCGCGGAAGGAGCCCATCACCGCTGGCGAGGTTGCAATCGCCACGAATCCTGAGCCCAACGCGGTGGAACGTTTCGAGTCGCTGTGGCGGTTCGGGCAGGAACAGTGGGTCAGCGAAGGTTGGGCCGCCACCGCTAACCTCTGTGTACGACGGTCGGTCTTCGACGCAGTGCACGGTTTCGACACCTCTTGGCGCCACATCGGCGAGGACGTCGACTTCTGCTACCGCGCCGCCCGGTTGGGCTACCGGGTGGCTTGGTGTCCCGGTGCTGTCGTCAGTCACCGGGCCGAGGACCGGCTGTGGCCCATGCTCAAGCGCTCGTTCTTTCACGGCTACTCGGTCAACCAGGCCCATTACCGGCTCGGCGCCGGGTACCGAGCCTGGAAGCGACCGTGGAGCGCGGTCAGCGGGAACGGAGCCCTGACCCGGACGGGCGCCGTCCCGGACTCGTTCCCCGCCGAAGAGTGGTCCAGGATGCTCAGGCTGGCGCGCGCCAGCTACGGCGCCCGTGTGTTGGGCTCCGTCTGGGCGGAGCTCCGGCGGGCTCGCTAAGCAGCGAGTCGGGGAATTCAGGTAGTTGGCCCCCCGATCAGCTAGGCACCGGCCTCGTCCGGGGCCGTATGTAGCCGACGAACTCGCGCAGCAGTTCGCGCTCGGATAGCAGCGTGGCAATCCCGGCTATAGCAACGAACAGACACACTTCGGCGAGCGCTTGAAGCCCACTGCGCTGTCCCACGGCCAGCCAGCGCACAGCGAGGACGGCGGGCAGCGCCAGAACGGTAGGCCCAAAGGCCAGAGCGGAGTTGACGACGACGGTGCGGAGGGCGAACAGCCGGGCCAGGTAATAGACCCGGGCCACGATCGCAAACCCAGTGGCCGCTGCGATGCCCGTGGCGTACCCCCTCAAACCGTCTGTGAGGAGAAGGGGCACGGCGATCGCCATGACCGCGATGAGCATCACCGCGCTCGCTATCGCAATCGGCCGTGTATTGCCGAGCGCACGGTAGAACGCTGTCCAGTTGAACCCAATCTGGTTGAGGCCGGCGGATAAGCCCATGATCTGGATCAGGACGATCGCCAGATGCCACCTCTCGCCCAGGAGGAAGTGGATTAGATCGGGGCCAAACAGAACGGCGGCGGCGCCAAAAGGAACCCCCCACAGCAGGGCCAAGCGGTTGGTCTTCGTAAACGACTCCACAAGCAGGTCTGTCCGTTCCTTCGCCGCGCAGACGGCGGGGTAGATCGTGCCGGTAACGATTTCGTCGACGCGGTTTGCGTACAGCGAGATGGTTCCGGCGAGGGTGATCGCACCGACGGCCGCTATGCCGAGTGACCGCTGGGCAATGAGGATGGGAATCTGGGCGATGAGAACCGCGTTTACGGAGCCCATGAACAGCGGCCACGAGAAGCGTGTGTATTCCCTCAGCGTGCCCGGCTCGTAGCGAAAGCGAATCCGATAGGGGGAGGCGCGGACGGCCACGATCGCGGCTGCGTACGAGCCCGCAACGCCACCGAGGACCAGAGCCCAGAATCCCAACCCGGCCACCGCGAGCGCGACCGTCAATACGAAGGCGACGATCGGATCGATGACCTGAAGCTTGCGCTGCCGAGCGAAGTTCATCCGGCGCTGGAAGATCCAAAACGGGGTCTGCAACGCCACAGCGGGCATCGCAGCCGCCAACACGTACCCAGGAGCGATGATGTCCGACTGGCCATAGGCGAGTGCGAACAGCGGTACGGCGACCACGATGATCAGCACGAACAACCCGGCGAGCATGCACTGCAGCGTGAAGGCGATCTGGAACGCCGCTTCCTGATCGGGATGGTCCTGCTGGATGTATTTGTCGTCGATGCCCACCTGACCGAGCCACAGCAGGGTGCCGAGCGTAATGATCAGCAGGCCGTACACGCCGTACTGGCTGGCGGCCAGAAACCCGGCCACCACGAAACCCCTGAGCAAGCCCAGAAGCTGGATCCCTACGTTGAAGGCCGCATTGACAATCGTCCCGCGCGCCGCGCGCTGGCGAATTCCCTCGCCTTCGCGCAGATCGATGCGGCCCTCACCGATTCGCCCCACTGGAACCGAAGTCTCGAGCGGAACCTCCGGCAGCACCCCGGTCACGTCGCCTATGTTAGGCGCGCGATGTCGACCGCTCGCCGCCAGTCACGGCGGCCGGCCATTCGCCGTACCGGGGCCGCCGGGCCGGATCAGCCAGGGTTCATCGCCGAAGGAGCGAGAAGCGACCGCGGCGCCGCGCCTTAGCGTTGACGACGTCGGGTGCCGGGGGGCGCCAGCGATCCAGCCGGTCGGACGCGTATCGCACACTAGACGGAGCCGACCTCGGGACTTCGGCCGTGAACCTGAAGAGACGTGCGTGCGACGAGCCCCACGCACCCGCTGCGAACAGGGCCAACCATCCCTCACGCTCCTGGATGGTCGAAAGTCCGAGCCGCTCCTGCATCTCGGGCGACCGATCACCCTCGTCGGCCAGAGCGAGCGCGAGGGTGCCAGCGCCCCGACATTCGTCGCCGCGCCATCCGGGCCGGGCCAGCTCGCCGGCCGCTCGGCCGGAAACCGTCTTTAGGTCAGTGCTGACGATGACAAGGTGAGTGGCCAGCCGGCACGCCTCCTCGATGAGCTCGAGTACCAAGTCGGGCGGCGGGTCGGCGAGTACGACCGCCGCGGCGGCTCCGTCATCCAGCGGCAGACGAATGTCTGGGGAGCGCACCGTGACGACCTCGCTGCTGGTCGCACCAAGCAGTGGCTCGCCCCAGGTCACCTCGAGGACTGCCGCGTCTGGTATGTCGGCGGCGCGTGTCAGCGCAAGAATCGGTGCGGCGAGAGCAAGCTCGGCTAGGCGGGGAGGCCTACGCTTGAGGAGTGTCGTTGGGTCCCCGTAATGGGCGAGGCCTGCCCCGCGTTCCCTGGTCTTGGCGGCCAGATATTCCGGATAGCGGTCAATGTCGTCCCACCCGAGATGCAGCGCCTTCACCGTGGGCGTCCAGCCGACGCGGTAGCCGGCTCGACGAATGCTTTCAGACACCTTGAGATCGGAGAGATAAGGCTCGCGAAGTGCGGCTCGTCTGATCGCTGCAAAGACACTCCCGACATTGCCTTCCGCGAGGTCGTCCGAGACCCGCCGCGGATTCCCGCGAAAGGCATCGATCCACTCTGGCGTGAAGTGAGCCGGCTTGTTCACGAGGTCGACATCGAGCGCAATCATCCCGAAGTCTGGATGCCGGTCCAGCAGCCCCAGTAACCGTGCGAGCCAAGACGGGTCCAACGCGGGCACCACCAGGTCAGGATCAGAAACTATGTATGGATCGCTCTCAGTTAGGTCGATTCCGTACTGAAAAGCTGGGACGTACTCGTTCGTCGGACGCAGGATCAGACGGTGAAACCAGTCGCGCCGCTCCCAGAGCCAGTTTCGGACGTCAGGCTCGGATCCGTTGTCGACAATGATCAGCCGCATCGGCTCAGGTGTGCGCTCTCTAAGCGCCGTGAGCGTCCGTTGCAGATGATCACCTCGGTTGTGGGTCAGCATGACGATGTCGACCACGCCGTCCGCCTGCATGGACCTGCTCATGAGGCAGCTCGGGTCGAGCCGACGACGCGCGCCGGTGCGCCGACCGCTATCGAGTGACCGGGGATCCTGCCTTTGACCACGCTGCCGGCACCGATGATGCACTGCTCGCCGATATCTGCGCCCCGCAGGATCGTCACCCGCTCCCCGACCCAGGTGCCGCGGCCGATCCGCACCGGTGCTGTCTTCTGCTGGTTCCACATCGGATTCCAGAGGCCCGAGATCGTGTGGTCGGAGTCATAGATCGACACAAAGCCGGCGATCAGCACGTCGTCTTCGATTACTACCGCCTCAGCAGCCGAGATCGTGCAGTGCGACCGGATCGAGACGCGATTTCCGATGCGGAGCACTGGATCCCGGGTGCTCCAGGCCGGCTCGCCGATCTCCAGCCAAGCGCTCTGCATGATGATTACCTCGTCTCCGATCGACATCTGGTGCGGTCTGTACACCCATGCCGGCCGATAGAGCAGCGTCTTGGGACCGAAGTGATGAAATCGCCTGCGCCAGTAGGGTCGTGTGAGAGTTCCCCACACCAGAAGCCGGCCGTAGGGACCGAGTTCTCGGTACTTGCGAATACGCCGGCGTGGCGTGGAGAGCAGACTCTTCAGCACGGCCAGCGCTCGCCGCGTCGACAGCCCGGTTCCTTGGCTCGCCGCATCTCGTTCATCGCCCACGGGGTGAGTCATCCGCTCTCAGCGGAGCGCGGGTGTACATCGATCCCCCGCGACCTTCGGGACCCCTCACCGAAAGCGCACGCCCGGAGCAGATCCACATACCGCGGGGCGAGGCGGTCCCAGCTGAAGCGCTCATAGACAGACGCGTGGCGCGCCTGGCGCGCTTCTGCGCTGTAGTCGTGCTCGGTGACTCCGGCGAGAAGTCGTACGAGCCCATGCGGTTCACCCAGGTTCCCCGTTACTCCGTGATCCCCCATGATCCACCTCATCGCGGCATAGTCGTGCGTGAGACAGGGAAGCCCGTGTGAGAGCGCCTCAATGAGGGCGCGACCGAAGCTCTCCTGCAGCGATGCCAGCACGAACAGGTCGCTCGCGCGGTAGATGTCCGGCATCTCATCGCGTGACACCGTCAGGATGCGGTGCCCGTCCTCGCCGAGCAGCTGCGCGGCGCGAGCGGCGATCGCGGGCGTTTCGCGTTCGGGCTGTCCGACCATGAGCAGAAAGGGGCGCGGCTCCGGCAGCGACGCGAGCTCGCCGATGACGTACTCGTGGCGCTTCTGAGCGTTCAGCGCTCCAACGCTGACGATGACCCGGCGTTGCATGGGAAGCCCAAGCCGGCGGCGCAAGTGCGAGATCTCGGCTGGGGTCGCGGGCTGCCATGCGGGCGCCATGGCGACCCCGAGGGGGAGCACCGACTGGTTGTCAGGTGGCACGCCCCGGGCGGTCACATTCTCCAGGGCGGCGGGAAACAGCTGTTGAACGTGATCCAGGTGCGGATAGGGACCCGCGGCGAACGACCCGTTGCACATCACGAGCTTGAATCCCTCCCGGGTCAGTTGCCGCCATAACGCCAGGACGCGACCCACGTGCCACTCGCTGAAGTACACGACGTCGGGGCGCTTGCGCGCCACCAGAGGAATCAGTGCGAGGGAAAACGTCAGGTGCTCGATTACGAAGGCTTCTCGGTGCAGCAGGCCGCCTAGCACTCGGGCGAGACGCGAGTCGCGTTGCAGCGTTGCAACCGTGCGCTCCAAGGCCCGCCGCCGGCCGCTTCCCTTCACGAGCTCGATCGCAATCCCAGGCCGGCCCCGCAGCGCCTCGAAGCACTCGCGGCCGAACGTCTCGAAGCCGCGGACGGCGTGATCTAGGCCCGGGCAGGCCAGGATTACGACGGGGTCCCGGGCCTCCGGCGAGCGCAAGCTAGGCCTGAAGCTCCCGCAGACGCCGGGCAGGAACGCCGGCATAGAGCCCGTTGGGTTCGCAGCTCTCGCGGACCACCGCGCCCGCGGCGATGAGGCATCCAGCGCCCACCACCACGCCTGGACACAGGACCGACCGGGCGCCGATCCAGCAGCCGTCCTCGACGCGCACGGGCAGGACGCCCCAGTCTCCCTGGCGCCTCTCCGGGCCTCCGATCTCGTGGGTCGATGTGATCACCATCACCCCTGGGGCCAGGGCGCAGCGAGCGCCGATGTCAACCGGAGCCACGTTCTCAAAGTGGCAGCCGTGGTTGATGAGGGAATCCGGGCCGACGCGAATGGCCGAGCTGTGGAAGTAGCAGGCAGGGCCGATGTCGCGGGTCTCAGTCTCGATGCCAGCCCACCGGTAGATCCGGAAGCGGGTGTCGGCGGTCATGAGTGGCGAGGCACCCACGACGTTGACGTAGAAGCTCCATGCGCGAGATCCGGCGCTCATTGAGCGGGGACGAAGGGGGTTGCGCATGGTCAAGATAGTGAAGGATCCCCGGCTCCCTCCCACATTGCTGGCGGGCTGGGGGAGTCGAGCTCCACCCTGGGGTTCTCGATCAGATGGATGGTCAACGGCCCGAAGGGTCAAGCCTGACCGGCCGGTAGCCGATTAGTCGCATGCGGGGTCACGCGGCCTGCCGGGCATTCAGCCTGCAGGCGGGCTGGCTGGCCGGGGCATCCCGGTCCGTGCGCACCGCGCTCGAAGGCATCGCACCAACGACAAAGGCACCCCCTCCGTGAGGAGGGTCCGCAAAGCCAGGGGCCTCGCGCAGCGAGGCGGCCCAGCCGCCGAAAGGAGCAAACCGGATGATCCGCGGACCTCGCGCCGCTGGATTGGTCGTGGGGGCCCAGCTGGCCCTGGCGTCGGCCGTACCGCTGGGCGGGGTCAGCTCGCCGGCGTTTGCCGGGGGCCTGGGCTCCGGACAGCTTCACCGACAGACCGGAAGGTCGCCAAACGGCCAGGCTTCGAGCCGCCGCCCGGCACGCCGGGCGGGTCGCCACGGCCGCGTTCTGATCCGCTGCGCGGCCTTGCGAGCGCTGGGCGCCGGTGGGAGCGCGGCGAAGAGACACTGTGGTGGATCCTCCAAGCGTCCCGCGCCGACGACAGCGCCCGCGCCGTACCCGTCCGGGTCAGTCGTCGCCGCCGGGGGGCCAATCACCTCCGCAGCGCCCGCCCCCAAACCAGTCTGGTCCGCCGCGCCCGACCCCATCGCGCCCGCGCCCGTGGCGACCACGACGCCCAGCGCGCCCGCGACACCCATTCCCGCCTCGCCGCCGTCGCCCGGGACGCCGACGCCGGACTCGCGGCCCTTCGCGGCCACCTCGTTCTGGAACGCGCCGCTGGCGGACAACGCCCCCCTGGACTCCAACTCAGCCGGGTACGTGGCCGAACTGAGGCGCCAGGTCAGCGCCTATGGAACGTGGATGAACACGGACCAATACAGCAGCCCGGTGTACACCGTGCCGGCCAACCAGCCGACCGTGAGGGTCACCCTCGACCAGCCGGCAGGGGTGCTCCCCGACCTCCGGGCGGCGTGGGACCAGGTGCCGATCCCGCCGGACGCCCAGCCGGCAGCTGGCACCGATCACACGCTCGTGGTCTGGCAGCCGTCGACGAACACCATGTGGGAGTTCTGGGTGATGAACAAGCAGGCTGACGGTTGGCATGCCGCCTACGGCGGGCGGATGCTCAACGTCTCGAGCAATCCTGGCTACTTCACCGATCCCCCGAGCTGGGGGGCGACCGCCACGAGCCTTCCGTTCCTCGGTGGCCTGGTCAGGATCGACGAGCTCCGGGCGGGACGCATCGATCATGCCTTGGCCCTCGCCATTCCCCAGGCTCGGGCGGGCTGGTACTCGTGGCCTGCACAGCGCACCGATGGCAACCTGAACAGCAGCGCCGCGATCCCCGAGGGAACACGCTTCCGGCTCGATCCTCATCTGAATATCGCAGCGCTGGGACTGCCGCCCCTGACCCGAATGCTGGCCGAGGCCGCCCAGCGGTACGGGATCGTCGTGCGCGACCAGGGTGGATGTGTGGCGTTTTACGGTGAGGACCCGACTCCCCTGGGCACCAACCCGTACGCGGGGCCGGACGGCTTCTATCAGGGCGACTGGGTCAACCACCTGCTGGCCCAGTTCCCCTGGGCTCAGCTCCAGACGCTCAAGACAGACCTGAGATCGAGCTGAGCGACCGTTGGTCGAGCTGAGCGCGCGGGCCCTCGCCTCCAGTGGGGCGGGAGCCAGCGCCGCGGGCTCGCTATCCCGCGGTGGGACGACTCGTCCGCCACCTGGTTCGGGCGGCGTGGACGAACAGCCGGAGGCCGAACGGCAGGTCGTCGATCAGGTAGCGCCGGGCCAGCCGAGCCGGTTCCTGGCTCAGGCGATGGACCCACTCCAGCCCGACCGCCTGCAGCCAGCGAGGCGCCCTGCGCACATCGTGGGACAGGAACGCCAGGCTGATCCCCACTCCGAGAAACCAGGCGTGAGGGCAGACCGGGCGCAGGCGACGGATCAGCTGCTCCTGCTTGGGGAATCCCAGACCCACCAGGACCACCCGGGGATCGGCCAGGCGGACGGTGGTCAGCACGGCCTCAACCTCGGCCGGGTCGCGCTCGAAGCCCATCGGCGGGGAAAGCGTTCCGGCAATCTTGAGGTCAGGGAAGCGTTCCATCAATCGGTCCGCCGCGCGCTCGGCGATGCCGGGCGCCCCACCGAGCAGGAACACGGGCGCGCCCAGACGAGCCGCGCGCTCCGGAAGCGACCACACCAGGTCGGAGCCCGGCACACGCTCGGGGAGGGGGGTGCCCTGCAGGCGGCTGGCCCATACGAGCGGCATCCCGTCGGCGAGGATCAGATCTGCGGCCGCGAATAGCGCCCGGTTGGCGGACGTCCGATGGGCTTGCCGGACGATGTCGAGGTTCGGTGTGATGACCCAGCCGCCGTGCCCTAGGGCCATGGCCGCCGTGATACGGTCCACCGCCTGCTCGTGCGTGAGCGCGTCGATCGGCAGGCCCATGATCGACACGCGGTGGATCTGGTTCGACACTCGGTGGATCTGGTTCATCCCTTGCGGATGATGCCGGGCGCCCGAAAGGCTGGCATCCTGTGGTGCGTACGGTGCCGGTCGGGGGTGCCAGTCGCGGACCGATCGCGTGTTCGAAACATGGACGGTGAATCGCCTTGAGCATGGGAGGCCGGTGGCGCCGGCTCACGAGCCGCCGCACGCACGCGCCCTCGACCCCCGGACCGGGACCGAGGGCGGATGATGTGCGCGCGGAGGGCTGGTTTGCTCAGGAGCGCCTGGCCCCGGGACCGGACGTTCCGGCCGAGCCGTATCGGTCGCCCGCGACGCCATTAGGGGTGGCCCACCCGCGTCCCGAGCTCGCGGCACCGCCCCCGCCGCCCCCGCCCGCGAGCGGTCCGGGCAGGAACCCCGACCCGGGGACCGCGCTGCCGGACCCTGGGACGGCGCTGTCTGCTCCGGACTTCGCTTCCCGATTCCCCGGTTCTCCGCCGCCGCGTCCTCCGCTCGTCGGCCCGCTCGACGCCTTCCTGCGTCATCCCTTCATGACGCTGATACCGCTCGTGCTCGCGGTCGGCGCGGCCGTCGCTATTGGTCTCGCCCGGCTCCCCACCTACACGGCGGAGGCGCGGGTCAACGTCGGGCGCATCAACGTTCCCGCTTTCACGCTTCAAGGTGTCATCCAGGGCAACACAACTCTGGCGGCGAGCTATTCGCGCGCCATCGGTGCCCCGGCGGTGATCAACCCGGCCAGCCGCGTGGCCCACATCAGTCAGCAAGAGGCGACCGCTCGCCTTTCGGCCTCACCGATACCGGACGCCACCCTGATCCGAATCGACGCGACCGGACACACAGCGGCCCGGGCAATCGTGCTGGCCAACGCGGCGTCCAGGGCGCTGATCGATTACGTCGCTGTTCTCAATCGAACGTCGGGCGCTACCAAGCTGCTGGCCCGCTACCGGCGGGCCGACGTAGTCGCGACTGTGGCCCTTCGGCGACTCGATCGAGCCAACCTAATCTACGCGCACCACAAGACCCACCGCGCCGCCAACGCGGTCGTACAGGCCACCGCCGACTACGACAAGGCTCACCTGTTCGCGACGCAACTGGCGGGTGTGTACAGCGCGAGCCTCAGCGAGGCTCCTGGCAACAACCTCCTTCAGCTCGAGACGCCGGCGTTGAATGCCAGCTCGGACAGCGGTTCCGTGCTCGCGACGCTGATCTTGATCGGCGGAGTAGCTGGCCTGCTGGTCGGCCTCGTGCTTTCGCTCCTGCGGGCCAACCGGCGCCTGCTGACAGCTGCCAGACAGTGACGCTGCGGCGGACCGCCGTCGCCCTCCCGCTGGCTGGCGCCATCCTGTCAGCCGGGCTTCTCGCACGCGGGCTAATCCCGTCGGGCGACCGCGCGACGGCATTCGAGACCGGCGCGAGCGTCGTCGTGGGCCTGGCGCTGCTCGGCTTCGTTCTTCTGGCCAGGCCAGCCGCGACTATCAGCCTGGCCATCGCCCTGACCGTCTTCTCCACTCATTGGTCGGACATGGGCGTCCCGGTGTCGTTGGAGAGGGTGGTCCTGGTCATTGGCATCGTCACTGGCCTGGTCCGCGCGCGGCAGGCGGCGCCCGACCACCGGCTCCGCACGAGACCAATTCACTGGCTTCTAGGCCTCGCCGCGCTCTACGCGCTCATATCGTCGATCGTCACGGGCACCATCGGGCAGACCGCGGCCACCTATGGCTTGCTCGACCGATTCGGGTTCATCCCGTTCGCGATGCTGTTCGTCGCTGCGCTCGTGTTCCGAGAGCCGCGCGACCGCAACTTGCTGCTGGGCACCTTGGTGGCGCTGGGGGCCTATCTGGGCCTCACCGCGCTGTTCGAGACGGTTGGCCCTTCGTCTCTCGTGATACCCCACTACATCAACAATCCCTTGTTGGGGATCCACCAGGATCGGGCGCGCGGACCGTTCCTCGAGGCGGGAGGCAACGGCCTCGCGTTGTACATGTGCGGCGTCGCGTCCATCGTCGCCGTCTTCACGTGGCGGGACCGGCGCTGGCGGATCGTGGCCTTCGTCGTGGCGGCGCTGTGCGCTCTCGGCGTGCTCTTCACCCTGACCAGGGCGATTTGGATAGGAGCGATTGCCGGGAGCGTGCTGGCTCTGCTCGGGGTGCGCAGCATGCGCCGGTTCCTGATTCCCGCCCTGGCCGTCGGCTTTGTGCTCGTGCTCGGCGCTCTGGCCACGGTGCCCGGCCTTCAGTCCCAGGTCAACAAGCGGACAAGCGACCAGAGCCCCATATGGGACCGCAACAACTCCAATCGCGCTGCGGAGCGCATGGTGCAGGCGCGCCCGTTCGTGGGCTTTGGATGGGGTCGCTTCCCGACCGACAGCGCCGACTACTACCGCCAGAACCCCAACTACCCCATGACCCTCGTGGCCGAGGTGCACAACGTCTATCTGTCAAACGCGGCGGAGCTTGGCCTGATCGGGGGCGGACTGTGGCTGTTGGCACTGGTGGCCGCTATCGGAGGCGCGGTCTTCCGCCGCGGTCCGCCCGAGCTCGACCCCTGGCGTATCGGCCTGATAGGTGTCGCAGTCGCCTGGGGCGTGGCGGCGGCGAGCGAGCCAGGAGGTGTCGTGATGCCCACGCTTCTCCTGTGGACGTGGGCGGGTGTGGTCCGGGGCGAGCAAGACATCGGCCGGGCTTGAATCCGGGAGGCCGGCGGTGGACATGCATGTCCGGAGCGTGCGCATGGAGCTGAAGGATCTGCTCGCCAACCGTCCGCTCGTGCACGGCGAGTCGGCCAGCCCGTATGCGATGGGCCTCGACGAGGAGATTCTGGCGTTCATCGACGACCACGTGCGGGATTCCATGCACACGCTCGAGACCGGCGCCGGCGTGAGCACCGCGCTGTTCGCCGTCAAGGGCAGCGAACACACCTGCGTGGTGCCGTCCGCCACCGAGATCGAGCGGATCACGGCTTGGTGCGCCGCCGCCGGCGTGTCGACGGACCGGATCACCTTTCACGCCGCCCGCTCGGAGGAGCTCCTTCCCCGCCTGGCTCCCACCGAGCTCGACCTCGTCCTGATCGACGGGAGCCATGGATTCCCGGCCCCATTCATCGACTGGTTCTACGCGGGCCGGCGCCTGCGCGAGGGAGGGATCCTGATCGTCGACGACACCGAGGTGTGGACGGGAGCGGTCCTCAAACGCTTCCTTCAGGAGGAGCCCGGTTGGCGCCTGATCAGCCGCGTCCCCATGCGAACTGCGGTCTTCCGCCGGGAGAGCGGCGGGGGCTCGCGCGAAGAGTGGGTCGACCAGCCCTTCGTGGTCCGGCGCAGCTGGACGCACGGGGTCAGGCGGGTCATTCGTAACGGCGTTCGCTTCGCCTACCTGGTCCGGAGGCGCAGATGGAATCGTCTGCGCTCGGGCCTCCGGCTCCACCGCTGAGTGCCCGGCCGCTCGGGCCTCCGGCCCCACCGCTGATCCCCCGTCCGCCCGCCCGCGGGACTCGATCATGCGTCGAGTTCCCGGGCCGCGGGGCTCAAGCAGTTGCCCTCGGGGACCGAGGAGAGTCACAGGCAGACCCGCACCGGATGGATCGGGACTGGGGTCTGGGCGGAAACACGTACGCACGGGATGAAGAAACTCATCAGAGGAGGCTCGGGACTGGCGATCGTCGTCGCGGCGTCGCTTGCGCCGTGGACGGTCGCCACCGGCGGCGCCATCGAGCCCGCCACGCGCTACGCATCGTCCACGAGCACCGACACCACCGGCGCGTGCACCGAGTCGGCGCCCTGCCGGATCGACCACGCGATCGGCGACGCCACCTCGGGCGACCGCGTGATCGTCGAGCCCGGCAACTACCACGTCAGCAGCACCCTGACCGCCGGCGTCCCGATCGACCTCCACGGGCAGCAGGGTCGGCCGTTCCCCCATCTGATCGGAGATCCCGGGCTGGCGGGCAGCACGCTGCATCTCGAGGGAGGCGCCGTGAGTCGCCTGTACGTCGAGACGGCGGCGCCCGATGGACTCGCGCTCGATCTGGAAGGCGGGACGGCCAGCCAGCTCATCCTCGTCGCCTCGGGCGGCGACCACGAGGGGGGCGCGGTGACCCTGGAGAGCTCGCCGAACGGGACGGTGCTGCGCGACAGCGTAGCCCGGGTCGTGGGCTCCGAGGGCGAGGCGATCGAGCTCAAGGAGGGCGGGGGCACCGTGGCCGTCGTCAACGTGACCGCCGTCGGCGGCTCCAACACCACGGGCCTCGAGTCGAAGGCGCTCTCGGCGACCGTGGAGAACAGCGTCATCAGCGGCGGCGCCTACGACCTCAAGGTCATGGACGGGACGCTGACCGCGCGCTACTCGAACTTCCGAGCGTCGCCGTCGATTTCACCCGGCGTCACCGACGGCGGGCACAACCAGATCGCCCCACCCCTGTTCGTCGATGCTCCCAACGGCGACTACCACCAGCAGGCGGGCTCTCCCACCATCGACGCAGGAGTGGCGGACCCGCTGGCCGGCCCGGTCGATCTCGACGGTCTGAACCGGGTCTCGGGGCCCGCCCCCGACATCGGGGCCTACGAGCACCAGGTGGCGGCTCCGTTGAACCCGGTACCCGCCAGCACCCCGGCGCCGCCCGCGTCCGACCCCTTCACCGCCTTTGCCTCGAGTGACCGCTCCAACCTGGTGAACCTCGTCCCCAGCCCGAGCTCCCCCGCCGTGCATCCCACCGCCGGCCACACGGTCGTCGCCGGCTCGGCCGCCGGGACCGCCCTGGTCCAGCTCCCGGGCAGCAACAAGTTCGTGCCTCTGTCCAGCGTCAGCCAGCTGCCGGTGGGCACCGTGATCGACGCCCGCTCGGCCGTCGTATGGCTGTTCAGCGCGAGCGACGCCCAGGGCACACCGCAGGACGCGCTGATGTACGGAAGCGAGGTCAAGATCACCCAGCGCCCGGGCGCCACTCCGATGACCGACATCTCTCTGACCGGAGGCGACTTCTCCTCCTGCCCGAACCGGCGCGCCCGAGGCGCGTCGATGGCGAAGGCCGCGTCCGGCAAGGGCCGCAGCAGCTCGTCGCACCACGTGGTGCGCAGGCTGTGGGCGCTGGACCACCACGGGCGCTTCCGCACCCACGGCGTCAACAGCGTGGCCACGGTGCGGGGCACCGTCTGGCGGGTCGACGACCGCTGCGACGGAACGCTGACCAAGGTCTTCGACGGCCAGGTTCTGGTGCATGACCGCCGTACCCACACGAAGCACCTGGTCACCGCGCACCACCACTACGTGGCGTATAACTAGCGCTCCGGGCTCCGCCTGGCCCTGGGGCCGGTCCCTCGAAGCATCCTGACATGGACCCATGTACCATGTACTGATGGCTTCGTCTCCTCGCGCCGGCGGTCGCAGCCGGACCGCCCGGCGTCCGGCCGGCCCCGTGGTCGCGAGCGAGCAGCTGCGCCTGCACGGGCACAAGGTGAGCTACCGCATCGCCGGCGAAGGCCCCGTCGTCCTGCTCATCCACGGCGTCACGGGCAGCTCGGCCCAGTGGGAGCCGGTCATGAAGCTGCTCGCCGAGGGCCACACGGTCATCGCGCCCGACCTGCTCGGTCACGGCGAGTCGGCCAAGCCGCGCGGCGACTACTCGCTGGGGGCGCACTCGGTGAGCCTGCGCGACCTGCTCATCGCCCTCGGCCACCGGCGGGCCACGGTCGTGGGGCACTCCCTCGGGGGAGGGGTCGCGATGCAGTTCTCCTACGAATATCCGGTGTTCTCAGAACGGCTCGTGCTCGTCTCCAGCGGTGGACTGGGGCGCGAGGTCCATCTGCTCCTGCGCGCCGCGACGCTGCCCGGCTCCGAGTTCGTGCTGCCCCTGATCGCCAGCCACCGCGTCCTGGATGCCGGAGCGTGGGTCGGCGGCGTCCTCGAGCGCGTGGGCCTGCGGGCCGGAGCGGACCTGGGGGAGATGGCCCGCGGATACGCCTCGCTCAGCGACGCCGAGGCGCGCCACGCGTTCCTGCTTTCGCTGCGGGCCGTGATCGACCCGGGGGGCCAGCGCGTGAACGCCACCGACCGCCTCTACCTGTCGAGCATGATGCCGGCGCTGATCGTCTGGGGACAGCGAGATCCCCTGATTCCCGTCCGCCACGCGGCCGTCGCGCACCGGGCCATGCCCGGCAGCGAGCTCGAGGTCTTCGAGCGGGCGGGGCACTTTCCGCATCTCGACGATCCGGTTCGGTTCGCGCGCGTCCTGGGTGACTTCATCGCGAGGACCGAGCCCGCC
>DASZHF010000103.1:0-11945 GCA_035938095.1 Solirubrobacteraceae bacterium
GTCGTGTGCGATCGCTACACGCTGGACTCGGTCGTCGCCCTGCGCTTCCTGTACGGAGAGAGCCGGCCCTTCGCGCTGCAGCGCCGGCTGATCGGGTTGCTGTCTCCAAAGCCCACCCGCGCCTACCTGCTCGACGTCTCACCCGAGACCGCGTACGCCCGCAAGGGCGAGGAGGACCTGGAGTCGCTCGGCCGCCACGCTGCTCTGTACAGGCAGGAGCACGGGTCGCTCGGCGTCATCCGGCTGGACGGCGAGCGACCACGAGAGGAACTGTGCGCCGAGATCGCCCGCGACGTGTGGCGCGCGCTGGGCTAGCGGACCTTTGCCAAATGGCGCTGCGCGCGACGGCCGTCGGGGGCCGACTCGCGCCCACGCACCAGGCCGCCGCCCTTGACCGTCACGAAGGCCGACACCCGATGGCGGCCCGCCTGGGCCGCCATCAACACACCGGGTAGCGGGTCGCGCCCGTCCCACAGGGCTCCCGCCCGCCGGCCGACCAGTGGCCGCCAGCGATGCCGGAGCACCGTCAGGTCCGCCTCGAGCCAGCGGTAGCGCACCCCGGTTCGATAGTCGGATGGGGATGCGGTCAGCCGGCCCTCGACGGCGTCGTGCCAGACCGCGGGGAGGTTGACCCCGCAGGCCACGGCGAGCGGCATCGAGGTGTAGAAGCGCGGGTTCACATCGAGCACCGCGTAACCGGTCGCCATCCGGATGAGGTCGAGCTGAGCGAAGCCCCAGTACCCGGCCCGGCCCAGCATCGCCGCCGAACGCCGAACGAGCTCCTCGTCGGGCCGGACGCTGGTCGCCATGCTCGTGCCGCCTCCGTGCAGTGGCCATGTCCTTTGCACCTCGTGCTGGAAACGCTCGACGATGGTGCCGTCCGGGCTGACGACGAGCGCCACTCCCACCTGCGGCCCCACCACGTACTCCTGCACCAGGAGCTCCTGGTCCGGGGGCAGCGCCTCGGCGAGCGTCCGGACCTCGTCCTCGGACCGGACCAGCTTGGCCGTGCGTAATCTGCCGCCGGGGCGTGCGGGCTTGACCACGAACGGGAACCGAGCATCGACGTCCGGCAGGCCGGGAGCGGTGACTTCGGCCACCGTGGGGGGAGCGTCCAGGCCCACCTCGTGCGCGAGGCCTCGGAGCATGCGCTTGTCGCGGACGATCTGCACCGCGTCGATGTCGGCGTACGGGACCCGCGTCGGCGCCGTCCCTTCCCGAGCCGGGGTTAGGAGCGCGTTGATGGCCTCCTCCCGGCCCGGATAGACGATCGGATTCCCGTAGTGGCTGGCCAGGCGGCCGAGCTCCGCGGTGAAAGCGACCGGCTCATCGACCACGTCGGGGCATACGGCCCGAGCGCTGGCGTAACGCGACCACAGGCCGCCCGCGTTGCGGCGCGCCGCGACCGCGAGCGTGGAGATGCCGCGGCGGCCGAGCGCACGCAAGCCCGCCACCGCGCTGGAGATGTCGACATCCGTGACGATCGCATCCATCATTGAGCCCTCCCAAGGGAGGCGGTCGCTCGAACGAAGCCGCACCCTGTTGTGGGGAAGTGTGCCCGCCCCACCGGCACCTCCCGTTATCTTTCGGTGTCCCAGGGCCGGTTTCCTGGACAAATGTTCGATGTGGAGGTTCCGGGCGCGGATCTGACCACTAGCGGAACCTGACCGGAGGCGAGCCCGATGTCCAAGAGAGCCCGCGCCGCGCGCTTCCTCGACGTCACGGGCGTGGGCGCGCTGCTGCGCCGGGCCGGGACCTGGCACGGAGCGCTGGTGCTCAACTACCACCGCATCGGCGAACCGTCGCGTTCGCTGCTGGACTGGGACCTCTGGAGCGCCACGCGCGAGGACTTCGACGCCCAGGTGGGCTTCCTGGCGCGCAACTTCGAGCTGCTAGGGGCCGAGGAGCTCGGGCCGGACGTGCTGCGGGCCCGGGGCCGGCACGCCGTGGTCACCTTCGACGATGGTTACCGGGACAACCACTCCGTCGCCTACCCCGTCCTGCGCGAGCACGGCGTGCGAGCGACGTTCTTCCTGACCACCGGGTTCCTGGACGGCGACGCCACCGCGTGGTGGGATGAGATCGCTTGGCTGGTGCGGACCAGCGAGCGCGACCACGTCGACCCGGACGGTTGGTTGGAGCAGGTGGTGCGCTTCGACGAGCCTGGCCGCCAGCAAGCGGTGGCGCTGCTTCGCCGCCGGTGCGCTTCGCTCCCGGGGGCCAGGGTGGACGAGTTCCTGGACTGGCTGGCCGGCGCCACGGGAGGCCAACGCCGCCCCGCGGACGGACACTCGGACTGGATGACCTGGGACATGGCGCGCGAGCTCAAGCGGGGGGGAATGACGATCGGGGCACACACCGTCAGCCATCCCGTGCTCGCGTCGGTGCCCGCCGAGGACCAGCGCCGCGAGATCGAACGCTCGCTGGATCGCCTCGAGCAGGAGCTGGGCGAACGCCCGCGCCTGTTCAGCTATCCGGTGGGCTGGCGCTCGTCGTTTACGCCGGCGACCAAATCGCTGTTGCGCGAGAGCGGGGTCCGGCTCGCGTTCAGCAATTACGGCGGGTTCCCGGCGCCGGGGAACTGGGACCCGTACGACGTCAGGCGCACCAACCTCAGTCCCGACACGAGCCTGTCGGTGTTTCGCGCCACGACGACACTCCCGCGGCTGTTCGCGCGCTGGTGACCGCTCAGCCCTCGCGATCTCGCCCCCAAACGAACGTCCATGCCTGTGAATCCGCGCCGATTGCTGCTCTAAACTCCGGCATCGGGGGTCCCTTCTGGAGAGCAGCTTCACATCGGCTGGTGTCACACAGGAGCGCCAGGAAGGCGCCCTGGGTCCCTACCTGCGCGCCATACGAGCCCACCGCATGCTCGTCGTCGCCATCACGCTGCTCACGGTCGCCGCCGCTGGAGCGTGGCTGGCGAGTCGCTCCTCGACCTACCAGGCGACCGCCGAGATCCTGATCACCCCGCTCCCGCAGGACTACCCTCCCCTGCAGGGGCTGCCGCTGGTCCACGACGCCAACGACGAGACGCGCACCGCCCAGACCGCGGCCACGCTCGTGGACTCGCCTGCAGCCGCCGAGCTCACCGCCGCGCGGATCGACCACGGTTACACGCGCGCCGGGGTACAGCAGGCGATCACCGTGGACCCCCAGGGCCAGAGCAACATCCTCGCCATTACCGCGAGCGCCTCCAGTCCGAGCCGGGCCGCCAACCTGGCCAACACGTTCGCTCACGCCAGCCTGGACGCTCGCCGGCAGGTGGTTTCCCGGGCCGTGGCGGCGGCGCTGGTGGGTGCAGGCGCCGACACTTCGCAGGCCGGGCGCGCGCGCCTGTCGGCGTTGCTGCAGTTGCGCAACGGGCAGGATCCGACGCTGTCGCTTTCCCAGACGGCGTTGGCTCCCACCTCGGCCACCGGCACGCCCAAGTGGCTCGTGATCCTGCTCGCCGTCGTGGCCGGGTTCACGATCGGCTCGGGCGTGGCGCTGCTGATGGAGTTCCTCAACCAGCGCATCCGCGAACCCGAGGAGCTGCTCGGCGTCTACCCGATGCCCGTGCTCGCGCGTGTCCCCAAGCTCCCCCGCCGCCTGCGCCGGCGTGAGGGGGAACGGGCGCTGACCATGCCGCCGTCGGTGCGGGAGGCGTTCCGCTCGCTGCACGTTCAGCTCGAGGAAGCACCGGGAAGCCACCGCGTCATCGTGCTCACCAGTGCGTCGAGCGGCGATGGCAAGACCAGCTCGGCGCTCAACTTGGCGCTCGCGCTGGTGGCAGCGGGCAACCGGGTGGTCCTGATGGACTTCGACCTGCGCAAGCCCGACCTGGGACGGGTGCTCGGGCTCCAGGCGTCGCGGGGGCTGGTTTCCCTGCTCGGCTCCGACCGCACGCTCTCGGACGTGTTGCTGTCGGCTCCTGGGCTGCCGCCCCTGAGCGTCGCTCCAGCGGGAACGGGCGAGGGTGACGTTCTCCTACTCGGCGCCCTTGCCCGCCGGCTGCCGGCGATCATGTCCGAGGCGCGGGAGCTGGCCGACTACATCATCGTCGACACGCCGCCGCTCGGTGAGGTCAGCGACGCCCTGCGGGTGCTCCCGGAGGCCGACGACATATTGGTCGTCGCCCGTCCCGGGAACACCAACCGCCCGAGCCTCGAGCTCATGCGCGACCTGCTCGCGCGCGCCGGGCAGTCGCCGTTCGGGATGGTCATGGTCGGCACGCGGGGGCGTGGAGCCGCCCCCTACTACGCTTACGGCGTCCCCCCAGGGGCCCGCTCGGGCGCGCGGTCATCGCTGGCTCGCGCGCTGTCCCGGTGAGTCGCCCACCGGGCTGAGCGCCCGGCGCGAGCGTGTCGACCCGCCCGCTACCGCTTCTCTCGCCCCGCCTGGTCGCCGCGCTGGGGCTGCCGGTCGCCCTGATCGTCGGGCTGCTGATGGCGCGCAGCGTGGCGGCGGGGATCGGCACCACCCTGGCGCTGGTCTACACCCCGATCGCGCTGCTCAGCCTGCCCGTCGCGATCGCGCTCTGGGTCCCGGTCGCGTTCATCGCCCTGCTCCCCTTCGTCTGGGTGGGCCCCACGGCGGCGTCGGCCGTCATCCTCGTCGCCTGGCTCGGCACGCTGCGCTCCGGCGGGGGCGTCGGGACTCGGACGCTGCGCGCGCATTCCCGGCTGCTGGGCGCGATGGCGCTCTACGTCGTGTGGGCCACGCTGTCCGTCGCGTGGGCCGAAAACTCGTCTCGGGCCGCCGCGGACCTGTACGTCTGGTACGTCGCGGGCGCTGTTCTGGTCATCGTGATGAGCACGATCGTCACCGCCGGTCATGTGCGCATGGTCATGGCCGCGGTCGTGGTCGGGGGCGTCCTGTCCGTGACGGCGGGACTCCTGGCCGGCGCACTCAGTCCGGCCCAGAGCGCCCTGGCCAGCGCCGCCGAGGTGCAGGGGCGGCTCGGCGGCGGGTCGGGAGACCCCAATTACCTGGCCGCCGGACTGGTTCCGGCGATCGTGCTGGCGGCCGCGCTGATGGGGACCACGCGCAACCCCCTGCTGCGCTTCGCCCTGATCGTCTCGATGATCATCATGGCCGTCGGCCTGGCCGAGACTCAGTCCCGGGGCGGGCTGCTAGCGGCCGTGACGGCCGCGGTGATCGCGCTGATCGTCTTCAAGCGGCATCGAGGCTCGGTCGCCATGTGCCTGGCCGTCGTCGCTGCGGTGGCGGGAGTTTGGTTCGCGACGACACCCGGGGCGCTCAGTCGGGTGACCTCGATCGACGGAGGGGGCAACGGCCGCTCGGACCTCTGGAATGTGGCGTGGCGCATTGCAGAGGCGCATCCCCTCAACGGTGTCGGGCTCGACAACTTCACCTTTCAGGAGAAACGCTTCGTCCGGCGGGCCGGACCGCTGACCCACGTCGACCTGATCAGCGAGAAGCCCCACGTCGTGCACAGCGTCTACCTCCAGGCCCTGGCCGAGCTCGGCGTCGTAGGCCTGGTGCTCCTGGTGGCGGTGATGCTCGGCTGCGTCGCGGCGACGGGCCGCGCTATCCGCCGCTTCGACGCCCGGGGCCAGCCGCAGCTGGCCACCCTGGCCCGGGCCCTGCTGATTGCGCAGCTGTCCATCCTCGTGGCCGAGGTGTTCCTCTCCGACGGCGACGATCAGCGCTTCTGGCTGCTGTTCGCGCTCGGCCCGGTCATGGCGGCCCTTGCCGCCCGAGGGCCGCGCCGGGAGTTGCTCAGCGCTCGGCGATGACGTGCAGCCCCAGCGCCCGGCCGAAGACGCTCGAGTGGCCCAGGCGCCGAGGAGCGAGGGCCGCCACGCGCTCCAGGGCGAGGAACGGCCACAGCGGGAGGACGAGCGCCCGATCCCCGAACCGCTCCAGAGCGCGTCCGGGACGCGAGCTGGGCCCACCGGCGAGCTTCGCGATCCGGGACAGAGTCCGCCCGTGCAGGCGCTGGAAGACCTTCACCCGCCGGAAGCCCGCCTCGCGCAGCAGGTCCGACAGCTCTCGGTAGGTGTACTCCTTGAGATGGAAGCCCCGCGCGACGTCGTCGAAGGATCGCGAGACGTCATGGGGCCCGCTGAGACGATTCGGCGTTATCACGATGTAGCGGCCGCCCGCCTTCAGCGCCCGCGCCACACCGGTGAGCTGTGCGGTCGCATCGTCGGGATGCAGGTGCTCCATGAGCTGGTTGCTGTAGACGACGTCGGCGCTGGACTCGGGCACGGGCACGCTCACCCCGTCGCTGATCGCCACGGCGACCGCGGCCGGGACGTCGTCGGGAATGATCTCCTCAGACACCTCGACCGCGGTGACCCGCCCGGCGTGCTCGAGCAGTCCCCGGGCCGTGGCGCAATCGCCCGCGCCCAGCTCGACGTAGCTTCCGCCAAGCGGCAGGAACTGGCGGATCAGGTCGACCTGTATGCCCGCGTACCTGGCCCGGTCGCCGGCATCGGAGCGCCGGGTGAGCTGGGGATGGTCGGGGACGCGCTGGAAGAGCTCGTCGTAGACCGTCCCGTACAGCTCGCGTCGCTGAGCGGGAGCCGCCTGGCGGAGGCGGTCGGCCAGCTCGACCTCGATTTCGTAGTGCGCCCGTACGCGCTCGGGGCTGCGCTGCTCTGGCATCTGACGCTCTGAGTCCGCGAGCATGGCCCGCGCCCGTACCGGTCTCCGGCACCGCGGGCGACGGCGCTCGCCGAGCGGACCATAGCCGACGGGTCTCGAGCCGCTGATACGGCCGGGAGCGGGCCGACCGAAAGCCTGCCTCGGTTCCCGGGTCCGCACCAGGTACCGTTGCCCTGATGACGCTCGGTCTGATCGGTTCGGGAAACATGGCGCGCGCCCTCGCCCGGGGCTGGGGCGAACCCGTCCTGTGTACGGACGGGGGGTCGGGCCGCGCGCGAGCCCTGGTCGCCGAGGTGGGCGGAGAGGCGCTCTCCAGCAACTCCGAGTTGGCCCGGCGGGCCGACATGGTGGTGCTGTGTCACAAGCCGGCCCAGCTCGAAGCTGTCGCGGCCGAGGTCGACGGCGAGGCCCAGGCGATCGTCTCGGTCCTGGGCGCAACGTCGCTGCAGAGGCTGCACGCCGCCTATCCGGGCGCGCAGGTCGCGCGCGCGATGCCCAACACGGCCGTCGAGGTGCGCGAGGGCGTCGTATGTCTGTGCCAGGACGGAGGCGGAGACGAGTTCCAGGTTCAGGTTCGCGAGCTGTTTGGGCGCGTCGGTCGAGTGGTCGAGGTCCCGGAGCGGCTGATCGACGTGGCCACTGCGATCGCGGGCGTGGCGCCGGCCTACACCGCCCTGATTGCGGAGGCCCAGATCGACGCCGCGGTTCGACATGGGATGCCAAGCAGCCTCGCGGCCGACCTGACGGTGAGCAGCCTCGCCGGGTCCGCAACCCTGCTCGCGGAGCGGGGCGCCGACACCCTGGGCGTGCGGCGTGAGGTGGCCTCTCCCGGCGGGCTGACGGCGCGTGGACTCGACGCCCTCGAGCGGGGCGGTGTGCGCAGCGCATTCATGGACGCGATGGAGGCCGTGCTGGAGGGATCGCGCCGGTGATCGCCGTACTCGTCCTGCTCGCCAACGTGCGCGGGCAGATCGCGGACTACCTCTCCGCGCTGCTGCAGGTGTACTCGCTGCTGATCGTGGCCTACGTCGTGACGTCGTTCATATTCGCAATGGGCGTGCGCGTTCCGTACTCACGCTGGTCGGACGCGATCCTCAAGTTCCTGCGTGACGTGTCAGAGCCCTACCTGCGCATCTTCCGGCGCTTCATTCCTGCGATCGGGGCGCTCGACTTCAGCCCGATCGTGGCCCTGCTCGTGCTCTACCTGCTGGGGTCGTTGCTAGTCGCCCTCGTCCGCGGCTGACCGACCCGTGAGTCGCGGCGTCGCCTGGAGCCGCGCGATGCTCGTGCTCGCCCTCGTCGTGATCACGGACCAGCTCACCAAGCGCTGGGTCATCGACTCGATCCCGCGCGGCGATACGCGTCGCTTCCTGCCCGCCATCGACCTGGTTCACGTGGAGAACCACGGGGTGGCATTCGGCGTCCTGGCCGGGGGCCACACGGTGGTTAGCGTCCTGGTGGCGCTTGCGCTACTCGGGCTCCTGGCGTATTTCATCCGTCACGGCGACCGGCCGCTGCTCTGGCTGCCGACCGGTCTCCTGGTCGGGGGAGCCGTGGGCAACGTGCTCGACCGCCTCCGGGACGGAGCGGTGACCGACTTCATCAAGCTGCCGTTGTGGCCGGCCTTCAACCTGGCCGACCTGGCGATCACCGTCGGTGTGTTCACCCTCCTGTACGTGGCCGAGGAGCGGGCCCGCGCGCGATGAGCGAACCAGCGGATCGCCGTGCGATGGGCAACCTGCGCCTCGAGGCGTCCTCCGCGGACGAGGGCGCTCGCCTCGACCACTACCTCGGGCCGGCGGTCGGCTCGCGGGCCCAGGCCCAGCGCCTGATCGAGGCGGGCCTGGTGACGGTCGACGGCCTGGCCCGACCCAAGCGCCACCGCCTGAGCGCGGGCGAGGTCGTCGAAGTGGGCTCGCTCGAACCCCGCCCGAGCCCGGAGGCTCCCGCCGAGGACGCGACGCCTGAGCTGACGGTCGCCTTCGAGGACGAGCACCTGCTGATTGTCGACAAGCCCGCGGGAGTGGTCGTTCACCCGGGCCGCGGCCACCCGGGCGGGACACTCGCGCAGGCGCTCGCCGGCCGCGCGGCCGGAGGAGCAGTCGCCGAGCGGGCCGGGATCGTCCATCGCCTGGACCGCGACACCTCCGGCCTGCTCGTGGTGGCCCGATCCGAGGCCGTGCATCGCCGCCTCCAGGCCCTGATCGCGGCCCGCAAGCTGACCCGCGAGTACCTGGCGCTGGTCGAGGGGTTGCCGGGCGCTCGCAGCGGCACCATCGATGCTCCGTTGGGGCGCGACCGCCACGATCGGCTGCGCGTGTCGACCGACACCGACGTTCCCCGGGCCGCGCGCACACATTTCGTGATCGAGCGTGCCCTGCCCGCGACGGCGCTGCTGCGGGTGAGGCTGGAGACCGGCCGTACCCATCAGATCCGGGCCCACCTGCTGGCCATCGGCCATCCGGTGTGCGGCGACCCCCAATACGGGCGGGAGCCCCGCTTCGGGCTCCGCCGGCAGTTCCTACACGCCGAGCGGCTGGCCTTCGATCACCCGATCACCGGGCGCCGGATCGACGTGCGCTCCGCGCTCCCCGCCGATCTGGCGGCGGCGCTGGCCCGGGCCGAGCGCGGTGAGGACTGACCGACCGGATGAGGGCGTAGCAAGGCGACCGCGCTGCCGCGGCCGCCTTGCCCCACTTGCTTGGACGGACCGGGCCACCGGAGGGCGGGGAATAGGGACCGGCCCGTCTGGGCCCTTAAACGGGGGCGGTCGCGAAAACTTGCGTAGACTGACCGTCAAATTCACCGACCCGCCCGGGGACCCGCCTCGTGCCCTGCCCGCGGTCCGGCCTTGTGCCACCTCGGGTTCACGCTGCGACCGGGCGGAAGTACAACTGAAAGGGAAGGGCCGTGGCTGACGTGGGAATACGGGAGCTGCTGGAGGCCGGCGTGCACTTCGGCCACCAGACGCGCCGCTGGAACCCCAAGATGCGCCGCTTCATATTTGGCGAGCGGGCCGGCATCTACATCATCGATCTGCTCAAGACCGCCGACCTCCTGGAGCAGGCGCGGAGCTTCGCTTCCGACCTCGCCCACCGCGGCGGCACCGTCCTGTTCGTGGGAACCAAGAAACAGGCGCGCGACGCCATTCAGGAGACCGCGGAACAGGCGGGCATGCCCTACGTCAACCACCGCTGGTTGGGCGGGCTGCTCACCAACTTCCAGACGATCTCGCTGCGGATCAAGCGCCTGCACGACCTCGAGCGGTACGCGGCCGAGGGGCAGCTGGAGCTGCTCCCGACGCGCGAGCGCATGGCCGCCCAGGCCGACCTGGCCAAGCTGCAAGCCAACCTGGGTGGCGTCAAGGGCATGCAGCGCGTCCCGAACGCGATGTTCGTCATCGATCTGAAGACCGAGGCCATCGCGGTTCGCGAGGCGCAACGCCTGCGGATCCCGATCATCGGCCTGGTGGACACCAACTGCGATCCCGACGGGATCGACTACGTGATTCCCGGCAACGACGACGCCATCCGTTCTTGCGCACTGATCACTCGCGCCATCGGGGACGTTGTGGCCGGCGGCCATGCCGTGTTCCGGGCCGAGGAGGAGCGGGCGCGCCAGGAGGCCGAGGAGAAAGCGCGCCAGGAGGCCGAGGAGCGTGCCCGCCGAGAGGAGGAGGAACGCGCTCGCCTGGAGGCCGAGCAGCAGGAGCGCGAGCGCCAGGAGGCGCAGCAGGCGCCCGGTGGCGCCGAACCGGCGCCCGCCCAAGCTGGGGCGCCCGCTCAAGCCGGTGCGCCCGCTGCCGCCGAACCGGCGCCCGCTCAAGCTGGGGCGCCCCCGGACGGCTCCCCAACGGCCGAGCCGGCCCCGGCCGCCGCGCCAGAGGCACCCGCCCCGGCCGCCGCGCCGGAGGCGCCCGCACCTGCTGCCGCGTCCGAGGCGCCAGCGCAGCCAGCCGCATCGGAGGCGCCCGCCCAGCCCGTCCCGCCCGAACCGCCCGCCGCTGAGCCCGACACTGCCGCCGCGCCGGCGGAGGCCTCCTCGTCGACTGCCCCGGCGGCCGAGCCTTCGGCGGCCCGAGAGGGGTCCTGATGGCCGAGATCGACGCCAAGGAAGTCAAGGCGCTGCGAGACCGCACCGGGGCGGGCCTGATGGACTGCAAGAGCGCCCTGACCGAGGCTGGGGGAGACATAGAGCGCGCCATCGAGATCCTGCGCGTCCGGGGCCAGGCCAAGGCCGCCAAACGCGGGGAGCGCACCGCCTCCGAGGGGACGGTGCAGAGCTACATACACGCCAACGGCACGGTGGGCGCCCTGGTCGAGGTCGACTGCGAGACCGACTTCGTTGCGCGAAACCCGGAGTTCGTCGCGTTCGCACGGGACGTGGCGCTCCACGTTGCCGCCGCTGCCCCTGAGTACGTTTCCGAGGACGACGTGCCGCCCGAGGATCGCGAGCGGGAGCTGCGCATATTCGAGGAGCAGTCGGCCGACAAGCCGGCCGACGTGCGTCCGCGGATCGCCGAGGGCAAGCTGCGCAAGTGGCTCACCGATGTCGTCCTGCTGAGCCAGCCGCATGTCAACACCGACAAGTACGAGAGCCGCACGATCGAGGAGCTGCGAGCCGAGCTCGCGGCCAAGACGGGCGAGAACGTCGTCATCAGGCGTTTCGAGCGCTTCTCGGTCCGGGACTAGTCAGTCGTCGAGGTCGGCCTCGCCTCTTTGGATCGCCAATGGACCGGCCAATCGCCTCCGCCCAGCCCGCGCCAACTCTCGCCGAGTCTGAGTCCGCTGGCGTGGAGGGGTCCCCGATTTTCCAACGAGTCCTGCTCAAGCTTTCGGGCGAAGCGCTCATGGGCGATCTCGACTACGGGGCAGACCCGGCTCGGATCCAGGCCATCGCGCGCCAGCTGGCGGAGATCCAGGCGCGCGGCGTACAGACCGCGGTCGTGCTGGGCGCCGGCAACATCTACCGCGGAATGAAGGGCGCGGCCGCGGGCATGGATCGCGCGACCGCGGACTACATGGGGATGCTGGCCACTGTCCTCAACGCGCTCGCCCTCCAGGACGCACTGGAGAAGGAGGGCGCCGATACCCGGGTACTGTCAGCCATCACCATCTCCGAGGTCGCCGAGCCGTACATCCGGCGCCGCGCCATGCGTCACCTGGAAAAGGGCCGCCTGGTCATCTTTGCCGCCGGCACCGGCAACCCGTTCTTCACCACGGACACAGCCGCTGCGCTTCGGGCCAGCGAGATCCATGCCGAGGCGATCCTCATGGCCAAGAACGGCGTCGAGGGCGTCTACAGCGCAGACCCGGCCGTGGACCCCGACG
>DASZHF010000104.1:0-3530 GCA_035938095.1 Solirubrobacteraceae bacterium
CACGGCGCGGCAGGACGGGGCTCGAACGGCCCCACCGGACAACGCTGGCGCCCGCGCGGCGCCACCCGAGCACTCGGGGCAGCCGCTGCGCTGCTGATCTGGCTGATCGCCGCCGCCGGTCCCGCGCGGGCCGGCACCTACACGATCGCCCAGTGCAACTACGGTGGTTCAGGCCAGCGACCGCTGCTCGCCTTCGCGCCGAGCAGTCCACCCTTCGACGGCTACGCCGACACCTGCCAGCAGAGCGACTGGGGTGGTCTGGACTTCGTGCTCGCCGGAGGCCGGATGAACCCCAACGAGTCTCGCGGGGCAGTGCTGTCCTCGCCCAACCCCGCGATCACCATCGAGCGCGTGCGCGACCAGAACCACTCGTTCCCGATCTCCTACGGCTCGCGCGCCTTCCTTCAGTTCTGGGCCTTCGGCCCCTCCGGGGCCCAGGTGCTCCGGACGGCCGACATCGGAGACTCGAGCTCGGGGACCTCGGCTGACCTGGGCATGCCGAGCGGGACGGGCGGCTTCGGCGTCTACGTGTACTGCTCGACCTCGGCTTCAACGAGCTGCTACTGGGCGGACCCTCGACACGTCGTCTACCTCACCGGCACGCAGGAGATTCTCAGCGAGGACGTCCCCCCGAGCGCCGCGATCAACGGAGGCAGCTTGCTGTCGCCGGGGACGCGGCGGGGCGATCAGACGCTGGCCTACTCGGCTTCCGATGGCGAGTCGGGAGTCGCCCGGATCAAGGTGACGATGGGCGGCACGGTGGTCGGGGACGCCGACTTCAGCACCGACCCCGCGCGCTGCCCGTACGTGGCGTGGGCGGCGTGCGCGTCGCACATTTCCGGCGACTCGCTGACAGTGCACACCAACCGCGTCGATGACGGGACCTACAGCGTGCTGCTCACCGCGTACGACGCGGCGGGCAACCAAGCCAGCACGCAGCGCGACAACATCACCGTGTCCAACACGCCCCAGTTCGACACGGCCCCCACCCTCAGCGGCAGTCCACAGGTCGGCCACGCCCCGGTGATGGCGATCGACGGACACGCGACCGGTTTGAGCAAGGACGACACCCCGCCCCGTATCGGTCGCCTGTGGGCTCGCTGCGACGCCGAGGGCAACGGGTGCCAGCCCATCCCCGGCGCCAGCTCCGCGACCTACGCGCCGTCCGCGCCGGACGTGGGCCACCGCCTGCGCCTGTTCGAAGTGGCCGTCAACGATCACGGAACTGGCACCGCCGGCAGCGATCCCAGCCCGTTGGTTCTCGATGCCAGCGGAAGCGCCGGGCTCAACGGCCGCAACGCCAGCCCGCGGGCGCGCATCGTCCTAACGGTCGCGCATCCCCAGCGCCTGCGGTCCGCGTCGTTTGCCGACAGCGCCGTGATGCTGCGGGGCCAGCTCGTAAACGAGGCCGGCGCTCCGGTCGCCGGAGCCGCGGTCGAGGTGCTCCAGCAGCCCCAAGTCGATGGAGCTCAGCTCCAGGGCGTGGCCGCGGCGCGTACTGGCGACGACGGCAGCTGGGCCCTGCGCCTGGCTCCGGGATCGTCGCGCCTGGTACGGGTCGCTTACCGCTACGTGGTTGGCGACCCCGAGTACGTCGCGCAGGTCGACTTCACACAGGAGGTGGGAGCGGGCGTCGTGCTGCACACCACCCGCCATCTTCGAAACGGACAGGCGATTCGCTTCCGGGGACGCCTGCTGGGCGGATTCGTGCCGCCGGCCGGAAAGCTGGTCGAGCTCCAGGTCCTGATCGGGCGCCGGTGGCAGGACTTCAAGGCCGTGCGCACCGCTTCCAACGGCACCTTTCGGGCGCGCCGGCGGCTGACTCGCACGTCGGGGCATGTCGTGTACGCGTTCCGGGTGGTTGTCCGCCGAGAGGCGGGATATCCATTTGCCGTGGGCTACAGCCGTCCCCGCGTGGTTTCGGTGAATTGACACGCCCATCGGGGTGCTGGCTTAATCGCGGCGCCCCGAACGGATACTGGTTCGCGGCGGCCGCCGGGGTCTTAAGACTTATGTCCAGTGCTGGCGGGGCTGCGTGCGTGATTGAATCCGTATGTTCCAGGCCCGGCTTGAGACAGGGGAGTTGACGCGATGAGAGGTCCCACTCGGATGGGCGTCGGATTGGGAACCATTGCTGTGGGGGTGGCTGGGTGGGCTGTGTTCGCGGTGGCGCCCGCCGGCGCTGCGAACAGCCCGACCTTTCGCGACTGTTCGTTCGCGGGCGGGCTCGACCCTGACTTCGTGCAGCTGTCTGGGGCAACGGCGGGCCCAAACGGCACGCTTATGGTGTCCCCGTCGCAGAGTCAAGTGCAGATCGAGGCGTCCGAGTCCTCTGATCCGGGCGACAGCAACGGCGCCGACACCCTCAAGGTGACCGTGACCGCGCCCAACGCTGCGCCCCGGACGCTGTCAGGAGCTGGCATCGGCAAGGTGGATCTCGCTGTGCCGCTCAGCGGTGCGGCGCCCGGAAGCTCTTACAGCATTGACTGGGCGGCCACGTTCGATAACGGAAATCACATGTGCCCCTCGGGATCCACGCCCCAGAACACGAGCCCGAACCCGTTCGTGTTGACGGTATCCGGCGGGCCTGCCGGCGGCGGCCCCGGCACGCCGGGATCGCCGGGATCGCCTCCAACGTTCGGGGGCGCCAGCTTCAGCGCCCAGCGGGCCAAGCTCGGCCGCAAGGGCCGGGTGGGCGTCAAGCTCGCGTGCTCGGCGAGCGCCACCGGACCGTGTGACGGAACCCTCACCCTGACGGCCCGCCATGGCAACCGTATGCTCGGGCACGCCGACGTCACGCTGGCCGCGGGAACCGGCGGCGTGGTCGAGGTCAAGCTCGCGGCCAAGGAGCTACGCAAGCTGCGCCGGCAAGGGCGGCTCAAAGTGAAGGCAACGGTCACCGTCCGCGACGCCAGCGGTCAGAGCAAGACGACCTCGACGACGCTCACTCTGCTGTCTGGTTGACGCTGGGCCAGGCCGGCCTCGCGCCCAGCGACGACGGGGACAGGCGCGACGGCCGCGGGTCGTGCGTGGTGCGCCCCGGCTGATCTGATTCGATTAGAGTGTCCGCTCGTCGGAGGGTAAAGCGGTCGCGTACCTGGTTCTCGCCTGATCGGCTGTGGGCTTCGGTGGGGTGCCGCTCGGGGCATCCACGGTCACGCGATGACAAGACGACGAGCTGCCAGATCCAAGTTAGGCGCCGCTTTCGCGGCGGGGGCGCTTGGGGCCTTGCTGCTCCCCGGCGGAGCACTGGCACATATCGAGCGTGCCTCCTACTGGCCCAACCCGGCGCCGGATTGCTCGGTTACCCCGTGTGCGGGCGGCGAGGTGCCGACGGCGCGCTCGCTCGCGTCCGCCGTCACGACCGCCGTGACGCCGGCGTGCCAGGTCCAGCGCAACGTGCGCGTCAGCCTGAGGGGACGAAAAGGTCAGCGGCTGCGCCGAGCCAAGATCTACGTCAACGGCCGTGTTGTGCGCAGGCTGCGGGGACGGAGGCTGCCCTCGCACGTCACGCTGGCCAACCTGTCCCA
>DASZHF010000105.1:0-3033 GCA_035938095.1 Solirubrobacteraceae bacterium
ATCGGACGTGCGAAGCCGGTGCGAAGCCCGCCGCGATGTCGGGGCGCTCAATCGCCGCGACGTCAGCGGCGGGTGGGATGTGGCGCCTAGCCGCTACGGGGTCGCGGGGCAATAGCGCGCGCCGTGAGCGCCTCGCGAACGCTAGCCGGCTGAAATTCGTCGCGTTCGACAGGCTGGCTCGGCGACGGGCCGACGACCGGGCTTCCGTACGCCGAGCGGCGCCCGCTCCTCGGGGGCCTCGACGTAGCCGGGCCGCTGCGGGCGACAGTCGGGTCATTTGACCAACCGGTCGACGACGTGATGGGAGCCTGCGCCTCCCTTGGGCTCGAAGGGACGGTCGCCAAGCGCACCGTCTCCCCGTACCGCTCCGACGTGCGCTCCGCTGACTTGCTCAAGCTCAAGACGGCCGACTGGCGTGCCGTCCACGCGCCAAGGCGGATCGACGTGAGGCGATAGCGCAACAACCCGTCGTGTGAGCAGCGTCGTTCCTTCCGACGAGCGGTACGCGGGGGCGCACAACGGCCAGACGAGCCCCGGGCAGCGAGGCCGTTGGGTCGGTAGGCTGCGCTGGATCCGATTCTCCCGTGGCAGGAGGTGAGCGGGCGTGCCAGGGCAGGCCGCGGGACTGGTGGGACGCGCCGCGGAGTGCCGCCTAATCGAGCGGCTGCTGCAACACACTCGCGAGGGGTACAGCGGCTCGGTGGTCGTCCGTGGCGAACCGGGGATCGGTAAGACCGCGCTCCTCCAGTACGTCATTACGGCGGCATCGGGGTTCCAGGTGGCCCGGGCCACGGGCGTCCAGTCGGAGAGGGAGCTCCCCTTCGCTGGGCTCCATCAACTGTGCGTGCCGATGCTCGACCGCCTCGCGCTGCTGCCCGGCCCCCAGCGCGATGCCATGGGCGCCGCCTTCGGCCTTGCCACCGGCGGGACGCCTGACCGCTTCCTCATCGGGTTGGCGCTGCTCACCCTGCTTTCAGAGGCGTCCGAGAAGGCGCCACTGCTCTGCGTGGTCGACGACGCCCAGTGGCTCGACAAAGCGTCGGCCCAAGCGCTGGGGTTCGCGGCCCGGAGGTTGTTGGCGGACCCGATCTGCCTGGTGTTCGGCACCCGGCATCTGCCCGATGACCTGAAGGGGTTGCCCGAGCTTGTCGTTACAGGCCTCGCCGACGCCGATGCCCGCGCTCTGCTCGCCTCGTTGGTGCGTCCGCCCTTCGACGAGCAGGTCCGTGACCGCCTCGTCGCCGAGGCCCACGGCAACCCGCTGGCGCTCGTGGAATGGACGCGAGGGATGAAGCCGACCGAAATGGGAGGCGGCTTCGGCCCGCCCACCCTCGTGCCCCTGGCGGGCCAGATCGAGGAGGGCTTCCGGCAGCGCATGGGTGAGCTGTCGGCGCGCACCCAGCGGTTCTTGACCCTGGCCGCAGCAGAGCCGACCGGTGACCCGGTGCTGGTGTGGCGGGCTGCCGGCTTGCTCGGCGTGGGCCGCGAGGACGCGTCGCCGGCGATCGAGTCCGGGCTGATCGAGATCGGGGCCAGGGTGCGTTTCCGCCATCCGCTGGTCCGCTCGGCCGCCTACGCCGACGCGAGCGCGGCGGACCGCCGGGCTGCGCACCAGGCACTGGCCGAGGCCACCGACCCCGCGCTCGACCCCGATCGCCGCGCCTGGCACCGAGCCCAGGCCGTCGCCGGCCCCGATGAAGACGTCGCTCGGGACCTCGAGCACTCCGCAACCAGGGCGCAGGCCCGCGGGGGCCTGGCCGCGGCGGCGGCATTCCTCGAGCGTGCCGCGGCCCTGACGCCCGACGCAGCGCAACGGGCCGAGCGGTCACTGGTCGCTGCGCAGGCCGAGCTGCAAGCCGGCGAGTTCGCTGCAGCGCTCAGTTCACTGGTCGGTGCCGAGCGCGGGCCGCTGGACGAGCTCGATCGGGCGCGCATCGTGTTGTTGCGGGGCCAGATCGCGCTCGCCTCCAATTTGGCTCGTGAGGCACCAGCGTTGCTCCTGAGGGCTGCACGGCAGTTCGAGCCCTTGGACGTCGCGGTCGCGCGCGACACCTATCTGGATGCCTGGTTCGCCGGATTGTTCGCCGGTCAGTATGCGACCACTGAGCTCCACGAGATCGCCCGGTCGGCAAGGTCGGCACCGGGGCCCCCGCATGTGCCGCGCCCGTCAGATGTGCTGCTCGACGGCCTTGCCGTCCTGGTGACCGAAGGCCGGGTCGCGGCGGCGCCCGCGTTAAGGGAGGCAGCGCGCCGGTTCGCCGAGGAAGAGATCGCGTCGCTCGGGGGGCTGAGATGGGGCTGGGTCGCTCAGATCGCCCCGCTGATGCTGTGGGACGAGGAGCGATGGGACGCCATCCTGGCGCGGCAGCTCCGCTCCGTCCGAGAAGCGGGCCTTCTCGTGCACCTGCCGATCTGGGTGAACAGTATGGGCATCCTCGCAGCGTGGCGCGGCGATCTCGGGACCGCCGCGTCGCTGATCGCGGAAGCGGACGCGATCGCCGCGGCGACAGGAATCAGCTTCGCCCGGTACGCAGCGGTGTTCGCCACCAGTCTTCAGGGAGGAGAGGCTGAGGCGCGGCCCCAGATCGACGCCGAGGTGACGGGCCTCCACAAGGTTGGACAGGGCCTGGGGGTCCAATGGTGCCAATTTGTCTCCGCAGTCCTCTACAACGGCAACGGCCGCTATGAGGAAGCGCTGCCATACGCTCAGCGAGCCAGCGAGGAGGCGCCCGAACTGTTCTTCTCCATGTGGGCGCTCCCTGAGCTGGTCGAGGCGGCCCTCAGGAGCGGCAAAGCGAAGCTTGCCGCCGAAGCGGTCGAGCGACTGACTGAGGCCACAGCTCCCGGCAACACCGACTGGGGCGTCGGGATCGCCGCCCGTTCGCAGGCGCTCGTCAGCCAAGGCGAGAGGGCTGAGCGCCTGTACCGCGAAGCGATCGAACGGCTGACCCGCACGTCGTTTCGTCCGGAACTCGCCCGAGCCCATCTGCTCTACGGGGAGTGGCTGCGGCGCCAGCGCCACCGCGGCGAGGC
>DASZHF010000106.1:0-9956 GCA_035938095.1 Solirubrobacteraceae bacterium
CGAGGAGATCGCTGTCAATACGTTGTTTGCCGTGGTGGCGGGCCGGCGGCGTTCACGCCTGGCGTTCGAGCTGTTCCTGCACGCGCGCGCGGCGGGCACCGTGCGCGAGGGGAGCCGGGTGGCGCGCGCGATCCAGGCCGAAACGGCCGCCCGGTAGCCGGGCCCGGGCGAAGCCCCCTTGGGGGGCGGAGCCACTAGTTCTGATCCGCAGCCCTGAACGCCGGCATCCACCGACCAAGCGTCGGCCAGGGTCCGGGGAGGGCGACTCTAGACTCAGGTGAAATGTGTGGGATCTGCGGCACCGTTGTGGGCGGCGGCGACACCGTGGACCCTCAGCTCCTGGCGGCCATGAACGAGACGCTCGTGCATCGCGGGCCCGACAGCGCGGGGTCGTTCGTGGACGGGCCGGTGGGGCTGGCGATGCGGCGCCTGTCGATCATCGACCTGGCCGGTGGCGATCAGCCGATCGCCAACGAGGACGGCACCATCCAGGTCATCCAGAACGGGGAGATCTACAACTACCGCGACCTGCGCGCGCGGCTGATCGAGCGCGGCCACAGATTCTCCACTCACAGCGACACCGAGGTCCTGGTGCACCTGTACGAGGACGAGGGAGCGCGCTTCGTCGAGCAGCTGCGGGGAATGTTCGGCATCGCGCTGTGGGACGCTGGCCGGCGGACGCTGCTGCTCGCCCGCGACCGCTTCGGGATCAAGCCGCTCTACTACCACGTGGCCGGACCGACGCTCTCGTTCGCCTCCGAGCTCAAGGCGCTGCTGCGCGACCCCGGGGTGCGCCGTGACATCGACCTCGAGGCGCTCGAGGCATTCCTGGCCTTCAACTGGATTCCCGCGCCGCTGACGATCTTCGAGGGCGTCCGCAAGCTCCCGGCCGGCCACGTCCTCACCTGGCAGGACGGGCACGCGACAGTCGAGCGCTACGCCCGTCCGGCCCCGGCCCCCGAGGGCGAGCTCCGCGGCGAGAACCCCGAGGTTCTGGCCGAGGAGCTGCGCGAGCGCCTGCGCGACTCGGTGCGCGCGCACCTGGTGGCCGACGTTCCGGTGGGCGTGCTCCTGTCGGGGGGCCTGGACTCCTCGGCGCTGGCGGCGTTCGCCTCGATGGAGAGCTCGGCTCCGGTGGCCACGTTCTCGATCGGGTTCAAGGAGCGCGCGTTCAGCGAGCTCGAGCAGGCTCGCCTGATCGCCCAGCGCTACGGAACCGAACACCACGAGCTGATCGTCGAGCCCGACGCGGTGGAGCTGTTGCCGCTCCTGGCCGAGACCTTCGACGAGCCCTTCGCGGACTCGTCGGCGCTGCCCACGTGGCTGGTGTCGAGACTGGCGGCCGGACACGTAAAGGTGGGTCTGAGTGGAGAGGGCGGCGATGAGTTGTTCGGGGGCTACTACACGTACGTGGCCGACCTGCTCGCGCGTCGGATCGGTCCGGTGGCGGGCCTCGTCGGGCCGGTGGTGGAGCGGATGCCGAGCTCGCTCAGCGGGGGGCGCCTGGAGGACCGGGTCAAGCGCTTCGTGCGCGGGGCGAGGCTGGCGCCTCTGGAACGCCATCAGGCGTGGACCGAGGTGTTCTCGGCCGATGTCCGCGGCGAGCTGCTCGGGCGCGGGGGCGCACCGGGCGGTCGCGGGGGGGACGCTGGGGGCGTCGGCGATCCGCTGCAGTTCTACCGGGCGCGGTACGCCGAGACGGAGGGTGCGGCTCGGCTGGCCCGCTTCCAGGACGTCGACCTGGGGCTTTACCTGGTGGACGACCTGCTGGTCAAGACCGACCGAGCGAGCATGGCCCACTCGCTGGAGACGCGCGTCCCATTCCTGGACACGGTGGTCAGCGACTTCGCGCTGCGGCTGCCCGACCATCTCAAGGTGAGGGGCTTCGCCAAGAAGCGCCTGCTGCGACGGGCGCTGGCGCCGCTGCTGCCGCGCGAGATCATCGAGGGCCGCAAGCGCGGGTTCTCGATCCCGGCCGCGGCCTGGCTGCGCGGCGAGCTGGCGCCGTTCGCCCGCGAGGTCCTCTCCCCCGCGCGAGTGCGTGAGCAGGGCTATTTCGACCCCAAGACGGTGTCGGGCCTGATCGACGCCCACGTCGCCGGACGCGAGGATTACAGCCGCCACCTGTGGGGACTGCTGTCGTTCTCGCTCTGGTACGACCGTTACGCGCGGGCGCCCAAGCCGGTGGCCGCCTGAGCCCGGGTGGCCAACAGTCGGGGGCGGACGCGGATCGGGATCCGCTACAGGCCGGTGCGCGCGCGGACGTTGATGATCCGCTCGAGGCCGGTGCGCGCGCGGACGTCAGCGTGCTCGTCCCGGTCCTGAACGAGGCCGAGATGATCCGGGACACGGTCGCGCACATGCAGGCGCAGCGTTTCGATGGGCGGCTCGAGTTCATCTTCGTCGACGGAAGGTCGCGGGACGGAACGCGCGAGATCCTCCGGGAGCTCGCCGGCCGGGACGCTCGGATTCGCGTGCTCGACAACCCGGCCCGGCGTGTGCCTCAGGCGCTCAACGTGGGCCTGCGCAACTCCACGGGCGAGTACGTCGTGCGCATGGACGCGCATACCCGCTACCCGCCGGAGTACATCGACGCCGGGGTTCGGCGGCTGCAGCGGGGCGACGTCGACTGGGTGAGCGGCCCGCAGCTCGCGGTGGCGGCGGGGCCGTGGTCGCGGCGCGTGGCCATGGCGCTGCGGTCGCGGCTGGGCGTCGGTGGCGCCTCGTTCCGGCTCGCGACCGATCAGGAGATCGACGTCGACACCGGCTTCACCGGCATCTGGCGGCGCGGCACGTTGGAGGTCCACGAGGGATGGGACGAGGGATGGCCGGTCAACCAGGACGCCGAGCTCGCCGCCCGCATCCGGGCCGCCGGGGGTCGCATCGTCTGCATCCCGGAGATGGCGGCCTCATACGTTCCGCGGGAGAGCCTGGTGGCGCTCGCTCGCCAGTACTACAGCTACGGCATGTACCGCGCCAAGACCAGCCACCGGCATCCCGAGAGCATGCGCAGATCTCAGGCTCTCCCCCCCGCTCTCGTGGTTGCTCTGGCCGGGGCGCTGGTCGGTCCGGCGCGCGTCAGGCGAGCGCTGCGCGTTCCGGTGGGCGCCTACGCGGTTGTCGTCGTGGTGGAGAGCGTGCGCCAGGCCGAGCCCGGCCGCCGCTTGGACGCTGCGCTGCTGCCAGCGGTGTTCGCCACGATGCATCTGGCCTGGGGGTCGGGGTTCATCGAGGGGTCCCGGCGATTTGGTCTGCCCCTCGCGGCGCTGGCACGGGCGCTTCGCCCGGCTTCGCCCCCCCGGCGGGTTCCCGGTCTGACCCCGGCTCCGACCGGCCGGATCGCGACCGACGACCGCTGAACCGGGTGGTCGCTTCGCGCAGCTGGGAGAGCACCTCGCCGAACATGGCGGGCGAGAGGACGCGCAGGAAGAGCGCTCCGCACACGCCTCCGGCGGCTACGCCGGCGAGCAGGGGAAGGACCGTGAGACCGCCCCAGGCCAGGCGGACCGCGCCGGCTCCGATGACGACGCCCAGGCCGGCGCAAGCGCCCGGGGCCACCGCTGCCGCCATGCGCCAGGGCGAGAGCCCGAGCAGGCGCGCGACCGAGATGCTCACCAGCGCCGCCCACAGGGCCGAGCTGCCCGCCCGGGCCCAGCCGACGGCGACGATGCCCTGCGGGGCCAGGAGAACGATCGCAGTGACCAGCAGCGGCAGCTGGATGAAGTTCAGGAACACCAGCACGCGCTGCCGGCCCACCGCCTTGAAGGCGTCTCCGAGCGGGAAGACCGTGGCCGAGAACGCCGCCAGCAACGAGACGGGAACCAGAACACCCGCCGCCGGGAGCCACTTGGACGAGAACAGCACGTTGGTGAGCGGACGCGCGAGCACGGCTATCCCGGCCGCCAGGGGCAGCGCGTAGAGGGTCTGGTAGCGCACGAGCTTCAGGGTGGCCGCGCCGAGTCCCTCCCGATCGAGCACGCGCTTGCGAGCCAGCGCGGGGAACGCGACCAGCGACAGGTTGGACGCCACCTGGCCGATGAGCAGGTCGGGCACGCGGAACGCAAGTACGTAGAGACCCAGGGCGGTGCTCCCGAGCACGCGACCGATCGTGGCGGCGTCGACGCGGGTGGAGATCACCGCGATGATGCTCAGCGCTGATGCCGCGGTCCCGTACCCGAGCATGTTGCGGGCGATCGAGCGGTGCAGGCGGAACGTGGGGCGCATCCCGGTCATCGACCAGAGCAGCAGCGTCCACGCCAGCGTGCCCGCCAGCATGCCCCACACCAGCGAGGCCGCGCCGAGGCCGGCCAGCGCGAGCCCGATCGACACGCCCGCGCGCACCACCGCGCGGAGCACCTCGGCGACGATCCGCAGACGGAATCTCATGTCCCGGAGCAGGACGCCGTCCTGGACGTTGCCCAGTCCCGTGATCAGGACATTCAAGGTGCCAAGTCGGAACAGCCATATATGGTGTTCGAGGTGGAAGAAGCGGGCGATGACCGGGGCCAGGAGGAGGCCGGCCACCGTGAGACCGCCGGCGATGATGAGGTTGAGCGTGAAGGCCGTCTGCGTGCGCTCGGTGATGCCACCTTCCTGCTCGTAGATGACGGTCGCCTTCATGCCCAGGTCGCTGCCGAGCTCGATCAGCGCCAGGAAGACGAGGATCGACGCCACCACCCCGAACTGGTGCGGCACGAGCAGCCGGGCCAGGACCAGGGTGGACAGCAGCGTCACCAGCTTCGCGGCGATGAAGCTGAGCGTCGACCAGGCCAGGCCGGCGCGGACGGCGCGGCCGATGGTGCCCGCGGCTGGGCGTTCGCTCCCGCTCGGCCCTGACGGTTCAGGCATCTGAGGGCTCATGGCCGGGGATTCCCGCAGGGTAGAAGAGCGCGGGTTCCATCGCCGTTGTTATCGGCACGCGAGCGGGCGGTGGCGAGGACGGGGCGTCGGTGCCCGGTGGCTGGCGCAAGGGCGAGTCGTTGGTGCCCGGGGGCTGCCGCGAGGGCGAGTCGCGCGGTGGCCGGGGCCAGGCCGGGCCGCCCGGTCGAGGGGGCGCGACTGATGCGCCTGGCCGTCTACAGCGACTTCTCCTACCGGCGCCAGGGCGATGCGCTGTATGCCGAGCTCCCGTTCGTGCTCTTCCTCGTCGGGCTCGCGCCGCACTTCGATCGACTGGTGCTCGTCGGGCGCCTCGACCCTTCCCCCGGCGAGCTTCCCTACGCCGTGCCGGCGAGCGTGGATTTCGCCCCTCTCCCCTACTACGCGAGGCTCTCGACCCCGGGCGCCGCGCTCGTCGGGTCGCTGGCCGCGCTGCGGCGATTCTGGCGGGTGCTCGACGGCGTCGACGTGGTCTGGTTGCTGGGGCCCCACCCGCTCGCGCTGGCGTTCGCAGTGCTGGCCCGGGCGCGCGGTCGGCGCATCGCGCTCGGCATCCGCCAGGACTTTCCGCGGTACACGCGCTACCGCCATCCCGCTCGACGGTCGTTGCATCTGGCGGCGGCGGTACTGCAACGCTTGTTCGTGTGGCTGGGCAAACACACCGCGGTGGTGGTTGTTGGCAGCGAGCTGGCGCGCCAGTACGGCTCGGCGGCGCGCCTGCTCGAAGTGTGGATCTCGCTGGTGTCGGAAGCGGACATTGCGGACGAAGACGCGCTCCACACCCGCCGTTACGACGGCGAGCTGCGCGCGCTCAGTGTCGGCCGCCTGGAAGCGGAGAAGAACCCTCTCCTGCTGGCCGAGATACTCGCGCTGCTGCGCGAACGCGACGATCGCTGGCGGCTGGTCGTGTGCGGCGACGGGCCCATGACGGGCGAGGTGGCAGCGCGGATGGAGGAGCTCGGGGTGCGTGAGGCTGCGGACCTGCGCGGTTACGTGCCCATCGACGGGCCACTGCTCGACCTGTATCGCTCCAGCCATGCCTTCCTGCACGTCTCCTGGACCGAGGGCATGCCGCAGGTTCTGATCGAGGCATTCGCCGCCGGGCTGCCGGTGGTGGCCACGGCTGTGGGTGGCGTCCCCGAGGTCGCGGGCGAGGGGGCGCTGCTCGTGCCACCGGGGGATGCTCCGGCGGCCGCCCGGGAGCTCGAGCGTTTGGCGCGCGAGCCCGAGCTGCGCGCCCGCCTCGTCGAGGCCGGACTCGCGCTCGTGCGCGCCCACACGCTCGAATCCGAGTCCGCGAGGGTGGCGCAATTCCTCGCGGGCCAGGACCCGGGCCCGGCCGGGTCGGCGGCCGACCGCGGCTCCCGGGCGCAGCGGGGTGCGCCGTGAGCGACGTGCTCGTCCTCTGTTACCACGCCGTCAGTGAGGATTGGACCGCGGAGCTGTCGGTGCGGCCCGACGCGCTGGCCGAGCAGCTCGAGACTCTCACCCGGCGCGGTTACCGGGGCGCGACGTTCACGGACGCGGTCTCCTCGAATCCACCCGGCGCGCGGACGCTTGCGGTGACATTCGACGACGCGTTCGAATCGGTGGCGCGGCTCGCGCTGCCGATCCTGGCCCGGCTGGGATTGCCGGGGACCGTCTTCGTCCCCACCGACTTTCCGGATAGCGGGCGGCCGCTGGCCTGGCCGGGGATCGATCACTGGGTCGGCGGGCCGCACGCGGGTGAGCTGGCGCCGCTGTCCTGGGCGCGGCTGCAGGCGCTGGCCGAGCTCGGGTGGGAGGTCGGGTCGCACACCCGCTCACACCCCAGGCTCACCCAGATCGACGACCGCGCGCTGGCGGACGAGCTCGCCCTGTCCCGAGACGCCTGCCAGGAGCACATCGGGCGCCCGTGTGTTTCGCTCGCCTATCCGTACGGGGACGTGGACTCCCGGGTGGTGAGAGCGGCACGAGAGGCCGGGTACCTGACGGGCGCCGGGCTTCCCACCGGTGCGCTGCGAACGCGCGCGCTGGAATGGCCCCGCATCGGCATCTATCACCCGGACGGGGGCGGTCGCTTCGCGCTCAAGGTTGCGCCGACGCTTCGTCGCGTGCGCGCGTTGGCTCCGTTTGCGGCCGCCCTCGCCGGCGCTCGCCACCTCGACGGCGTCCGCGCCCGCGCCGCCGACCGCCGCGGCCGGTAGTCGCCGGGCTGGCCAGCAGCTGGCGGTAGAGCGCCTCTATGCGGGCGACCATCGCCCCGACGCCGAACTCACTCTCACGCCGCTCGCGGGCGCGCTGCCCCATCTGGGCCGCGCGCGCCGGATCGCGGAGCAGCTCGGCGATCGCCTGCGCAAGCGCCTCCGGCGAGCCCGGGGGTACCAGCCGCCCGTGCACACCGTCCTCGATCAGGTCGGGGACCCCTCCCACGCTCGTGGCCACGATGGGACGGCCACCGGCCATGAACTCCATGATGGCCAGCGGGCTGCCCTCGAAGTCCGAGGACGACGCGGCGACGTTGAAGGCCGCGATCACGTCGGGGACGTCGGTGCGCAGCCCCAGGAACCTGACGTGATCGGCGATCCCCAGCTCGGCGATGCGCCGCTCGAGGCGCGGCCGCTCGGGGCCAGGCCCCGCGATCACCAGGATGAGGTCCGGGAACTCACGCGCGATCACCATGGCGACCGCTTCGATCAGCACGTGGAGCGCCTTCTGGGCCCGCAGCAGGCCGACCGTGCCGACGACCGGAGTGGCCTCGCCCAGCCCCAGCTCGCCGCGGACCGAAGCCCCGCTGGGCGGAGGCGACTGCGGGATGCCGTTGGGTATGAACACGACCTTCTCCGGGGCGATCCGCTCGCGCTCGATGAGCTGCTCGCGAGTGTGCCGGGACACGGCGACGATCGTGTCGCTGCCCCGCGCGACCACCTCGCGGTCCAGGAACATCTGCGCCGTCGAGCGCGGGCCGACCCAGCCGTGGTCGTGGGCGACCACGACCGGAACCCGCGCCAGGCTGCCGACCAGCGCGCCCCACACGTTCGAGCCGAACATGTGGGCGTGCAGGACGTCGACCTGCTCGGTGCGCAGGAGCGAGACCAGCGGGCGCCAGGCCCACAGCGCGACCCGGCTGCGGCGGCGCAGCTGGGCGATGCGCACGCCCGATTCGCGCAGGCGCGTCTCCGCTTGGACCCACGCGGCGTCGACCTCGTCGTACTCGCGGCTGATGCAGACGATCGACTCGACCCGTGCGGGATCGAACCCCGTGGCCAGCTCGAGCACGATCCGCTCGGCGCCGCCGGACCCCAGGCTGTCCACCAGCGTCACCACCCGCAGGCGCCGACCTCTCGGGCCCTCCGGGGCGTCGGGGGTGTCCAACCCGCTCGGGCCCTCCGGGGCGTCGGGGGCGTCCAACCCGCTTGGGCTCTCCGGGGCGTCGGGGGTGTCCAACCCGCTCGGGCTCTCCGGGGCGTCGGGGGTGTCCAACACCGCTGCGATAGTAGGGACGTGGTCGCGAACGAGGCTGTGCCGGGCGCCCCGACCGAGGCCGCGCCGACCCCTCCAAACGAGGGTGAGCCCCGCCCGGGCCTGCGCGTCCACGCCCTGATCGACAGTCTGGGCGCGGGCGGGGCCGAGCTCCTGCTGGCCGAGTTCGCAGCCGGTGCCCCCGCCGTGGGGATCGAGCTCACGGTGGGCTACCTGCACGACCGCGACGCCAATCCGGTGGCGGCTGCGCGCCTCGCCCGCCTGGGCATCTCCCCCGAGCTCGTACCGGTGACGAAGCTGTTCAAGCCCACCGACGTGCGCCGGGTCCGCCGGCACCTCGCCCGGCTGGGGCCCGACATCGTCCACAGCCATCTCGACGCGTCCGACTTCGTGGGCGGCCTGGCTTCGCGCACGCTCGGGATCCCGACCGTATCCACCCTCCACGCCATGGCATGGATGGGCGGGAGCTCGCGCGACCGGCTGAAGGCGCGGCTCGTCGGGCGGGCGCGGCGCCGGTTCGCCGACCGGGTGATCGCGGTGTCCGAGGCGGCGCGGCGTCGCTACCTGGACGAGGGCTGGGACCGCCCCGAGCGCGTGACCACGATCTACAACGGGATCTCGGGGACGGCCCGCCGCGGCGCGGGACTGGCGGTCCGCGAGCGCCTGGGGTTGTCTCCGGACCATCTGGTGGTGGGGATGCTCTCCACCCTGCGCCCGGAGAAGGGACACGACGTTGCGGCGGCGGCGGCCGTCACCCTGCGCGAGCGCTTCCCGCAGATGCGCCTGGTGATAGTGGGCGGCGGGCCGACGCTCGCCCAGGTGAAGGAGCTGGTGGCCCCACTGGGCGAAGCGGCGATCCTGGCCGGCCATCAGGAGGATGTGATGGGGACTCTCGACGCCGTCGACGTGTTGTTGCATCCCTCCTACCACGAGGCGTTCCCGACCGCGTTGCTGGAGGCGATGGCGGCCTCGGTGCCCGTGGTGGCCACCCGGGTCGGCGGGATCCCGGAGATCGTCGCCGACGAAGACACCGGCCTGCTCGTGGACGCTCCGCCCACGGCAACCGCGGTGGCGGATGCCCTCGGGCGCCTGCTCAGCGACGAGGCGCTACGCCGGCGCATGGGGATGGCCGGCTATGAGCGCTTCCAGGCCGAGTTCACATCCAGGGTGTGGGCGCTGCGAACCCGGGCTCTGTACGACGAGCTGCTGGCGAGCAGCCGGACCCGCCAGCGGTTTCGCGCGAGGGGGCGGTCAGGCTCGCGCTAGGCCTGAGTGGTGACCCGCGCGACGAGCTAGCGCCGGCGCGCGCCCGTCACGTAGCCGAGACCGCTGCGCGTGGTGGTGGCCACCGGAGCACCGTTCTGCCAGTCGATCTCCAGGAATACCCGGGTGTTGTGCAGGGCGGGCAGCTCCAGGATCGGCCGGTGATGAATCGCGTCGATCACGTCTCCTGAGTCTCCGACGTACACATACCGTCCGTCGCGGCTGTGCAGCAGCCAACCGTCGCGCGCGCAGTCGTACAGGCAGCCGGCATCCTGTCCC
This sequence comes from Solirubrobacteraceae bacterium, assembly GCA_035938095.1. Lineage (GTDB taxonomy): Bacteria > Actinomycetota > Thermoleophilia > Solirubrobacterales > Solirubrobacteraceae > AC-64. The sequence continues at coordinate 9,883 of DASZHF010000106.1, forward strand.
GACAGGCGATCGGGGAGCTGGATGTTGGCCACCGGACGCGGCGCCTTACCGGGGAGTCGCGAGACGTCGAACGC
>DASZHF010000107.1:0-27066 GCA_035938095.1 Solirubrobacteraceae bacterium
GCCGCTGAGCACGACATCGCTCCACGGCTGCGCGAGCACCGCAGCGAGCGCGAGCGCGTCGGGCGTGCTCCCGGCCCGGCGCGCGGCCTCGGCGAGCTCAGGAACCCGGCCGCGGGCGCTCAGTCTGCCGTTCGCGAGCGCCTCCTTGACGATCACCCCGACTCCGGCGGAATGGGCCGCGGCCAGCGCGGAACCCGCCCCGCGCTCGAGCAGGTTCCAGGTCGCCTCGACGGCGTCGAAGCCGCCAATCTCGAGCGCCCGTTCGATCGTCTCGGCTTGCCCGGCGCCGGTTACCGAGAGCCCGATCGATAGTCCGCTCGCCCGCAGCCCCGCGAGCTCCTCGAGCACGGTGGGATCCTCCAGCACGCCGCTCTCTAGCGTGGCGGAGTGGATCTGGTACAGGCGGAGATTCGGCCCCAGCAGCTCTGTGCTCTCAACGAACTGGCGGCGAAGTGTCGCGAGGGAAAGATCCTTCACCTCGGGCACGGGCGCGTCCACGCGCCAGTCTGCTGTGTACGTGTAGCCCCATTTCGAGCCGACGGTGACCTCGTCGGGGCCAAACCCTCGGCGCACGAGCCAGCCGGCCAGGAACGCCTCCGCCTTCCCGTAGGAGCGGGCGGCGTCGAAGTAGCGCACGCCCCCCGCGTAGGCGGCGTCCAGCACCGCGTGCGCCGCCAGCTCCATAGATCCCTCATCCGTGTGGCCGGCGAGATCGGATGAGTGGCCGAGGTTGATGTAGCCGGGCCGGCCGAGCGCAGCGAGGCCGAGACCGATTCGTGAGACCGAGAGACCCGTAGCCCCGAGCGTTGTAGACACTTATCGAGCGCGGCTGACGGACATCGGCGACGGCGCCGGGCGACTACTCGTATTGCAGCGCCTGCAGCACGTTGAGGCGCCCGGCGCGGCGGGCCGGGAAGATCGCTGCGACGATGCCCACGACGACCGCGGCGACCAGGAAAACGACGAGCGTCCCCCACGGGATCGTGAAGGCCGCGTACTTGATCGCGACGCCGACCATGAGCGCGAGTAGGACGCCGAGCGGGATCCCAAGCGTCGCCCCGAGCAGCGCCGTGATGACGGATTCCTCGCGGATCATGGTGCGCACCTGGCGGCGTGTCATGCCTACGGCCCGCAGCATGCCAAGCTCGCGCGTGCGCTCGAACACGGTCAGTACCAGCGTGTTCACGATCCCGAACAGGCTGACGACAATCGACAAAGACAGCAGCACGTAGAGGAGATTGAGCAGCAGCGTGAGCCCGTGCAGCTGGTTGTCCTTGAACTGTGACTTGGTCTGGATCTTCGCGTCGGGGAAGGGCGACAGAGCGCTCTCGAGTCGCCGCGTGTTGGCCGCTGTCACCCCGCCCTGGACGTTGACGAACGTGTAGAGGTTCTGTGGGTTCGGGTAGGCCTGATCGAAACGCGTCGTCGAGATCGTGACGTCCCCGTAGGGCGACGCTCCCTTGGGCGGCGCGATGATGCCGCGCAGCGTCAAGTGAAGCGTGGCCCCGGTTGGGGTCTCGAGGGAGAGCGGCGAGCCGACGTGCAGATGGTGGCTGTTCGCGTAGTCCTTGGAGACGAACGCACCATCGAAGCCCAGCAGCCCCGGCGTCTGCGGGGATCCAGCCTGCCACTTCACCGAGATCACCTCGCTCACGTTGGGCGCCACGCCGGTGACGTTGATTCTCGAACCGAACGCCCGGCCCTGTCCGCCCCGCACTCCCGATACCACCTGGACACCGGGCACGTGCGTCAACGCGCCGGAGGAGGCAGTGCTGATCGGGGTGAAGTTGTCGGTCGAGGTGAGTGCGTAGTTCGCGACGAACACGCTGTTGACCGAATTCTCAAAGCGAGTTCTGAGACCGGCGGCGAGCACCCCGACCAGAGTGACGAGCGCGAGCCCGATCATGAGCGCTGCCGCCGTTGATGCTGTGCGCGCCGGGTTGCGGGCCACATTGCCGCGCGCCAGTGCGCCGGCACTGCCGCCGACCTTGGTCGCCGGCCAGCCCAGCACCCGGGTTACGGGCGGCACGAGCCTGGGCGCGAGCATCGCTACGCCGATGAACAGGACGGCGGCGCCGACGCCGATCGCGAGCAGGCGCTGAGTGGTCGACAGGGTGCCGACCAGGAGCCCGACGAGCATCAGGGCGAGCGCCCCGGCGGTCGTGGCCAGCGCGGGATAAGCGCCGAAGCGAGCCAGCCGCGTCGGCGGCAGCACCGCCCCCTCTCGCACGGCGGCGATCGGCGGAACGCGCGTCGAGCGCACCGCCGGGCGCAGCGCCGCCGCGAGCGTGATCAGGACGCCGACGAGCAACGAGACGATCACCGTGCGGGTGGCAAAGACGGTCGAGGCCTGGGGCAGGTCGATGCCAACCGAGACGAGCAGCGAGTTGAGCCCCTTCGCCAGCGCCAATCCCAGGAACAATCCGGCGATCGCGGCGAGCAGCCCGATCACGAGCGCCTCGATCATGACCGAGCGGAGGACCTGGCGGCGGGTCGCCCCAAGCGCGCGCAGCGTTGCCAGCTCGCGCGTACGCTGCGCAATGGTGATCGAGAGGGTGTTGGCGATGACGAAGCTGCCAACGAACAGCGCCACCCCGCCGAACGCGAGCAGGAAGGACTGAAAGATGTTGAGGAATCCGTTCGTGTCGTTGCTCGCCTTCTGAGCCTGCGCCTGGCCGGTCCTGACCACAGCGCTCGGACCGAGCAGCGGCCGGATCTCTCTTACCAGCTGCGCGGGCGAGACGCCTGACTTCGCAGCGACGCTGATCGAGTCCAGGCGGCCCTGCTTGCGGAAGATCTGCTGGGCGACGGGCAACGTGAAGACCGCCATCGTCGCCCCGCCCAGGGAGGAGACGCCGCCGAACTTCACCGTCCCCACGATCCTGAACAGCTGCTCGGGCCCGAGCGCGATGACGCCGATCTCCTGCCCGACCGAGAACCCGTCTCTGCTCGCCGTCGACGCATCGATGGCGACCTGGCCCGGACCGCTCGGCCAGGTGCCGCCGGTCAGGGTCAGCGGATTGAAGCGCTGACCTGCGGGGTCGTAGCTGAACCCGAGCGCGGGCGCGCCCCCCCGGGAGATCACCTTGCCGTTGTGTCCGACCAGCTGCGCGCGGTCCGAGACGCCACCCGACGTCTGTGCGACCCCAGGCAGGCCCCGGATCCGCGTGAGCAGTGACGCCGGCAGCGACGGAGGCAGCGAGGCGTTATTGCGCTGATCGCCTCCGATGGCGCTCTTGCCCGTGACGACCGCGTCGGTGTTCTTGTAGACCTGGGTGAAGACGGTCGAGAAGGCGGACTTGATCGTGTCGGTCAGGATGTAGGTCCCGCTCACCATCGCCACCCCGAGGACGATCGCGACCGCCGTCAGCGAAGCGCGCAGCTTGCGCCCGAGCAGACCCTTGAGCGCAACCCGGGTCATGCCTGCAGCGTGCTCATGACCTCGAGCACGTCGGCCGAGCTCGCCTCCGTCATCTGCTTGACGATCAGCCCATCGGCGAGGAAGAGGACCCGGTCGGCGATCGAGGCGGCCCGCGCCTCGTGGGTCACCATCACGGTCGTCTGACCGTAGGAATCGACTGATTCGCGCAGCAGATCGAGGATCTCCCCTCCTGTCTTGGAATCGAGGTTGCCCGTGGGCTCGTCGGCGAACAGAATCGTCGGCCGCGTTACTAGCGCCCGTGCGATCGCCACCCTCTGCTGCTCGCCGCCCGAGAGCTCCGACGGGCGGTGCCCGCTTCGGTCGGCGAGCCCGACCTTCGACATGAGCTCGTTCAACCACGCCCCGTCGGGCCTCTCGCCCGCGATCGAGAGCGGGAGCAGCACGTTCTCCTCCGCGCTCAGCATTGGCAAAAGGTTGAAGAACTGAAATACGAAGCCGATGTGCTCGCGGCGCAGGTGCGTCAGCTTGTCGTCGTCGAGCTGCGTAATCTCGGTGCCGGCGATCGTGACGGTGCCGCTGGTCGGCTTGTCGAGGCCCGCCAGCGCGTGCATCAGCGTCGACTTCCCGGAGCCGGACGGCCCCATGACCGCCACCGACTCGCCCTTCTGGACATCGAGCGAGACGCCCCGCAGGGCATCCACCGCCGTTGTGCCCTCCCCGTAGCGGCGCGTCACGTCGCGCGCCACCACGACACGGCCGTCGTACTGACCGTCAGCGGGGGGAGACTTCGGCTGAGCCTGGAGCTCGTGAGCCATCATGTCCTCCATCGCGTCGCTTGCGTCCTGGGGTTGGCGCAGCACGTGGGCGGAGGCCAACCGACGAGTGCTCCCCTCCCCGCGGTCCTCGGCTGGTCAGCGACCGTCCAGCAGCATGCTACGCCGCTAGCCCGACCGGCGGGCGTTTTTTCGCGGCCGGCGCTTCCCCCTTTCGAGATAATCGATCGATGGCCTACGACGAAGACCTCGCCAACCGGATCCGCGAGCTTGTCCTAACCGACGACGACGTCGCGGAGAAGCGCATGTTCGGGGGGCTGGCCTTCTTGATCAACGGCAACATGTCCGTGAGCGCGAGCTCGCAGGGCGGGCTGCTGCTGCGGGTTGACCCCGACGAGACCGACGCCCTGCTCAGGAAGCCGCACGCGCACCCGTTCGAGATGCGGGGACGCGCGATGCAGGGATGGCTGCGGGTCGACGCCGATGGGGTCCGGACCAAGCGTGAGCTCGAACGGTGGGTTGCGCGCGGGGTCGCCTACGCACGGTCGCTGCCCAGCAAGCGATAACGCGCCCGCACGGGCGACACGGCCGCTTTCGCTCTTACTTGCCGGTGGTGCGGTGCCGCGTCGCGCGGGCGTGGCCGGGGCGTCCCCGTCCTCCCCGCCCCCCGCTGCGCGCGGCATCCTGGGCGGGCGGTGGCGTCCTGCGCATGAGCAAGCGCAGCGCCCGGTCGTGGGGGCCTTCCTCGGTGCGTTCGGTCACGACCCTGGGATGAAACGTGCGGAACACCGGCCCGCGGCGGGGATCCACCACCGCTACTACGACCTTGGAGCTGCTCGGCGTGTCGAACACGATCCCGTCGAGCGGCGGGCCGCCGTTCGCGACTCGTACCAGCCCGCCTACGCGCGGTGGCTCCATGCGCTGGAGCGTACTGGGCCCGCGCCGGTCAGCTTGCCGAGGGAGCCTTCTGCGGCTCGTTCTCCTGGGCCCACTGCACGATGGTCCCGGAGCCGGCGATCACCTCTCCGTTATCGAGCACGAGAATCGGGACGGCGCGCTGGCCGCTGAGCTTCTCGATCTCGGCCCGGTCCCGTCCTCGCGCCGGCCAGGTCCAGAACTTCAGGGCGCCGCCCTTGACCTTCTTCCACTCGTAGGTATGGCCGGCGTCGTCGAGCGCCTTTGCCGCTCTTCCGCATGGGTGGGCGACGGCGGCCGGCAAGCCACCTAGGGCCTTGCCGTCGGCACAGGTGTAGAGGATCACGGTCCAACCTTACCGGGCAGTGTCGACCGTGTGACTCGGTCCGCTCCGGGGGTGCGGGCGCAACCCGTTAGCAGCTAGGCTGGGCAAATGTCGCCGCCGCTCGCGCCGGGCAAAGCTGCGGCCGGGCCGCTTCGCGGCGAGATGCGCTATGGGTTCGAGCTCGCGCGGCTGCTCGCCGATCGCGAGTTCCGGCGCCCCGCCGCCCGACTCGGCCGTCCCCCGGTGCTGCTCGTGCCGGGGTTCATGGCGGGAGATCAGTCGCTGAGTGTGCTCGCGGGGTGGCTGCGCCGGCGAGGCTCGCGCACGGCGGGGGCGGGCATGCTGTTCAACGCCGATTGCGCCGAGCGCACCGTGGGCCGGATCGAGTCGCGCCTCGCGCGGCTCGCCGGGCGCGCCGACAGCCGTGTCGTGCTGATCGGTCAGAGCCGGGGCGGCGAGCTCGCGCGCGTGGCTGCCTTGCGCAACCCCGACCTCGTGAGCACGCTGGTGATGCTCGGCTCGCCGGTGCTCGGCCCCCTCCGCGTCGGTCCCGCCGTCCTCGGGGCGGTGCGCTCGGTAGCACGCCTCGGCGACCTCGGCGTCCCGGGGATGCTGTCGAGCGAATGCGGCGACGGTCGGTGCTGCGCCGCGTTCCGTGAGGACCTGCGAGCGCCGCTCCCAGCGGCCGTGCGCGCCGTGGCGATCTACTCGCGAAGCGACGGAATCGTCTCCTGGGAGGCGTGCCTGGATCCGTGGGCAGAGCACGTCGAGGTCGAGTCCAGCCATGGCGGGATGTCGGTGCACGTGGATGTCTACCGCGTGCTCGCGCGGATTCTCGATGGAGTGGAGGATCGATGGACTGGATGAGCCCGATGGACGCGTCGTTCCTGCATCTCGAGGGTCCGATGAACCCGATGCACGTCGGCGGCGTGAGCATTTTCGAGGGGCCGGCGCCGCTCTTCGAGCGGCTCGAGCAGATGGTGGCGGGCAAGCTGGGCCTCGTCCCGCGCTATCGCCAGAAGGTTCGCTTCGTGCCGCTCGGGCTGGGTCGGCCGGTTTGGGTCGACGATCCCCATTTCAACCTCTCCTACCACCTGCGCCACACCGCCCTCCCAGGGCCCGGCAGCGACGACCAGCTCCGCCGAACGGCCGCGCGCATCTTCGCCCAGCCCCTCGACCGCAACAAGCCCTTATGGGAGATCTGGATGGTCGAGGGATTGCGCGAGAGCCGCTGGGCGCTGCTCTCGAAGGTCCATCACTGCATGGTCGACGGCGTCGCCGCCACCGATCTGATGTCGGTCATGTTCGAGGACGACACCGCCCAGGCGAGCGCGGGTCCGTGGGAACCGGCCCCGGAGCCGAGCGGCGCTGAGCTGGTAGTGCGCACGCTCACCCGGCGCACCCTCAGCCCGTCCGAGCAGCTACGCAGCGTGCGCGCCGCGGTGCGTGCGCCGCGTGCCTCCCTGGTCCAAGCGAGAGATCTGGTGCGGGGCATGACGTCGGCCGCGTGGGGGATGCGGCCCCTCGGGAGCTCCTCGCTGACCGGTCCGGTCGGGCCGCATCGCACGTGGAGCTGGGCGCACCTGCGCCTGAGCGACGTCAAGTCGGTCCGGGCCGCGCTCGGCGGGACCGTCAACGACGTCGTGCTCACGGTCGTCTCCGGTGGGCTGCGGGACCTGCTCGAGGCGCGCGGCGAGCGCGTCACCGATCGCACGATCCGCGCTCTCGTTCCCGTGTCGGTCCGCCGGCCCGGTGAGCGGGGCGTATACAACAACCGGGTATCCGCCATGTTCGCCGAGCTGCCGGTCGGCGTCGCCGATCCGGGGGCGCGCCTGGACGCAGTGCGCGCGCAGATGGACGGCCTCAAGCAGTCAAACCAGGCCGTCGCGGGCGACGTGCTGACCTCGCTCTCGGGCTTCGCCCCGCCGATGCTGCTCGCGCTCGGAGCCCGCCTCGCCGCACGCTCTCCGTCGCTCGGCCTGCAGACCGGCGTGACGAACGTGCCCGGGCCCCAACAGCCCCTGCACACGCTCGGGCGAAGACTGCTCGAGTCGTATCCGTTCGTGCCCGTGATCGGTCACGTGCGAATCTCGATCGCGATCTTCTCCTACGACGGCGGCCTGTACTTCGGTGTCAGCGCCGACTACGACAGCTCGAACGACATCGACATCCTCACCACCGGCGTCGAGCGCTCGATGGCAGAGCTGCTCGCGCTGCTCTCCCCGGCGCCGCCGACCCGAACGCGGGCCAAAGCGGCAAAGGCAACGGGCGACAGAGACCTAGTCGGGGAGTAAAGGAACCGTCAGCCCCGGATCGCGGCCAAGGAGCACCGCGCGGGTGATCGCGGCCGAGCCGAAGCGATCGCGGATGGCGTCGAGTGCGGCATCGAGGGCGCCTGGGTGGGCCTGATCGAACGGGAGCGCCAGCTGGATCGCGCCGTCGTCCTCGAGGTTGGAAAGCGACACTCCGAGGAGCGTGATGCCCTGGGCCTCGATCAGCGGCACGGCCGTGGCGAGCAGTCCTCTCGCGGTGGCGAGGATCGCCTGGGTGTGCGCCGTCGCCTCACCCATGGTGTGCGATCGAGTTGCGCGCGAGAAGTCGTCGAAGCGCAACCGAAGCGTGACCGTGCGGCACACCCGTCGGGCCCCGCGCAGCCGGCGGCCGAGACGGTCAACCAAGGCGACCAGCGGGACGTCGAGTTCGTTCCAGGGTCTGGGTGACCGCCCGAGGGCGCGCTGGGCACCCATCGAGCGCCGGCGCCGGCCCGTACGCACGAGCCGGGGATCCCGGTTGTGGGCGAGGGCGTGGAGGTGGCGGCCCGCGGCTTGGCCGAGGATCGAGACGAGCGCCGCCTCGGCGAGTCCCGCGACCTGGCCGACGGTCACCAGGCCCCGCTCGCGAAGCTTGGCGGCGGTGGCGGGGCCCACGCCCCACAGCCGTTCGACCGGGAGGGGATGGAGAAAGCCGAGCTCGCGGCCGGGCGCCACGACCAGCAGCCCGTCGGGCTTGGCCACCGCGCTGGCCACCTTGGCGAGGAACTTGGTGCTCGCGACCCCGACCGTGATCGGGAGGCCGACGCGCTCGCGGACCTCCCGCCGCAGCCGCCCGGCGATCTCGGTCGCCGGGCCCGAGATCCGCTCGAGTCCCCGCACGTCGAGGAACGCCTCGTCGATCGAGAGCCCCTCGACCAGCGGCGTGGTCTGCTCGAAGACCTCGAACACCGCCCTGCTGGCCTGCGCATAGGCCGACATCCGGGGCGACACCACGACCGCCTGCGGGCACAGGCGACGGGCGTGCGCGCCGCCCATCGCCGTCCGAACCCCACAGGCCCTGGCCTCGTAGCTGGCGGCGAGCACGACCCCCGCCCCCACTATCACCGGGCGCCCGAGCAGGCGCGGATCGTCTCGCTGCTCGACGGAGGCGTAGAACGCGTCCAGGTCGGCGTGCAGGATCGAGGCCTCGGATGACACGAACACATGTTCGCACCGGGCCTGGGCGGAAGCCCCGCCCGCGGCGGACATCTCCCGCCGCCATGCGCCGACCTAACTGCGGCCCGGGGACCGTGCCCTGCGAAATAGTCTGCCGGGGATGCCGGTGCGGGCTGGATTCGATGTCGTCGTGGTCGGTGCGAGCATCGGGGGCTGTAGCGCCGCGCGCTTGTTCGCCCTGGCCGGGGCGAGGGTGGCGCTGATCGAGCGGCGGCCTGATCCCAACGCCTACAAGGTGGTCTGCACCCATCAGATCCTCTCTAGCGCCGTGCCCACGATCGAGCGCCTGGGGCTGGCGTCCCTGATCGAGGAGCGGGGAGCGGTGCGCACCCATGCAGCGGCGTGGTCGCCCTATGGGGGCTGGATGCTCTTTCCGAGCGATGTTCCCTACGGCTATGGCGTAACGCGCTGGACGCTGGACCCGATCCTGCGCGAGCTGGCCGCGGGCACACCCGGCGTCGAGTTTCTCCCAGGATTGACCGTCGTTGGGCTGCTGGGCGATGACGGGCGTCCGGGTGGCGTCGAGGTCGAGACTCCAAACCACGAGGTCCAGGCGATCCGCGCGAGGCTCGTGGTCGGCGCCGACGGTCGCGGGTCGACCGTCGCGCGTCTGGCGCGCGTGCCCGGTCGGGTGCGCCCGCACAACCGCTTCTTTTACTTCGCCTACTGGCGCGGCATCCGCCCGGCCACCACGCGCGCACGGCTGTGGTTTCTCGATCCCGACGGGGCGGCCGCGTTTCCCAACGAGGACGATCTCACGGTCGTCGTCGCCGCACCCCACCGCTCGCGGCTTGGGGAGTTTCGGGCCGGCCCCGAAGGTGCGTACCGGCGCATGGTCGCGGCGTTGCCCGACGGCCCGGATATCGCCGGGGCAGAACGCGCCTCGAAGCTGGTCGGCAAGCTCGAGGTGCCGAACGTAATGCGCCCTGCCGCCCGACCCGGTGTCGCGTTTGTGGGCGACGCCGCCCTCGCCACCGACCCGTCCTTCGGCGTCGGCTGCGGCTGGGCCTTCGAGAGCGCCGACTGGCTCGTAGACCACACCCGCACCGCGCTGCTCGACGGCGGCGACCTCGACGGCGCGCTCGAGCGTTACCGGTGGACGTTCCGGCGCCGCCTCGGCCTCGAGCATTGGCTGATCGCCGACATGTCCTCCGGACGCAAGCTGCGCGCCAACGAACGCGCGATGTTCCGGGCTGCCGCCAGCGACCCGGTCATGGCGCGCGCGCTGGAGGAAGTCGCGAGCCGCCGCCGCTCCTCGCTGCGCCTGCTCGATCCCCGCCTGGCGCTCCGGCGACTCCGCCAACCCGTACCCATCGGCTAGGCCCAAGCGCTCGTGCCCGATCCCGTATTGACCGGGGGATGCTTGTGCGGGGGCGTCCGCTTCGAGCTCACCGAACCTGCACCGGCCGCCGGGTACTGCCACTGCACCCGCTGCCAGCGCCGCACGGGAGCCGCCGCGTCGGCCCAGGCCCGAATCGACGGCCGCACCTTCCGGCTACTCCAGGGCGAGGAGCTGGTCCAGGCGTGGCGCCACCCGGACGGCGGGTTTGAGAAGTGCTTCTGCCGCGAATGCGGGGCGCACCTCTTCAGCCGCAACCCCGACGACCCCAGGCAGATGAGCATCCGCATGGGCGCCTTCGACGGTGACCCGGGCGTCAGGCCGAGCTGGCGCAACTACGTGGCCTACGCCGCCGTCTGGGAGCCCATCCCGGACGACGGACTCGAACGCTACGACGAGTGGAAGCCCAGGCTCTGAGGGCGGCTACCGTTTGGCCCACAGATGGCTGACCGCGCAGATCTCGAGTTCACGTATTCGCTGATCGATCGCATCTTCCGGCTCAGCCTGGGGGAGCTCGCGGACTTCAGTGGAGCCAAGTACGACGGCGATTTTTCGCTCAGTCTTCAGGAGGCTCAGCGGCGCAAGCACAACTACGTAGCCGAGCAGATAGGCATCGGCCCCGGCCGACGGGTGCTCGACCTCGGGTGTGGCTGGGGGGCGCTCCTGAACTTCACTCGCAATCAGGGTGCCACCGGGGTGGGCGTCACCCTGTCCTCCGCGCAGGTCGCTGCGTGCCGGCGCCACGGCCTGGACGTCCACCTCCAGGATGCGCGGCAAGTCACCGCCGAGAGCTTTGGCCCGTTCGACGCCGTGGCGAGCCTGGGCGCCTTCGAGCACTTCTGCTCACCGGACGATTATCGCGAGGGACGTCAGGAAGAGATCTATCGCGGGCTGTTCGCCCGAGTCGGAAGCCTGCTGCCCCGCAAGGGCCGCTTCTACCTGCAGACGATGGTCTTCGGGCGCAACATGATCCCGGCCGAGCAGGTCGACATCGACGCTCTGCGCGCGCTCCCCCCCCGAGACACCGACGCTTGGTACATCGCCCTCATGGGTCGTCAGTTTCCCGGCTCGTGGCTGCCCTTTGGCCAGGAGCAGATCATCCGCAGCGCCGACCCCTACTTCCGGATCGTGTCGAGTACCAGCGGCCGGCTCGACTACATCGAAACCATCCGCCAGTGGAACCGGCGGATCGGGGCGCGGAGTTTCAGGAAGACGCTGTTCAAGCTCCAGCTTCTCCCCCGCTGGCTCACCAGCGCCGACTTCCGTCTCGCGTTCACCTCGGGCGTGAGCGCGAACATGGTGTGCTTCGAGCGGGAGCTGCTCGACCACTACCGGCTCGTGTTCGAGAAACGGGGTGACTAGGCCGCGGCGCCAGGCGCCGCGCCGCTGACGCTCGGCCGGGCTTGACGGGCCCGGGCCTGAGCGAAGGTCACGAGCCGTCCGCTGTCCTCGTCCCAGAGCTTCAGCCGCGCGGTGCGTAGTCCGTCCCACAGAGAGAGGGTGGGAACCCGGTGGAACACGGGGTTCTCGTCGTGGGCGCGCTGCAGGTTGTAGTTCGGGATCCGCGCACTCATGTGATGAACGTGATGCAGCCCGATGTTGCCGGTGAAGAACTGCAGCAGCGGGGGAAGCTTGAGGTACGAGCTGCCCAGTAATGCCGAGTCCGCGTAGCTCCAGCCCTCACCTTGTTGCCAGTAGGCGTCCTCGAACTGGTGCTGAACGTAGAACAGCCAGATGCCCGCCGCGCCGGCGAGCACCGCCGCCGGCGCCCACGCGAGCAGGAAGTTGTCCCATCCGATCAGCCAGCACAGCGGCCCGATGATCGCTACGAGGGCTATGTCCGTTCCGATCACGCTCCGCCGCATTCTGGGCTTCGCATTGCGGGTCGTGAAGCGGGGGCCGACCATCATCGCGATGACAGGCCCGATCCCGAACATCACGAGCGGTGCGCGGATCATGCGATACGCGAGACGGTCCCGCCTGGAGCGGGCCTCATACTCGGCCACGGTGAGCGTGGGAAGGTCGCCCACACCCCGCCGGTCGAGATCGCCGGAGCATGCGTGATGCACAGCATGGTCGTGGCGCCAGCGCACGAACGGGGACAGCACGAGCAGGCCACAGAAGGTGCCGAGCCACGCGTTGGCTCGCCGAGACCGCCAGAAGGATCCATGCGTGCAGTCGTGGAAGACGATGTAGGTGCGCAGCAGGAAGCCGGCGGTCGGGAGCGCGAGTACCAGCGTCAGCACGGGCGAGATCGCGATCGCCGTGTAGGCCAGCACCGAAAGGGCCAGGTAGGGGATCACCGAGGTCAGAACGTCGAACACGCTGCGCAGCGGACGCGGCTCGGCGTAACCGGCCAACGTGTCGCGCCAGAAGGCCGGCCCTAGATCCGAAGCCGGCACTCCCGCCACGGGCACGTGTGCGCCAGCACTTCGCGGGTGCGTCGCCTCATGGATCACGGTTGATCTCCCCTCTTCGGCGCAGCCCGATCGGATCGGTCCGCTCCGCAATCGAGACACGAAGCCCGTTTAGCTGCCCTGCTAGACGAAGCCACCCTAGCGGCCGGGTGAAGCCACCCTAGCGGCTCCGAGTAAGACGCGCGTAATGGTGCAGGATTGGGGCGCCGTAGTGCAGGATGGGGGCGCCCTGGTGCAGGATCGAGGCGCCGCCGGCTCAACTGAAGTTGGCGCTCAGCACCAGAAGCGCAGACGCGTACGAGAGCGCGGCCGTCGCCGTGACCAGCCCGCCTACGAGGAGCGGCGCGCGCCGGCGACCTAGCGCCACGCAGGCCCCCACCACGACCACCGCAAGAGCGGCGAAGGCGGCAAACGCCTCGCGCCCGGCCTCGGCCACGAACAGTGATGGCCCCCGGTAGAAGGCGGCGTGGATGGCTGCGACCACCGCGAGCACGGCCAGCAGGAGGACAGCCAGCTCCACCGCCCGCGCCCGCGCGGCGCGGCGCTCGCGCCACAGCGCGACCACGCCCAGCCCCCCGACGGTGAACATCACCGTGGCGATCACCACGTAGACCGAGTCGGGAAACGTCGTGGCCACCCAACCGAAATCGGCCCAGCCCCGCTTGACGTAGACCGTGTATGCCGCCCATCCCGGCCCTTCGCCGTGACTGGTCATACCGGGCAGGCGGGGGAGAAAGACCTGCCACAGGTAGGAGAGGTACCCGAACGGATGGCTGAGCGGACTCTGGCCGCCCAGGCCGCTGGCGCCCGGGGCACCGTTGTCCGGCGTCGCGAAGAACGAGGTGCCAAGCGCGAGCGCGGTCAGGCCCCACACGACCTCACCGACCGCGAACGCCCCGACCAGTGCCCCTCCGCGAGCGACCCGGGCCCGGGCGCCGCGCTGGCGCCAGAGCATCGCCCCGATCGCCAGGGCGGCCGGAAGGTAAAGGGCATAGCCGATCGACTTCAGCAGGGGAAGCAGCGCCAGGACGAGCCCGATCGCGACGCCCAGGCGCGCGGTCAGGCCGCGGCGCAGACCGCGGACCAGCAGATACAGAAGCGCCGCGCCGCCGGCCGCGATGCCCGCATCGTTGTTGACCACGCCGGACATGAAGCCGATCATGGGCTGGAGGGCGACCAGCAGACCCGCCCCGGTCGCGAACACCGTCGAACCGGGGAACAGTTCGCGGACCAGGGCGTATGTGCACGCAGCAGTGACCGCGGCGAGCAGCACGGACACGAGTCGCATCAGCCACAGCTGATCGAACACGGACGCGTCACGCCCGGCGTAGTAGGCCGGAAGGGTGAGGGCGTAGTAGGCGGGCTTGTAGAACCCCGACTCGAGCACCCCCCCGTTGTTGCGCGGCAGCGTCTCGGCTTCCCGTTGCAGCCGTACGCGCGCCGCATGTGCCTCGGCCACCAGCCAGGGGGGCCGCCCCTGGGGAGAGAGGTGGTACGTGTCAAAGCGGGTGGCCTCGAGCGCCGCGGTCTCCAGGCTCGAGTATCGCTGGTGGACCAACTCGTAGTGGGGAGTCCGCCCGGTCTCAGCCAGGTACTGCGTATAGGCGTAGTGGGACTGCTCGTCCGGGGCGTCCCAGGGAGGGGTGATGAGCGACCAGGCCAACGCGTTGAGCACCGCGATCGCGGCGATCGCACCTCCCAGCCCTATGCGCCGGGGCGACACGCCCGCGCCGGCGCCGGCGAGCAGTCGCAGGCTGGCCAGCGCCAGGACGGGCAGGAGCAGTGCCACCACGAGCCAGTACGTCCAGCGGCCCACGAAGCCGGGGCGAAACAGCGCCGCGCGGGCGAAGATGTCGGTCGCGAGGGAAACCAGGCTGCGGCGTTGCCCAGCCGGAGGCGCGAACCACACGGCCACCCGTGCGTCCAGCGGACGCCCGTCGAGACGGGGCAACGCGTCCCCCGGACCGTGGCCGGGGTAGCCGCCCACCAGCGTCGCCGCGCCGCTCAGGTTGGTCAGGCACAGGCCGCCGGGGACGCTCGCGGGTCGAGCTCCCAGGCGGGGAATCGAGAAGTCGACGAGCTGCGCTGGGAGCGTGCGCTGCGCGTGCGAGACCAGGCGGGCGCCGTCGACGGCGACGTCCGCGCGCAAGAAGGTGGGTGCGCCGGCGGGGTTCGGTGTGGAGATCGCCACCCGCACCCGGCCCGTGCCCGCGGGAAACTGCAGGCCGGGCACGCAGGCGCGATGCCCGGGCGCGATCTCGGCGATCGTCGTGGTCGGGATCACGCTGTTGGTGCCGGTGAAGTAGTCACGCGGGCGCAACACCGAGTACGCGCACCACCCCAGGCAGGGCACGCCGACGATTAGCACCCCGAGCCAGACTCGGCGATCCCCACCGAACAGTCGCCGCATCGCGCGCGCTAGGCGGTTGACCCCGCGGCGCCTGGATCCGCCGTCCTGCCAGCCAGCGCGCCTTGCGCGGCGGCGCGGCCCTCATCGTCGACCCACGCGCCTAGCAGTGGGTCACGCTCGACCGCGTCGCGCATCCACTCCAGCGTCTGGCCGCGTAGCTCGCGTTTGGTGCGCGAGTAGACCTCGGCCGGCATCTGCGCCAACTCGCGGCCGAGTGCCAGCGCGCGGTCGAGGACCGCTCCGTCGTCGACCACCTCGTCAAAGGCGCCGTGGCGCAAGCACCAAGCGGCGTCGACGAGGCCGGCGCCCAGGGCCAGGAATCGCGCTGCTGGGGCCCCTAACTCGGCACGCACGACACCGATCGCCGCGGCCGGATAGGGCACGCCGACCCGAACCTCGGTGAGGCCGTAGCGGCCCTGCGCGCCGGCGATCCGCAGGTCTGAGCACATTGCAAAGACGAACCCCCCAGCGATGGCGTGGCCCGTCACCGCGGCGATCACCGGGAATGGAAGGGCGTACGTGGTCAGGCACAGCCCGTTGATGCCGCGCACCATCTCGCGCTGGCCAGCCGGGTCCAAGTTCGGGATGAGCTTGAGGTCGGCGCCCGCGGAGAAGACGCCGTCGCGCCCCGCCACCACGAGCGCACCCGGCGGCGACGCAGCGACCTCTTCCAGCGCGGCGATGAGGTCCGCCAGCACATCGGGAGTCAGCGCATTGGCGGGCGGGCGATCGAGGCGAACGATCGCGACCTCGCCCTGGCGCTCGACTTGGACCTGGGAATCCGCCACTGGCGCATCATGGCGAGGATGGCCTCGGGGTGCTGAGCCGGCCCGCCGCGAGCCTCAGGTCGTCACCGGAGCGAGGAGTTCACCGCGCGCTCGCACGCCCGTTCTCCGTCCCGTCGCCCGCCAGGCGCAGGTAGAGCTGCTCGTGCTGATCGACCATGCGCCTGAAGTCGAAGCGCTCGACGGCCCGCGCGCGGATGGCCGCGCGATCGAGCAGCAGTGCGTCGGGGACCTTCGCCGCAAGCTCCTCCCACGTACCGGCTAGGTAGCCGGTGCGCCCCGGCTCGACGATTTCCGGGACCGCTCCGATACCGACCGCGACCACGGGGGTACCGCAGGCCATGGATTCGATCACGACCAGGCCGACCGGCTCGGGGTACCTGAGCGGATACACGAGCGCGCCCGCGCCCGCTAGCAGCCGATCGCGCTGCGTCGGGTCCACCCGCCCGACGTAGGTCACGCGATCCGCGTCCAGCAGCGGGGCTATCTCCTCCTCGAACCCTTCTTCGGCTGGACCGGCCAGAACCAGCGGCATACCGCTCGCGGCCGCGACTTCAACCGCCTGCGCTGGCCCCCTGTCGGCGATCATCCTCCCGACGAAGAGCAGGTAGTCCCCGGGGTGGGATGAGAACGGGACCACCTCGGTGTCGATCCCTTGGTGAATCAGCTCCACGTTGGGACGCCCCTCGAAGTGGCGGCGCTGAAACTGGGAGGCGACCACCACATGCACCTCAGCGAAGTAGTGATACGCCGCGGCAATCGCAGGGCTGAGCTTGGCGTGGTGCGTCTGCACGTTAGGGATGTGGACGAACGGCGTGAACGGAAGCGCGAAGTGGTAGCTGTGGTAGTGCATGACGTCGAACTCGTCTGCCCGCGTGCACGCGTTTGCGACGTGCATGGTCTCGGTGAACTCCCAGTCCCACAGCTCCTGGTCGTCCTCGTACCCGTGCTCGTAGAACGCCTGGAGGTTCGCCGAGGTCTGCGAGTCCCCAGTCGCGAAGAGGGTCACCTGGTGCCCGCGCCGCACCAGCTCCTCGGTGAGCAGAGACACGAGCTCCTCGACCGACTCGCCCGCGCCGGGCTTGACCGCGGTGCCGACCGGCGCCACCTGGGCGATGCGCAGGCTGCGCGACGACCTAGCGGCCACCGGTTCCACCGAAGGCCTCGGCGCGGGTTGGCGGCGCGCCCAGGCCCCCCTGCTGAAGCCAACGCATGTCACACCTCCGCAGTGTGCGCGCATCAAGCGCAGCCTCCTACAGCGATTCTCTATCCGGGGAGACTGGTTGTCAACCTAATTTTGGTTCACTTCCGGCCCGCGGGGATCGACAGGGTTGGACGCACACTCAGCCGCGTTTGGGACTTGAGTGTGGATCCGCATCGTCTCGCGCTGGCCGCTTCTTGGGACCAGGTGTGGAGAGGCTGTCAAGGTGTGACAGAAATACCGCTGGGCGCTCCTACAGAGTGCGCGTGGCGAGCGGGAAGACGTCCGCGATGACGTAACCGCGCACACGATTGGGGAGCTGGGTCCCCTGCGGGATGTCCAACCTAACGGTGCCGACGTTGCCCGCCCCGCCGGGTGTCGTGGTCTGGTTGGTGTAGTCGAGTCCCACCGGCTGGCCGGTCTGATCGTCGACCAGCAGGAGGCCGACGCGGTGTTCGGTCGCCGGGTAGCGCGCCCCGGGGGCCAGGGCCAGCGTGGCCGTCAGCGCCCCGCCGGAAGCGGCCCCCGGTCGTTGCTTGGACAGCGTCGAGCGGCCCGCCGGTGACGCGGTCGGCGCCGGACGTGACCGGCGGCTGCGCTGCGCGCCCGGCGGCGGGCCGTGCGGATCCCCTGCTCCACCGCCTCAAACCCTACGTAACCCTGCCGGCCTGGCGCGTCAGCGGCCGGGCCTGAGTTCACGGTCCGGCCTTGCATTTGACCGCCCGACCACGTTATGTTCACACGGCAAAGCCCGCTTGGTCGGCGAGAGCCGGAGGTAACACTGGTCAGGGTGGCTGCTACCGCCCGGGGGTTGGTCGAGTGCTCGGAAGCACGAAGCAACGGTCACGACGGCTATTACGCTCGCTTCCGCTCGCGCTAGCAGGAGCGTTATTGGTGCTGCTCGCCGCTGCGGTGGGGAATGCGGGCGCATCCACTCTGATGGTGACCACGGCGGCCGACTCGGGCCCGGGCTCGCTGCGCTCCGCGATCCAGAGCGCCAATGCGCAGGCCGGGAGCGACGTGATCGACTTCAGCATCGGAAGCGGCTCGCAGACGATCGCCCCCGCGTCGCCGCTGCCGGCCATCACGGGCCCCGTCGTAGTCGACGGCACCACGCAGCCCGGCTTCTCCGGCAGCCCGCTGATCCGCGTGGATGGCGCCAGCACCTCGAGCGCATCCGGACTGCTGATCGAAGCGAACTCGGTCACCGTGCGCGGGCTGGCCCTCACCGGCTGGGCGGTCGGTATCCAGATCGACCAGCACAGCGCAAACCGGATCGTGGGCAATGAGATCGGAACGCACTCCGGCGCAGCGCTTCCGAACGGGACGGGCGTCTACATCGGCAACGGCTCCTCGAACAACACCGTGGGCGGCACGACCGCGGCCGACCGAAACCTGATCTCGGGCAACACGGGCTCCGGGGTGTTCCTCATAGGCGCGCAGACGACGTCCAACGTGATCGAGGGCAACTACATCGGTACCAACGCAGCCGGCACGGGCGCGCAGCCCAACGCCGACCGGGGGATCTACATAGTCCAGGGGGCGTCGGGCAACATGATCGGCGGCCCGGCCGCGGGCGCAGGCAACCTGATCTCGGGTAACACGGGCGACGGGGTCGAGGTGTCCGACGCCGGCACAACCGCCAACGTGATCGCGGGCAACTACGTCGGCATCAACGCGGCCGGCACAGCCGCGGTGGCCAACCGGCGCGGCGTGCTCGTGACCGGCGGGGCTACGCACACCACGATCGGCGGCACCACGCCGGGCGCGCGGAACGTCGTCGCCGGGAACCGGGATGACGGCGTCGAGCTGTTCGCCGCCGGGGCCACCGGCAACGTCGTGGAGGGCAACTACATCGGCACCAACGCACCGGGTACGGCCGCAGTCGCCAACGGCGGCCCCGACGGCGGGGTCTACATCGGGGGCAATGCGGCGAACAACACGGTTGGCGGCACGGCGCCCGGCGCCGGGAACCTGATCTCGGGCAACGCTCAGAACGGCGTCGACATCTACGCCCCGGGGACTACCGGAAACTTGGTCCAGGGCAACTACATCGGCACCAACGCCGCCGGGACCGCGGCGATCGGAAACGCCAAGGAGGGCGTGTTCCTCGAAGGTGGCGCGACCGGCAACACGATCGGCGGCACCACGCCCAGCGCGCGCAATGTGATCTCCGGCAACGTCTTCAACGGCGTCGAGGCGCTCTCGGGGGCCAACGCGAACCTGATCGAGGGCAACTACATCGGCACCAACCCGGCTGGCACCGGCGCGGTGGGCAACGTCGATGGCGTGGCGATCAGCGACGCGCCCAACAACACGATCGGCGGGACGGCCGCCGGCGCCGGCAACCTGATCTCCGGTAACACGGACTCCGGCGTCGCCGTCTACGGCTCGAGCGCGACCGGCAACGTGCTCCAGGGCAACCTGATCGGGACCACCGCCGACGGGTCTGGCGTGCTGGCCAATCTCGGCACCGACGCGATTTCGATCGGGGGCGGCGCCGCGCACAACACGATCGGGGGTACGGCCGTCGGCGCCGGCAACACGATCGCGAACGCCGGGAACGGCGTCGAGGTCAACGGCGCGAGCACGACCGGCGAGCAGATTCTCGGCAACGCGATCTTCGCCAACAGCCATCTCGGCATCGCGCTGACCTCCGGGGGCAACGCGACCGCCCCGGCTCCGACCATCAGCTCGGTCTCGAGCGGGCCGAGCTCGACTACGATCGCGGGAACCGCGACGCCTGGCACGGCCCGCGTCGAAGCCTTCTCGAACTCAGGCTGCTCAGATCCTGAGGGGGCGCACTACCTGGGCTCCGTGAGCACCTCCGGCGGGAGCTGGTCGCTGACGGTCGGGCAGGTCGCCGCCGGGCGCGGAGTGACCGCCACCGCCACCGATCCCTCCGCTGCGAACACCTCCTCGTTCTCGGCCTGCGTTCTCGCTCCCACCCCCTCCAGCACTGGACCGCCGCCGCCCAATCAGCCGCCGCCGAACCAGCCACCGCCCAACTCGACGGGCCCGCCGGTGGCCTCGTTCGTCATCTCGCCCGCCTCGCCGAGCACGGGACAGTCGGTGTCGTTCGATGCGTCGAGCTCGAGCGGGTCGATCGTGAGCTACTCGTGGTGGTTCGACGACGGAGCCGGGGCCAGTGGGGTCAGCGCCCAGCACACCTACACGGCGCCCGGGTCCTACACGGCGATCCTCACGGTGACCGACGCGAGCGGTAACACATCGCGCACGGGCCGGTCGTTCACGGTCAGCGGGCTGGCGCAGCAGCCGCCGTCGAACCAGCCGCCACCGAACCAGCCGCCGCCGAACCAGCCGCCGCCCAACCAGACCGGACCGCCGTCGGCGTCGTTCGTGTTCTCGCCGGCGTCACCGCTCAGCGGGCAGACGGTCTCGTTTGACGGCTCGAGCTCGAGCGGATCGCTCGTGAGCTATTCGTGGTGGTTCGACGACGGGGCCACCGGCAGCGGGGTGACGGCGGAGCACGCCTATGCGACCCCGGGCGCCTACTCGCCGATCCTGACCGTGACCGATTCCAATGGCAACACGTCGCGCACGGGCCATTCCGTCACGGTGAGCGCCCAGTCCCAGCCGCAGACGCCCAACCAGCCGCCCCCGCCACCTAACCAGTCGCCCCCGCCACCCAATCAGCCACCGCCCAACTCGAGCGGCCCGCCGGTGGCCTCGTTCGTGTTCTCGCCCGCGACGCCGAGCGCCGGGCAGACCGTGTCGTTCGATGCGTCCAGTTCGAGCGGGTCGATCGTGAGCTATTCGTGGTGGTTCGACGACGGCGCCGTCGGAACCGGGATCAGCGCCCAGCACGCCTACCCCCTTCCGGGTACGTACACGCCGATCCTGACCGTCACCGACGCCAACGGCAACACGTCCCGCACTGGGCGCTCGATAACAATCTTTTGACGCCGGCCCGGCGGTCGCTCGCGAAGGTGGGTGGATCGGCGCTAAGTTTCATACGGTGTCAGACGAAGACGCCGCCCTCGATCGTCATGAAACGGAGCAGGAGCGCCTCGACCGCAACCTGCTCGAACTGCTCAACGAGCTGCGTGTCGCCCTCCCCGGTGTGCAGGTCCTGTTCGCGTTCCTCCTCGTCGCGCCGTTCAACCAGGGTTTTCAGAAGGTCACCGACTTCGAGCGCAAGCTCTACTTCGCCACCCTCCTGTGCACGGCGGTGGCGTCGGTGCTCCTCATCGCGCCGTCCATGCATCACCGCCTGCTGTTCAGGCATCACGCGAAGGCGTTCATCGTGGTCACCGCCAACCGGCTCACCATCACGGGTCTCAGCGTCCTTGCCCTGGCCGTGACGGGCGCCGTCCTGCTCATCACCCACGTCCTGTTCGGGAGCCTCACGGCAGCGATCACCGCCGCGGTTCTGGTCGTCCTGTTCGTCAGCGTCTGGTACGTCGTACCCGCGGTACGCCTTGCGCACATGCGCAGGGAGGTGCTCGCGAGCGCGGGCGTGGAGGCCGCGGGCGACCGGGCAGAGCAGCGGCGGGAGCGATGACGAAGGGCCGGATCCATTACGGCCCCGGCCCTCTCCTACGTCTAGCTGGAGGCCCCTGCCAGAGGCCCTTTGAACGCCTCGAACCCCTGCCCTGGCCCGCGACGGCCGGGTAGGTTACCCCAGGCCGCCGGGACTTGGCTGCTCGACCGTGAGGAGGCACAGCAGTGGCGCAGTGGACCGGTGTAGCCGGCAAGCAGGTCCTGATCACCGGGGCGACCCGGGGCATCGGCCTGGCGGCCGTCCAGGCGCTGGCCGAAAAAGGCGCCAGGCTGGCGATCGTGGCGCGCAGCGACACGCGGGCCGCCGAGGCGTCGGAGAGGATCGCGCGCGCGAGCCAGGCCGGCTGGGGACCTGCCGCCCCGGTGGACGTACTGGTCGCCGACCTCGCGTCCCAGGCGTCGGTCAGGCGCTTGGCTGCCGAAGTCCTCGAGCGCTATCCCCGGCTGGATGTCCTGATCAACAACGCGGGTGCGGTCCACAGGGATCGGCAGCTCACCGAGGACGGCATCGAGTTGACCTGGGCCGTGAACCAGGTGGCGCCCTTCCTGTTGACCACGCTGCTCCTGGGTCGGCTCGAGCAGAGCGCCCCCGCTCGGATCGTCACCACCAGCTCGGACGCCCATCGGGGCGCTCACATTCCGTTCGATGACCTCGACGCCGAGGATCTGTACCGCAGACGCTCATCACGGGTGGCCGCCGGCTTCGCCCGCTACGGGCAAACGAAGCTGGCGAACATCCTGCTCACGGCTGAGCTGGCCCGAAGGCTGGAGGGGACGAGCGTGACCGCCAACTGCTTTCACCCCGGGCTGGTGGCGACCGGCTTCAATCGCAACAACGGAACGCTCATGAGCCTGGCGATGACCCTGATCCGCCCCTTCACGCGGACACCCAAGAAGGGCGCCGAGACGCTCGTGTGGCTGGCCGACTCTCCCGACCCCGCCGGCGAGCAGGGCGGCTATTTCGTCGACAAGCGCCGGGTCGCGCCGTCGGCGGAGGCCCAGGACTCCGACGCGGCGCGTCGGCTATGGGCGATAACGGAAGAGCAGGTGCGCCAGAGCGCCGCGGCCCGCTGATCGGAGCTCCCCACGGCCCGCTGATCAGAGCTCCGCACGGCCCGCTAATCGAAGCTCCCCAAGCCGCCGGTGACGCGGAGCAGCTCCTAAAGGCCAGCGGGGTGGCGCGCCACGTAACCCCCGGAGCTGCGCGCCGTCGGCTGCCACCGCGACCCCGCCTGTGCCCCGCTGGTGTCAAAGCGGCGCCCGTGGATGACGGCGAACGCGTGCCCCGGGTTGGAGTACACCGTGATCCAGCGGCCCGGACCCGGACTTCCCCACGACATCAGCTGGGAGGAGTCGAGCGGCTGGTCGAGAACGCCCGCCGCGTGCAGGACGTAGGAGACGCTACCCGAGCAGTCATAACCGCTGTCGTGGAAGGAGCGATGGCCTCCTCCGTAGCGATACGGAAGCCGAGCGATCCGATCCGCTCCCGCGATCGCCTGCCGAACCTCACTCGGGATGGCGCCCGGTCCGGTCGCGGGGTCGCGACCGGTTCGGTCTGCGCGCAGCGGCGCGTGGTGTCCGCGGATGCCCAGCGCGTGCCAGGTCGCCGGCCCCACGACCCCGTCGCTCTGCAGGCCGTCGCGGCGCTGCAGGCGTTTGATCGCGGCTTGGGTAGCCGGGCCGAAGACGCCGTCCGTGTTCAGGCGCAGGCGCCTCTGCACCAGGGCCACCGCGGCGCGGCGAGATCCTGCGGCGCGCACCCGCGCTGGGCGCCGGTGCGGGGTTCGAGCGGGGGCAAGAGCTCCTCGACCCGGGGCCGGCCGCATCGCGGGCCTCAGCGCTCTCCAGGTGACCAGGCCGACCTGCCCGTCGACGAGCAATCCGTGACGCGCCTGGAAGCGCCAGACTGCTTCGCTCGTGCGTCTCCCGTAGGTTCCGTCGGCGGGCTGGTGGAGCGCGCCCTGGACCATGGTCACCCGTCCGCCGGTACTCCCGAGCTTCAGCGGCCACGCGCTTGCGCCGGCGCCGGAGGGGAATGTCAGCGCCATCAGCCCCGTGCCCAACGTCGCAGCCCGGAGAAACGGCCAGGCGAGCGCGGTGGCGCGGGATGTCGGTAGGGACCTCGGACCCATCGTGGCTCTCGCTGCGCGCCGGCCTACGGGGTTAGCTGACGGGCTCGCGCGCGGCGCGCTACGCCGCCCGCGATGGCGGCGATTCGCCCCCGGCCGGCATGCGGCCGTACTTGGTTCCCCCGCTCGCCCGAGCTCGATGGGCCCCGGCGATTCGGCGGTGGCGGGGATCGACCTTAACGACGAAACTCCTGCTCTTCGCAAGATTTCGTGCACTACGTACACTGCCCGCTCACTGACCGCGACGGCGCACGGAGCCCGATGATCGCCGCCCATCCGGTGGCCCCTCCCCCGGCGAGGCCGGCGGCCTCGGCCCCGCACTCCCTGCCCGTTCGCCGCGTGGCCCCGGCTCCGCACTCCCTGCCCGTTCGCCGCGCGGCCGCCCCCGGCGCGCCGCTACGAGTCATAGCGACCGGGACCATCGCGCCGCCCGTGGTGATCTCCGACGGGCAGCGCTATGTCGCTCTCCAGACGGCGGACAGGGAGCTGGTGATCGTCGACACGCGACGGGACACGCAGCAGCACGTAACCGTACCGTCGGATTGTCCGCCCGCAGCCATGGGCTTCGGCCAGGTCGTCCTTGGCTGTCAGCCGAGCTTGATCGACGCGGCGACGGGCAGCCTGCGTCCCATCGCCGGAGCCGCGAGCGCAGATGCATCCGGTCCGGCGGACGAGTTCGATGCTATCGGGAGCCAGTGGCTGGAAGGCACGGGCCAATCGCCGGGCAGGGCCAGCGGCGACGTGTTCGTCAACTGGCATACCGGCGAGCGCCGGGTGATAGCCGGACACCGCAACGTCCACGACCTCTCGGGGCCCGGGGCCCCCGACCTCAACGATCCCCGCTTGCGCGACTCGGGCCGATGCTCAGGTCAGTGGATCTACGCCCGGGCCGGCCCCTGGCAGGTCATCTCGGGCCTGGCTGGGCAGCTCGTTCTCCAACGCTGCCGTCAGGCCACCCGCACGGGTCTCGTGCTGGACGCCTGCGCTCGAGCCCCTTGCGGCTCGGTCCAGGTGAGCGGCAGACACGTGATCTGGAGCGAGGGGGCTTCGGCGTTTGCGTTCTCGGTGCCCACGAAGCGGACCAGCTTCTGGAGGCTTGCCCGCTTTCGCGCCTCCCACCCAGGCGACGGCGTGGCGGTGGCCCAGACCGCGACCCGGATCGTCCTCGCAGACACCGAGATCGCGGGCAGCCCGCCCGGGCTCATCGTGCGCTTCTACGAGGCCAACCTATGAAGCGCGGGCCGTCACTGACCGCCGGACCCTCCGCTATCGCGGTGGTACCTTCGCTATCGTCCTCTGCCGTGCGCACGGACCTCGACGAGGGTCGCCGTCACCTTTGGTCCGGGGGGCCGTGACGGTGAGCCCGGCCCTCGGCTGCAGCCGTCGCCCTGGGCCGCTAGCCCAACGGCCGGAAGCGGTCCGGACCGCAGAGACGCGATGAACGCGACCGGCTCGCTGAGTGACACCGGAACCATGCCCCGAGTGCCCGCCATGGAAAACGCCCCCCGCGCCTCCGCCCACCTCGCGACCGAGGCGCAGCCCGCCTCTGCCTCAGAGCGCGCCCGCGGGTCAGGCAGCCTGCTGGGGTCCCGCAGGCTGCACGTTCCGCACGCTCGGAGCCTCATATACATCGGAATTGCTTGTGTAACCGGCTTCTTCTCGTACCTGGCTCTACGCGGCGTCGACTTCGCCGGCGTCGGCCGGGCGCTGGCTCACAGCAACTACGGCTGGCTCGTTCCGGCGTTGGGGGCGTTCGGACTCGCCGCTCTGGCTCGAGCGCTGCGCTGGCGCGCGCTGTTCGCGCCGGAGAGGCCGCGCGCGTGGTGACGTTGCGCCAGCGCGCGGGCACGGCGTCGGCCGAAGTGGTCGGCACCGTCGTGGTCGAGCGGTTGTTCGACGTCCTATCGATCCTGCTGATCTTCTTCGCCGCCCAGCCGTGGCTTCCCCACGTGAGCTGGTTCGGGTCGGCGGCAATCGCGGCGATCGTGCTGGCGGCAGTGCTCGCGGCGACGATCGTCGTGCTCGTGGTCTACGGGGACCGCCCGGTGCGCTTCCTGGCCCGCCCGCTCGGGCGGTTGCCGCTGCTGTCCGCCGAGCGCTTGGAGCGGGGAGCCGCGGATCTGGTCGCCGGCCTGAGCGGGCTGCACCGTCCCGCGGTCGCCTTCATGGGGTTCTTCTGGAGCCTGGCGGCGTGGTTGCTGTCGTCGGTCTCCGCCTGGCTGGTGACGTACGCCTTCGGGCTGCACCTGGGCCTGGATGCCGGGATCCTGGTCTGCGTGGGGGTGGGTCTGGCCATGATCGTGCCGGTTCCTGCGGGCCTTGGAGTGTTCGAGGCGGCGGCCCTCCTGGCCCTCAACGCGTACGGGATCTCGAACACCCGGGCGCTGCCCTACGCGCTCGTTCTGCACGTCGTCAACTTCCTTCCGTTCGTGGTGTTCGGTGGGCTGGCGCTCCACTTCAACGCCGTGCACGCCCGTCGCAGGCTCCGGGGACAGGCTGTGGTGGCCGAGGGCGACGGAGGCTCCGGGACCGCGGGCCGCTGACCCGCCGCCCCCGAGGCCGGGGGACAGCCGGCCTATACTTGACCGTCTTCCCCGGCTTCAGGAGCACCCCGTGCAGGAGATGGTCATCTACGGCGTGAGCTTCGACATGGTCGGCAAGCAGCCGATCGTGCTGCTCAAGACGGTCGATGGCAACAAGTTCCTGCCCATTTGGATCGGGCACCCGGAGGCAGCGTCGATCCTCATGAAGCTCCAGGGCGCGACCACTCCGAGGCCGATGACGCACGACCTGCTGTGCGAAATGCTCGGGGAGCTGGACGTCAAATGCACGCAGGTGGCCGTCACCGAACTGCGTGAGAACACCTTCTTCGCCTCCATCACCCTGAGCGTCAACGGGCGCGAGGTCGAGATCGACTCGCGCCCCAGCGACGCGATCGCGCTCGCCGTCCGGTCGGGTGCTCCGATCTACGCGGCCGAGGAAGTGATCGCCGAGTCGGCGATCGAGTTCGAGCACGAGGTTGAGGAGACCGACGAGGTGGTCGAGAAGTTCAAGGAGTTCCTCGATCACGTCTCGCCCGAGGACTTCGCCGCGGGCGAGAGCTGAGAGCCGGGCGGGGCCCTAACCGGCGGCGGGGACCGCTCCCCGCGCCAGTGCTCGGGCGAGCAGGCGGGCGATCAGGTCGTCGAAGCCGATGCCGGCCGCCTCGGCGGCCTGGGGCAGGAGGCTGGTGTCGGTCAGGCCCGGGATGGGGTTGACCTCCAGCACGAAGATCGCGCCGTCGTCGGCGAGCATGAGGTCGACCCGGGCGAAGCCGAAGCACCCGAAATGGCGGTAGACCTCGAGCGCGAGGTCTTGGGCGCGCTCGGCTTCGTCGCC
>DASZHF010000108.1:0-2725 GCA_035938095.1 Solirubrobacteraceae bacterium
CAGCACGTCGAGCAATTCCTCCGCGCGGCGGTCGATCGGGTCGCTCACGGCGCGCACCGGCGGGCGCTCTTCGCAGTTCTGGGGCATGAACGAGAGGTACTGCTTGACGCGGGCGATGCACTCCTGGTCGTCGGCCACCTCAAGGTCGCCGACCCCGGACTTGCGGCAGTGCACGCGCGACCCGCCCAGCTCCTCCTGGGTGACGTCCTCGCCCACGGCGGCGCGCACCAGATGGGGCCCGGCCAGCGCCATCGATCCCCGTCCCTTGACCATCGGGACGAAGTCGGCCAGCCCCGGGATGTAGGCGGTGCCCGCCGCGCACGGGCCCATGAGGGCGGCGATCTGGGGGATCACCCCGCTCATCACCACCTCTTCGCGGAACAGGTGACCCGAGCCGGCGAACAGCGACCCCACCGCCTCCTGGATGCGCGCGCCCGCGGAGTCCAGGAGCCAGATGAAGGGGATCCGCTTGGTCAGCGCGAGCTCGCGCAGGCGCCCCACCTTCATCTCCCCGGTCATCCCCATCGACCCCGCCATGACCGTGAAGTCGTACGCGCACACCGCCACGAGGCGGCCGTCCACCTTCCCGTAGCCGGTGATCACCCCGTCCGCCGGCGCCTCGCGACCCTCCATCGCGCGCTGGGAGAAATGGGGCCGGCCGTGCATCCCCATCTCGGTGAAGGTGCCCTCGTCGATGAGCAGGTCCAGGCGCTCGCGGGCGGTCAGCTTCTCGGCCGCGTGCTGCTTGGCGATCCGCTCCTCGCCGCCCCCGAGCTTGATGCGCTCGCGCCGCTCGAGGAGGTCCTCGACCAGGGGGCGCAGCAGCGACGCGGGGCGCGTGGTCTCAGTCGCCATCGGTCACGCTCCCCGTCGTTCGGCGGCCATCGCTCACGCTCCCCGTCGTTCGGCGGCCATCGCTCAACGCCCGGTCCACTGCGGCTCGCGCTTCTCGAAGAACGCCTTGACTCCCTCGACGATGTCCTCGGTGGACATCGCCAGGCTCAGCTGCGCGCGCAGGTAATCGAGGGCGTCGGCGAACGCCATGTCCTGCGAGCGGAACATGGCGTCCTTGCCTAACCGCATGATCACGGGCGACTTCGACGCCAGCTTGGTTGCCCACTCGCGCACGGTGTCGTCGAACTCGTCGGCGGGCACCACGCGGTTGACGATGCCCGCCTCCAGCGCCTCCTGCGCCGACAGGCGCTCCCCGAGCAGCAGCAGCTCGTTGGTCTTCTTGCGCGGGACGTTGCGATAGATCAGGGCCATGATCATGAACGGAAACGCGCCCACGTTGATCTCGGGCGTGCCGAAGGCGGCCCCCTCCTTGGCGATGATCAGGTCGCAGGCCAGCGCCAGCCCCAGCGCTCCGGCCAGCACGTGCCCGTTGGCGGCGCAGATCGAGGGCTTGCCCAGCTCGCCCAGCGTTCGGAACAGGCGGGGAAAGTAGGCCGAGCCGAAGTGCTTGTGAACGAGCGGCACATCCGCGCCGAAGCCGGCGAGGTTGGCCCCCGAGGAGAAGACCTTTTCGTGCGAGGACGTGAGGACCACGCAGCGCACGGCGTCGTCGGCGCCGGCCCGCTCGAGCGCCTCGAGCAGCCCCCCGAGCATCTCCGCCGACAGCGCGTTGCGGGTCTCGGGCTGGTTGAGGGTCAGCGTGGCGATCCCACCCGGGTCGACTTCGTAGAGGAGGGGATCGGACATGGGCGGATCGCGAGTCAGGAGCTTCACGGCGGGCGGGCGGAGAGTAGCGCGTAGCAGCGGTAAGTGAGAAGTCCTACTGTTTACTACAGAGCCGCGGTCCGCTACCGTCCTCCCCCCGATCGCCGACGCCTAAGGAGCACGCCCAAGCATGTCAAGCCCAGCCAGCGCCCCCGCCGGTGACGCCGCCTCCGAGTCGGTCCTGAAGCCCGACTTCGGGGCCAAGCGCCGCAGCTTCATCTTCACCGAGGACCACGACCGCCTGCGCGAGTCGATCGGGCGATTCGTCGAGAAGGAGCTCGCGCCCCACTCCGAGCGCTGGGAGGAGGAGACCTTCGACGACTGGGTCTTCCAGCGCATGGGCGAGCTGGGCTTCCTGGGTCTGTCCATGCCCGAGCAATACGGCGGGCAGGGCGGCGACTACTACTGCAATCTCGTGCTCGCCGAGGAGATGACCAAGTCCAACTCCGGCGGCCTGGCCATGGGCATCGCCGTCCACACGGACATGGCCACCCCTCCGATCCTGGCCTTCGGCACCGAGGATCAGAAGCGGCGCTACCTGACGCCCGCCATCCGCGGGGAGAAGATCTCGTGCCTGGGGATCACCGAGCCCGACGCCGGCTCAGACGTCAAGGGGATCAAGACGCGGGCCGTGCGCGACGGCGAGGACTACGTCATCAACGGCTCGAAGACCTACATCACCAACGGCCACCGCGCGAACTTCATCGTGCTCGTGACCAAGACCGATCCCGACGCCGGCTACGACGGCTTCACGCTGTTCCTGGTCGACATGGACTCGCCCGGCGTCGTGCGCGAGAAGAAGCTGGTCAAGCTCGGCATGCACGCCTCCGACACGGCGCTGCTCGCCTTCCAGGACGTACGCGTCCCGGCCGACGCCGTCCTGGGCGAGGTGGGCAAGGGCTTCTACCACATCATGTGGGAGCTCCAGGGCGAGCGCCTGATCGGCGCCGCCGGGTGCGTGGCCGGGGCGCAGCGGTGCTTTGACCGCACGCTCCAGTACGCCCAG
>DASZHF010000109.1:0-12387 GCA_035938095.1 Solirubrobacteraceae bacterium
CGCCGAGATGGTGATCCCCGGGTTGGCGACCGTGAGCGGCTTGGACGTCCCCGGCCCGTCGGCCGACGCCAGCGCGGTCGACACCGCAACGCCGAGCGCAAACACCAGCCCGAGCGCCACCCATCGCGCGCGCGGATGCGTCCGGGCGCGCTTTGCCCCGCCGGGCAGGCTGGGATCGAGGGTCACGCTCCTCCTCCTTCCCGGCCGACGCTACTCCGATGGACGACCGATGCGGGAAATAATTTGAACGGCCGCGACGTCGCCCAACCCGTCCGAGCGTCACGACTGTCTTGGACGCGCTACGCAGTAGTCGGCTGGTCCTCTCCCGCGCGCGCGTCGATCTGGCGGAGGAGGGCCTGGGTGGCTGCATCGCGCTCGAGCTGAGCGTCGGTGATCGGGTTGAGGACGCCGCGGAGCACCGACATCACCGTCCATCGGCGCGGCCGGATGATGCGCGGCTGACGGCGCTCGATGCCGCGCACGATCGCCTCGCCGGCGGCGGCCGGGGCGAGGCGCTTGCGCAGCGGCCGGGGGAGGCTCGCGAGCATCTGATCGGCGAGCGGGTCCCGGTCGATGGCCCGATGCACCATCTCGGTGTCGATGAAGCCGAAGTACGCGACGCTCGCGCTGGCGCCGTGCTGGACGAGCTCGAGGCGCAGCGCGCGGCCGAACTGCTCGACGGCGGCCTTGCTCATCGCGTAGGGCGTGGCGCCGGCGCCGTTGGTGAACGCGTAGATCGAGGAGATCACCACGACGTGGCCGCCTCGCCGCACGATCTCGGGTAGCGCGGCATCCACGGTTCGCCAGACGCCCATCAGGTTCACGTCGAGCACCCGCTCGAAGCTCTCGGACGACACGGCACGGAACGTGGCCACGCGCGAGGCGATGCCCGCGTTGGCGACGACGACATCGAGTCCGCCGAAGCGCTCGACCGCGGTCGCGACGGCGCGCTGCATGGCGCCCCGGTCGGTGACGTCGGCGGCGAGTCCGAGCGCCTTGGCGTCGTCGAGCTGGGCTGCGGCGTTCTGAGCGGCGCCCGCGTCGAGGTCGACGAGCACCACCGAGGCCCCGCGAGACACGAGCGCCCGGCCGGTGGCAAATCCAATTCCCCGGGCGCCACCCGTGACGAGCGCCACCTTGTCCGTCAGGTCGTAATGCCCCATGCGCGGGACTCTGTCACGCGCCATGCGCGGGACTCTGCCAGGTCGGGGGCTGCATGGTCGGGGCATTCCAGGTCGGGGCCCGCAGCGCCCGAATAGGCTTGCGGCCCTGGTGATCGAGGGCAACTCATGATCCTGGCCATCGACCAGGGCACGACCGGGACGATGTGCCTGGTCTTCGACGGCGAAGGCCGTCCCGTGGGACGGGCGTACAGGGAATTTGCCCAGCACTTCCCCCAGCCCGGCTGGGTCGAGCACGACGCCCAGGAGATCTGGGAGGTCACGCACGCCGTCGCTGGCGAGGCGCTCGCCGACGCCGGAGTGAGCGTGGGTGGGCTGGAGGCCATCGGTATCACCAACCAGCGCGAGACCGTCTGCGTGTGGGATCCGATCACCGCAGAGCCGCTTCATCGCGCGCTCGTGTGGCAGGATCGGCGCACCGCGGCCCGCTGTGACGAGCTGCGTGAAGCCGGCTACGAGGATCTCCTGCGGGGCCGAACCGGACTGGTCATCGACCCCTACTTCTCGGCCACGAAGATGGAGTGGCTGCTGCGCAACGTCGACGGGCTGCGCGAGCGCGCCGAGCAGGGCCGGGCCGTGTTCGGCACGGTCGACTCGTGGCTCGCGTTCAAGCTCACGGGCGAGCACGTGACCGAGCCCTCCAACGCCTCGCGCACGCTCCTGTTCGACATCGGCGCCGGTGCCTGGGACGGCGAGCTGCTCGAGCTCTTCGGCGTGCCCGAGCGCGCGCTCGCGGAGGTCAGGCCGAGCATCGGCGCGTTCGGGGAGACGGACCCCGACGCGTTTCACGGCCACCGGGTCCCGGTGTCGGGGATGGCCGGCGACCAGCAGGCGGCCCTGTTCGGTCAGGCCTGCCTGGAGGTTGGGTTGGCGAAGAACACCTACGGGACGGGGTCGTTCGTGCTGGTGAACTCCGGAGCCGAGCGGCCGCGATCGCCCGAGGGGTTGCTGACCACCATCGCGTGGAGAATCGGCGAGACGACGGTGTACGCACTGGAGGCGTCGGTGTTCGTCACCGGCGCCGCGGTGCAGTGGCTGCGCGACGGGCTGGGCCTGATTGCCGCCCCGGGCGAGACCGAGGACCTGGCGGCGTCGCTCGAGTCCAACGACGGCGTCTACTTCGTTCCCGCGCTGACCGGGCTCGGGTCGCCCCATTGGGATCCGTACGCCCGGGGGACGATCGTGGGGTTGACGCGCGGGAGCGGGCGCGCGCACCTGGCCCGGGCCACCCTCGAGGCGATCGCGTACCAGACCGTGGACGCGGTCCGGGCCATGGCGGCGGCCGGGACCGACCTGCGCGAGCTGCGCGCCGACGGCGGCGCGAGCGCGAATCGGTGGCTGATGCAGTTCCAGGCCGACACGCTCGGAGTGCCGGTCGTCGTGCCCGAGGTGACGCAGACGACCGCGCTCGGGGCGGGGTGGCTGGCCGGCGTGGGGGTCGGGGCGTGGACCTTCGAAGGGGTTCGGGACAGCTGGCGAGAGCAGGCTCGGTACGAGCCGAGCATGAGCCCGGGCGAGCGCGAGCAGCTGCTGGCCCGCTGGGGCGAGGCGGTGGCGCGAGCTCGGGACTGGGCGCGGCCGGCGTAACCGGGGAGTCCCAGCGGAGTAGCCGTACTTGAGATGGAGTCGGGTCGAGGGATGGGCCGAGAGCGATGAGCGAGCAGCTGGCCGCGATGAAGGAGCAGGTCTACCGCGATCCGCGGCCGGCCGAGTACTTCGATCGCTTCCACCAGCGGGCGCGAACGCGCGACCCCGACTGGGTCTACCACGTGGTTCGATCCGTGCTGACGCCGGTGATGTTCATCTTCTTCCGGGCCCGCTGCATCTCATCCGACCAGGTGCCGTCCCGGGGACAGGTGATAGTGGCCCCCAACCACTTCTCCTTCATGGACCACTTTCTGATCGGGATCTTCCTGCGCCGCCAGATCAGGTTCATGGCCAAGTCGCAGCTGTTCAAGCGCCCGATGCAGTTCATCTACACCCACGGCGGGGTGTTTCCCGTGCGCCGAGGCGCGCGCGACGAGGAGGCCTTCGTCACGGCGGCGAGCATCCTCGGCCGCGGGGGCTTGATCGCGATGTACTGCGAGGGTGGGCGGTCGCGCACCGGGCGCCTGGGCGAGCGCGCCCGGCCCGGAATCGGACGGCTGGCGCTCGAGAGCGGCGCGCCCGTCGTCCCCGTCGCGATCCACGGGTCCTCGCGGATCCGCAACTGGAGGCGACTGCAGTTCCCCAAGGTGACCGTCCAGTACGGCGAGCCGATGCGGTGGGAGGTGGTCGAGTCGCCCACGCGCGAGCAGCAGCAGGCCGTCGCCGACGAGATCTTCGTCGAGATCAAGCGCATGTACGCCGGACTCGAGGAACTGGGCCGGCGTCGCATGGCCCAGCGGGTGAGGCGTGAGCGTCGCGCCCGGCAGCGGGCCAGGCGGGCGGCGACGGTCTGAGCAGGCCGATGCCCGAGGCCACGGCGGACCCGTCCGGGCTGCTGCGCACCGGGTTGCTGGAGGGGCAGGTCCTGGCCGTGGCCAGCCCCCGGGCTGAAGGGGGGTTCGCGGCCCGGGTGAAAGCGGTGTGCGCGGAACTGTCGGCGCGCGTCGAGGATCTGGGCTGGGAGCCCGACGACGAGAACGCGTGCGACGGTGCGGTCGCGGCGATGGTGCAGCGGCACGCGGGCGTGCACACGCTGGTCAACGATGCCGCGGCTGCGTACGAGCTCACCCTGGGCCAACGGGGCGATTGGCGCGCCGGCCAGCAGGCGCTGCGCGCCGCCCTGGACGGCGCCTGGAATGCGACCCGGGCGGCCGCGAACGGGGCGTTCATCGCGGCGGCGGACGGCGGAAAGGTGATCAACCTGGCCCCGCCGCCGAGCGCCGGGCCCGGCGCGGTGGCCGCCGCGGCGGGGCTCGAGAACATGGCTCGGACCCTGTCGATCGAATGGTCTCGCTACGGGATCCGCGTGACGACGATCGCGCCCGGCGATACGGCCACTCCGGCCCAGGTCGCGACGCTGGTGGCGTTTCTGGCGTCGCCGGCCGGCGACTACTACTCGGGCTGCCGGTTCGCGCTCGCATGCTGAGGGCCCGAAATCTCGGTGCCCCCGGCCGCTGAGCTAGGCTCAGTTGGGCCGCGGGTGCTCAGTTGGGCGGCGGCTAGAGCCCGATGGAGCAGCCTGGCGCCCCGGTTCGGTCAAATTCGTCACTATCCCCGCCTATGACTGGCACGCCACCCAATCCGCCCGCCTGGGGCGAGCCGACTCCCGGCCAGCCGCCCTCGTCCGGTAGTCAGCCGCCAGCGCCCGGGTCCGCGCCGCCCACCGCCCCGGGACCTGGTTCCGCCCAGCCCTCCACCCGAGCGTCCGCCCGTCCGCGTACCCGCGGCCCACAGGGTGGCCGAGTCCGCCTCGGCGCGGTGGTGGCGGTCGTCGTCGCGGTCGGCGTCGTCGTCTGGCTGCTGGCCAGCGGGGGCGGGGGAAGCAGCTCGCACAAGGCCGGCACGCCGCCGGCTCCGACCCGAGCCACGCCCGTCGCGGCTTCGATCGCCCAGCTCCAGGCGCTGGTTGCCCGCCAGACGCACCCTCTGTACTGGCTCGGCCCGAAGGCCGGCGACACCTACGAGCTCACGCAGACCAGCGACGGCAAGATCTACATCCGCTACCTCCCGCCGGGGATCCAGCTGGGAATCAACGTGCCCAACTACGTCACGGTGGCCACATATCCGCAGGCGGACGGCTTCGCGACGGTCACCCAGGCCAGCAAGCTCAAGGGCGAGTGGATCCACAAGATTCGGCGCGGTGGATTAGCGGTGGCCTCGCCGGCGCTGCCCAAGAGCGTGTACTTCTCCTATCCAGGCGCCAAGTTCATGGTCGAGGTGTACGACCCGACGCCGAACCACGCTCGGACGCTGCTCACCTCCGGACAGGTCCGGCCCATCCCCTGAGTCCAAGAGGTCCTAGGCCGGGAGGTCTCACCGGCGGCGGCCCCGCGCTCGGAAACGGCGTACGCCCGTGACCCTGCTGATCTGCTGGATCCTGTTCCCGCTGCTCCTGGCGGTCCTCTTCCTGGGCTGCGGGATGCTCGTCGAAACGATCGCCGGCGACCGTCTGGCCTCGGCGCTGGTGGTGCCCGCCGGCTTTGCCGTGGTGGTCGTTGTCACGGTCCTGGCGGTCTCGGTGAGCGCCACCGTGTCGCTGGCCACCCCGGCCGCCATCGCGCTCGCCGTGGCCGGGTATGCGCTGTCGGTGGCCGGAATCGGCCCCGAGCCTCCGTGGCGGCGCTGGCCGCTGTGGCGGCCGGAGCGCCGGGCCGGTCTGTGGGCGCTGGGTGCCGCCGCCGCCGTGTTCGCCGTCTACGCGGCGCCCGTGGTGCTCTCCGGTCAGGCCACGTTCACGGGCTACATCAAGCTCGACGACAGCGCCACGTTCATGGCCCTGATCGATCGGGCCATGGGTCACGGCCGCAGCCTGGCGGGCCTGCCCCCCTCCTCCTATGAGGCCACCCTGTGGTTCAACCTGAGGACCGGCTATCCGCTGGGATCGATGCTTCCGCTCGGCGTGGGCGGGAAGCTCACAGGCCAGAACATCGCCTGGCTGTATCAGCCCTACATGGCGCTCATGGGGGCGATGCTCGGGCTCGTCGTCTACGAGCTCGGCCGTCCGGTGATCGCCTCGCGGGCGTGGCGGGCGCTGATCGCCTTCGTCGCCGGTCAGGCGGCGTTGCTCTACGCCTACGTGCTCTGGGGCGGGATCAAGGAGAGCGCGGGCGCCTGGATGGTGCCCCTGGTCGCCGCGCTCGTGCC
This sequence comes from Solirubrobacteraceae bacterium, assembly GCA_035938095.1. GTDB lineage: Bacteria > Actinomycetota > Thermoleophilia > Solirubrobacterales > Solirubrobacteraceae > AC-64. The sequence continues at coordinate 5,973 of DASZHF010000109.1, forward strand.
CTTCACGGTGGCCGCGGGCAGGGAATCGCGACCAGTGGTGTCCCAGCTGCGGCGCGTGGTTCCGATCGCCGTGGCGTGCGCGGCGGTGCTGGACTCGCTCAGCACCGGGGGCGTCGTGTGGATCACGGCACCCCTGCTGGCGGCGGTGGCGCTCGCGTTCCTGGCCCGGGGACCGCGCTGGCTCGGCATCCAGGCCGCGGGGTTTGCCGGGCTCGCCGTGGTCCTGGCCCTGCCGGCGGTGACCGCGGGGTCGCAGTTCGTGCCGACCTCGGGCGGAGGGACCTCGGTGTTCACCAGCTCGGCCGAGTTCGGAAACCTGCTCCCCAACCACCCGCTGAACCTGCTTCAGGTCTTCGGGATCTGGCCGACCGGCGACTTCCGGGTCGACCCGTCCGGCGTGGCGTCTAACGCGATCCGGGTACGGGGGGCCCATCTGACCGTCACCCAAATGCTCATAGCGGTGACCGCTCTGGCCGGGCTGCTCGGAGCGTGGGTGAGCGTGCGGCGGCGCAGCTGGGGGCTGCTCGCCTACGTCGGTGCGGGGGTGCTGGGGGCCCTGGTCTTCCACGTCCTCGGGTCCCCGTGGGTGGCGGGCAAGGGTCTGGCCGGCGCGAGCCCGGCGTTCGTCGCCGCGGGAATGGTCGGAGCCGCGGCGGTGTGGTCGTCGGGGCGCCGGGTGGAGGGGGCAGTGGTGGCGCTGGCGATCGCCGGTGGCGTCCTGTGGTCCAACTTCCTGGGCTACCGGGACGCCAACCTCGCTCCCCGCGCCCGGCTGGCGGAGCTGGCCAGCATCGACGAGCGCTTCTCCGGCCAGGGCCCGACCCTGATGACCGAGTACGAGCCCTTCGGCGTGCGCCACTTCCTGCACGACATGGACCCCGAGGGCGCCTCCGAGCTGCGCCGGCGGGCGATCCCGCTAGTCGACGGGACGCTGCTGCCCAAGGGCGGGTCGGCGGACCTCGACCGTTTCGGGCTCGAGGGCCTGCTCGTCTACCGGACCCTGGTGATCCGCCGTTCACCGGCCGAGAGCCGTCCTCCGTCGGTCTACACGCTGGCCTGGCAGGGCCACTACTACGACGTGTGGCAGCGCCCGGTGACGGGTGGCGCCCAGATCATCACCCACCTCGGGCTGGGCGATGGCCCGCAGTCGGGGGCGGTCCCACCGTGCTCGCAGATTCTGCACCTGGCCCAGGGAACCGGCGTGGTCAGGCTGGCGGCAGCGTCGAGCCCGGTCGACACCATCATGGACCCAGCCAGCGCTCCGCACCCCCAGAGCTGGGGCACGCAGGGCGCCGGCTCCGGCAGCGTGCTGCCACTCGGCCCGGGGACCGCCCAAGCCGTCGTGCCGCTCCCTGCCAGCGGGCGCTACTCGGTCTTCATCCGAGGGGCGTTTCGCCCGCAGCTGTCGTTGCGGATCGACGGGCGAACCGTGGCCAGCATCCGCCACGAACTCACGCACTCCAACGACGACTACCCGGTGGCGCAGGTCAACCTGAGTGGCGGGAGCCACCAGGTGGCGCTCACGCTGGGGGGCGTCGACCTGCATCCGGGCAGCGGGGGCAACGAAATCGTGACCTCGGACGGTAGCCACCTCGACGCGTTTGCCGTGGGGCCCGTCCTGATGGGCACCGGCCCGGACGATCACCCGATCACGTACGTGGCGCCCAGCGCGGCGCGCTCGCTCTGCGGCCGCCGGCTCGACTGGGTCGAGGCGCTGGGCACCTAGCCGCGGGATCCGGCCTCCAACGAGCGGACCGGGCCTCCTGCCTAGGTCGTCATCCCGGTGAACTGGCCGCCGGTGACGTTGAGCACCTGCCCGTGCACGTAGTTCGACCAGGGCGAGCACAGGAAGAAGACGCCGCCGGCCGCCTCCTCGGGGGTACCCGGGCGCCCGAGCGGGATCAGCATGGACGCCATCCCGCGGAGCTGGTCCGGAATCCCGAGCTGCACCTTCTCGCCACCGATCTCCATGACGTTGGACTCCTCCTTGGAGGCGGTCAGGCGTGTCTCGATATAGCCGAAGGCCACGGCGTTGACGTTGATCTTGAACTGTCCCCACTCCTTGGCCAGGGTCTTGGTCAAGCCGACGATCGCCGCCTTGCCCGAGGAGTAGTTGGCCTGTCCGGCGTTGCCCATCGTGCCGGAGATCGAGCTCACGTTGACGATCTTGCGAAACACCTCGCGGCCCTCATCGCGCTCCTTCTTGGCCGGTTCGCGCAGGTGGGGAGCAGCGGCCCGGATGATGCGGAAGGGGACGACGACGTGGATGTCGAGCATGCGCTGGAACCACTCGTCGGACATCTTGTGGATGGGCGCATCCAGCGTGTAGCCGGCGTTGTTGACGATGATGTCGATCTTCCCGAAGGCGTCGATGGCTGCCTGGACCAGCGCGTCGGGCACCTTGGGCTGGGTCAGGTCGCCGGCGAAGGTGGTCGTCTCGCCCTCGATCTCCGAGGACGCCTGCTCGGCCACATCCCCGTCGAGGTCGTTGATCAGCACCTGGGCGCCCTGCGAGGCCAGCAGCTCGGCGGTGGCGCGCCCGATCCCGCGCGCCGAGCCCGTGACGATCGCCGACTTGCCGTCTAGAACTCCCATGTAAGTCGATCTCCTTGGTGGTGTGGGCGGTGCCGTCCCGCGCCCGCCCGGCGTGGTCTGGTGCGAGGGTTATATCCGGGTCCCCGCGGCCATGCCCGGCGGGGGGCGGGAAACCGGGGCGGGGGACCGCTAACAGGTCGTTTCACCGGGGACAAGGCGCCGCTAACACAGCCCAACATTCGCCCGGGAACCCTTCCGTCCAAGCAATCGCTGACGTGAAAGGAGCGGGAGGAATGCGAAAGCGAACTCTGGCCGCCCTCGTGGCGGCACTGTCGTTGACGATCGGGGCCCCGTCGGTGGCGCTGGCGCACCACCACAGGGATCATCCCGACAAGGCCCGCAAGCACAAGGACCACGCCGACAAGCCGAAGCCCAAGGACCAGGCCGACAAGCCGAAGCCCAAGGACCAGCCCGACAAGCCCAAGACGAGCCACCATGGCGAGGGCGGGAGCTCGGCCCAGCATCACGGCGAGGGGAAGAGCAAGGGCGGCGACTGAGGCGAAAACCGCTTCCCACGTCCAACCTTGGGCCGGCGAGCGCGTTTACCTGATCAGGGCGACCCCGGAAGGGAAGCCCGACCAGCCTCGAGCGGTCGTCCGACCCGACGTAGAAGGAGGCACAAACCATGAAAGCACGCACCCTCACCGCCCTGTTCGCATCGCTGGGCATCGCGGTTTCCGCGCCAGCTGCGGCAACCGCCAAGCACGTGCCCTGCGGCAAGAACAAGCCGGCCCACACCAACTGCGGCAAGCACAAGGGCGCGGGTCACGGCAAGGGACACCACGGCAACGGAAACAGCGGCAAGGGCAACGGCAACGGCAAAGGCCACGGCAACGGCAACGGCAACGGTCATGGGAACGGGAACGGCAATGGCAACCATGGCCACGGCAACGGCAAGGGCAAGGGCAACAAGTAGGGGGGGACGGGCAGGCTCACTTCCGCCGGCACGCGCGCCGGGCATCCCCTCCTGGCGCCGGCCGGCGGTCGTAGATCCCGATCGCCCGGGAAGCGGGCAATCGGGGAAGCGGGCAATCGGGGTTCCGCACAAGAATCGCGGGACCGAACGGAATCGGTCTGAGGAGGCATACATGAGTATTCGTTCTGCGGCCACGTTGGCCGCATCTTTGGCCCTCTCGCTCGCCGCGCCGGCGGCGGTCACGGCGAAGGTCCACAACTGTCCGCACGGTAGGTCCGCGGGCACCAACTGCGGCCTGCACAACGGGCGGGGCCACGGCCACGGCCACGGCAAGGGTCACAGCAGCAAGGACCACGGCCAGGGCAACGGCAACGGCGACCACGGCAACGGCAACGGCAACGGCAACGACTAGGTCGACCGGGACCGTCTTTCAGAGTCCGAGCGAGCGCCCGAGGATCTCGTTCATGATCTGGTCGGTGCCGCCGCCGATGGGCCCGAGGCGCGCGTCCCGGACGGCGCGACCGAACTCGAGCGACTGACCGTCGGCGTAGCCCTCCCAGCCCGCGATCTGCAGGCACTCGTCCATCAGCTCGAAGCTCGCTCGCTGGGTGACGAGCTTGGCCATCGTCACCTCGCGCACAGCGTCGTGCCCCGCGGTGAACAGTCGCAAGGCGTGATAGGTCAGGTCCCGGCCCGCCTCCACCGTGGTGGCCAGCTGGGCCACCCGGTGGCGCAGCGCCTGACCCCCGGCGGCTCCGGTACGGGCGCCGCGCTCCGCCAGGTAGGCCAGCAGGCGCTCGAGCGCGGCGGACATCGCCCCGACCGCCCCGAGCGCCATCAGCAGGCGCTCCCACTGGAAGTTGGCCATTATCAGGTAAAAGCCGCGGTTCTCCTCCCCCAGCAGGTTCTCCTCGGGGACGAGCACGTCTTCGAGAGTCACCAGCCCGGTGTCCGAAGCGTGCCAGCCCATCTTCTCGATGGGCGAAGCGGTGACGCCCTTTCCCTTTTCAATTAATAAAAAGGAAATGCCGTGATGGCCACCCTGCTCGGTCGTCTTCACGGCTGTGACCATGAAGTCGGCGCGCACTCCGTTGGTGATGAACATCTTCGAACCGTTCACCAGCCAGCCTCCCTCAACGCGCCGCGCGCGCGTGCGGATGCCGGCCACGTCGGATCCGGCGTCGGGCTCGGTGATGCCGAGGCAGCCGATCTTCTCGGCCCGGATGGCGGGGGCCAGGAACCGCTGCTTCTGGTCCTCGGTCCCGAACTTCCAGATCGGCGGCGTCGCGATCCCGATGTGCGCTCCGATGCCCGAGGCCAGTCCTCCCGATCCGCACCAGGCCAGCTCCTCGGTGAGCACGGCGTCGGCCACGTAGCCCAGGCCCAGGCCGCCGTACTCGGTGGGGTATTTGATCCCCAGATAGCCACGCTCGGCCATCCAGGCGAACACGTCGTTGGGGAACCAGTGGGCCTGCTCCCACTCAGCGGCATGGGGCCGTAGGCGCTCGACGATGAACTCGCGGATCTCGGCGCGCAGCCGCTCGTGGCTGGCGTCGAATGGCGGAATGGGACGGGCGGGGGCCGGCTGGGTCGGGTCGAGGCGGCTCACGTTCACACCGGAGGCGTTGTTAGCCTACGCGCCATGTCCACTCCAGAGGGAACTCCGCCGCCGCCGCCGTCTGCCCCGCAGCCCGGGGCCGCTGGGCCCGTTGCAAGCGCAGTCGCCGTCCCCAACCCGTCCGGACCGCCGTCCCCGCCCTACCCGGTACAGCTCGAGATCAGCTATCCCGAAGAGCTCAACCGCTGGCTGCCCTTCGTCAAGGGGATCCTGGCCTTTCCCCACTGGATTGCGCTCTTCTTTGTCGGCATAGGGGCGTTTGTCATGTTGATCTACGCGTGGTTCGCCGTGCTGTTCACCGGTCGCTATCCGCGCAGCGCGTTCGACTTCATCACCGGCGTGCTCCGCTGGGCAGCGCGGGTTGGGGCTTACGTCTACTTCATGACCGACGCCTACCCACCCTTCTCGCTCGAGGACGATCCCAACTACCCGGTTCGGCTGGCGATCGAATATCCGGAGGGGATAGCGCGCTGGCGACCGCTGATCCAGGGGCTGCTCGCGTTCCCCGCGCTGATCGGCGCCTGGGTCCTGGCGATCGTGGCGAATTTCGCGGCGTTCATCGCATGGTTCGCCATCGTCTTCACGAAGCGCTATCCGCGCGGGCTCTTCGAGATCGTGACGGCGCACCTGAGATGGAATGCGCGCGTCACCGCGTACTACTACTTCATGACCGAGCAGTACCCGCCGTTCGTGTACGGATAGGGCCCGCGGCTCTACCTCGGTCCGGGGCTCGCCCTCGGTCGGGGGAGCGCCGCTCCTACAACCCGTAGGAGCGGCCGATCACGTCGAGCATGATCTCGTCGGTGCCCGCGCCGATGCGGTTCAGGCGCATGTCGCGCCAGACCCGTTCGACGCCGTACTCCTTCATGTACCCGGCGCCGCCGTGGATCTGGATGCACTCGTCGGCCACCTCGACCGCGATGCGGGAGGCGTAGAGCTTGGCCATCGAGATCTCGCGCACGGGGTACTCGCCGTTCTGGAAGCGCCAGGCCGTGGTGTAGACCATCTGCCGGGCCGCCTCGATCTTCGTGGCCATCTCGGCGAACTTGTGGCGGATGACCTGGAAGTGGCCGATCTGGCGGCCGAACGCAGTGCGCTCCTGGGCGTACTGGAGCGTGCGGTCAAAGCACCGCTGCGCCCCGGCAACGCACCCGGCGGCGCCGATCAGGCGCTCGCCCTGGAGCTCCCACATGATGTGGTAGAAGCCCTTGCCCACCTCGCCCAGGACGGCGTCGGCCGGCACGCGTACGTCCTGGAACGCGAGCAGCGCCGTGTCGGAGGCGTGC
>DASZHF010000110.1:0-37320 GCA_035938095.1 Solirubrobacteraceae bacterium
CCGCCGCTGCCCGTCGGCGCCCGAAGACGCCTGGGCTCCGAGCGCGACTGCAGCGGCGGTCAGCAGCGCCAGCCAGTAGAGGTCGTTGTGGGCGCCTCCGACGGCGTAGACGATCGTGAACGGGTTGAGGCCCACGAGCACCGCGGCGGCCACCGGCGAGAAGCCTCGCTGGGCGGCGCCGCGCCACACCAGAGCCACCACTCCCAGGCTGGCGGCCGCCGCCAGTCCCTTCAGCGCCCACAGCGTCCCCTGCGGACCGAGCGAAACGAGCGGATAGGTGGCCAGCGTGAACAGGGGGCCGTACGGGCTCTTGGCGTGCCTCCAGAAGATGAACGGCAGGATCACGTCGCGGGTCTCGATCGGCGCGTGAAGGTAGGGATTGAGGTGATGCACCGTGCCCAACCGGGCGAACGCGATGTAGCCGAACACGTCGGCGGACAGCAGGGGCGGCGCGAGGGCGATGGCGACGTGGGCCGCGACGATCGCCGCGATTACGTAGCGTGGCGACACCGACCGCGCTCGCACCAGCACAACCAGGTAGGCGCCCAGCATCACCAGGATGGCGACGCCGAAGCCGTCGGGCGTCAGCGGAGAAGCGATGTCGCGAAGGGGGCCCGCCACCCAGTTGGGCTCGTGAGCTCCGCTGGTGTCGACCGCGTACCGTCCCGCGGCGGCGGCAGCGGCCAGGTACGCAACGGCGCCCACCAGCAGTCCGAGGGCCAAAAGCGCCGTGCCGTCCAGGACGCGGTCGAGAACTCCGCGCGCCGAGCTCCGCGCCGCGAATGGCCGCCAGCCGGCACCGGCTGCCTCACCGCTCCGGTACGCGCGGGGCAGCTCGGCGCCCGTGGCAGACCGGGCCAGCTCAGGCTCGGGCACGATCCTCGACTGCGACTTCGCGCTACCCACCGGGCTGAATGCTGACCGGTTCGCCGGTCCGATGTCACCAGAGGGGTGAGGTCGGGCGCCACCGGGCGCAAATAGCGACCGTTAGAGCCGCCCCGGGGGGCGTACGGATGGCTGTCGGCCGCCGGCACCCCGACCGCCCGCGATGACGGGTGGCCGCCAGCATGCGCACTACGATGATTCGTCCCATGAGGCGGTACCCCGACCCAGGTCACATCGGGCGTCGCGCCGGTTCCCGGTCGCCCCGGTGATCGGGCATGAGCTGACTATCGGCGAGGTGTTCCAAGGACTCCGCGTGGATGCCCTGGCGGGTCGCGGGGGCATGGGCGTCGTCTACGAGGTGACTCATCTCGAGCTCGAGCACCGCCGGGCGCTGAAGGTTCTCGCGCCTGCGCTGGCGCAGGATGATGAGTTCCGTCAGCGCTTCCGGCACGAGTGGCAGGTGGCCGCATCGATCGATCACCCGCATGTGATCCCGATCTACGACGCCGGCGAGTGCGACGGCGTCATGTACATCACGATGCGTTACGTAGACGGGACGGATCTCGCGGCTGAAATCGCGCGCGCGGGTCGCCTGGAGCCGGCTCGCGCCGTGGTCATCATCGACGACGTGGCGTCGGCCCTCGACGCCGCCCACACCCACGGCCTGGTCCACCGCGATGTCAAGCCGGCGAACATCCTCATCGAGGGCGAGGACATCGTGTATCTGACCGACTTCGGGCTGACCAAGCCGATCGGGTCCTCGGGTGGCCTCACCCGAACCGGCAGTTTCGTGGGCACCGTGGACTACGCCGCACCCGAGCAGATAAGCGGTCACCGGGTCGACGCCCGCACCGACGTGTACGCGCTGGCGGCCGTACTGTGCGAGGCACTGACCGGGACCGTGCCCTTCGAGGGCGACAGCGACGTGGCCAAGATGCTGGCGATCATGTCCCAGCCCCGACCGGTGCTATCGGAGCGGGTGCCGGGGCTGCCGCCGGAGATCGACTCGGTGGTGGCCCGGGCGATGGCGATCAACCCCGCCTACCGCTACCCCTCGGCCGGAGACTTCGCGCGCGCCGCCCACGCCGCGATTCACGCGCACCCGGTGACGGTGGCCGAGCGGGCCGTGGCTCGCGGGGCGGCGGCGTCAACGGCTCCGTCGTCCCCCCACGCCTTCCCACCCCCGTCGCCGCCGGTGTCGATCGCCGCCCAGCCTCCACCGCCCTCCTCGCCACCGCCCTCCTCGCCGACGGTGATCGCGCGCTCGACCGAAGCGCCCGAGCCCGAGGCGGGGGTCCCGGGCGCCGGCGCGCGGGTGCGCCGCTGGATCCCCGCCGGACTCGCTATCGCACTCGCCCTGGCGGCCGTCGGGGTGCTGATCGCCCTGCTGGTGGGCGGGGGAAGCGGGCACCGCGGTGCGGGATCGACGGCGAGGGCCTCGACCACCCCGAGCCCGACGGCGCTCACGCTTCATCCCGCTGGGGCTCCGTTCACGTTCAGCTACCCGGCCGGCTTCAAGACCAAGGGAATCAACCTGACCATCTTGACCGGGGTCAACGGCTACGCCGGGCTGGGCGCCGACGACGTCCTCGGCGTGACCCAGTCCGATGTCACCACGGACACGGCTGGGCTGAGCCGCAACGGGATCACCTTCACCCGCCGGCTGGAGACTCACGGCGGGCTGAGCACCACCGTTGTCGAGTACGGCGCCCAGGACAGCGCGACCAATGCCTCCTACCACGAGCGCGACTACTACTTCCTGATTCGGGGCGTCAGCTGGGATCTGACCTGTGCCTGGACACCGGTCCACGCTGCCCAGCTCCAGCCGGCGTGCGTGCAAGCCATCAACTCGATTCGAGTCATCTGACCCTGCGCTAGATTGCAAACGATGCCCGCCAGCGCCCCGCGCGATTCGACGATCGCCGTGGTCGGTGACGGGTTTGGCTCGTTGATGGTGTACTCGACGGCCATCTATCTCGGCTTCCCGCGTGAGCAGATCACGGTGTACGGGCCGAGTGCCGAACCGGTCGGCACCTACTCCCAGTTCGCATACAACCTGGGCCAGACCGTTCTGCGCTCGGAGTCGGAGTCTCACTTCCTTCCCGCCGACTGGCCCACGTTCGGACAGTTGGACGCGTGGTCGCATCGCTCGCTGGCGCCGCTGGCCCGCTCGATCCGGCGGCGCTACAACCCGGGTGTCTCGGAGATTCTCACCGAAGCCAGCGTCGTGGCGCACAGCCTCGAGTGGGACGCGTCGCGCGTGCCGGCGCGCGTCGGCTGGCTCCAGCGCGAGGACGCCGAGGTGCCCCACTTCGTGCTCTACGACGAGCACGCCAACTTCGCCGGCCGCGCCAAGCACGTCATGCTGGCTGTCGGGCACGGTCCCCTGTCCTTCCCTCCAGTACTCGCGCGCGCCCGCGAGAACCCTCGGTTGGCCGACCGCATCGTTCAGGCCTACGAGGCCAAGGCATACGCGGCCGGGGGGCGCTACGTCGTCATCGGTGCCGGAATCGCCTCCATCAACGAGTGGGCCAATGCCCTGGACTCGGGGGCTCTGGTGATTGCCCTGCGACGCAACCCGGCGCCCGACGAACAGGACCTCAACGTCCCGCGCTGCCTGTTCGAGGCCCAGGGAATAGATCTCTTCCAGGCCCTGCCGTTCGACCAGCGGATCGCGTTCCTGGGCACCGTGCTCAAGGGCACCTCGCCGCGGCGGCGCTCTTGGCTCGCGCGAGTCGAGTCGGGCCGCGCCGAGGGTCGGTTCGAGGAGCTGATCGGGGAGATCGATTCGGTCGAGCCCGGGCCGGCCGGGCTGCGCATTCACGTCGGCTCTCGCCACGGTCCCGATCCCGGCTGGCTCGACGTGACGGGGGTGGTCTCCGGCACCGGCTTCAACAAATCTGTGCTCACCATCCCGCTGCTGCGCCGGCTAGTCGAGCACTACCACCTTCCGGTGCATGACGGACGCATCCCGCTGCGCACCAACTGCGGCGTTCCGGGGTTGGACCGCGAGGATTCCCGGCTGTGCATGATGGGCCTGTGCGCCAACAACGTGATTCCGCACGGCGACACGATCGCGGGACTGAAGTACATCGCGCGGCGCTTCGTGGCTGACTGCGCGCGCGCCGAGCGATTGCGACAGCGGTCGTTCGCCGGGCGGGTGCGGCTGCAGCTGTCGCTGGGGTCTGAAACCGCGCGTGCTCTGCGGCGCGTGCGCCGATCCGAACAGCTCGCCTAGATGTGCCCCACGATCCTTGGCCGCATCGAGACTCGGACCGCGATCCTCATCGGACCGGCGATGCTGGGGACGCTTCTGTCCGTCATCACCGGCAACGCCGGCTGGATCGTGCTGATCGGGATTTACCTGCTCCAGGGGGTTGCCCTGGACACTCTCTTGTATCCGTACGTGATCCGATGGCAACCGCCCTGGCTGACCTTCGTCCTGGGGTTGGGCGAGTTCGTGATCGTGTTCGTCCTGGGGCTGGTCGCCAACCTCCATCTGGGGGTGGTCAACGCGATCTGGTTCTACTGGGTGAGCTGGGGTCTGGCCGTCGCCACTCGCATCGTGATCCTGCCGCTGGTGTCGCTGGGCTGGATCGAGAATGGGGGAGAGTTTCGTGTCACCGGATGGTCCATTGCCCCGGAGCAGGAGCCGATGCCGGCGGTGGGGACGGCGGCGATCGAGGCCCAGGCCGGCCCGCCCCAGCTGGTGCGCCAGTTCTCGTCGGTCAACCGGGTTCCGCCTGAGCTCCGCGAGCTTCCCGCGCCTTCGGGCGTGCAGCGGATTCCCGAGGAGCTCGCTCCGGGCTAGCCGCTCCGGGCGAAGCTGTCAGGGGGACTGGGGAGGCATCTCGGGCGAGCCCACCGCGGCGGACGACCACGTGAACCGGGTCACGTCGCCGCGCGCCGCCAGCGCCCCGGGCCGGGCTCCGCGGCGCACGAACAGGATCGGGGCAGGAGCGGCCTGAGCGATCTCGGCGCGCGTGGGCCCCAGACCCTCGCGGCGCCAGCGGTCGGATAACCCGATGACCAGCAGGCATGCGCCCGCCGCCGCCTCGACGACGCCCGCGCGTCCCGGCTCGGCGATGATCGGCTCGGACTCCACGCCGGCGAAGCGCTGCACCAGCAGAGCGGCGTCCGCCAGCAGGCGCGAGGCGTCACGTCGCTGCCCGTCCGCGGCGGCGCCCAACAGCTGCAGCGTCGCTCCGCTGGCGCTGGCGATCCAGGCGCCGAGCTCGAGCGCCGCCCAGTCGTGCTCCGCTCCGCCGAAGGGGACGAGCACCGGCTGATCGGGTCCGCAGACCACAGTCTGCTCGTCGCGCGCGACCAGCACCGCCACATCGCAGGGGGCCTTCTCCAGGACGGTGCCGACGTTGCCCCGCGGAACTCCCCGCCCGAGCAGCGGCCGGCGTCCGTCGAGCAGGATCAGGTCCACCGACTCCTCCTGGGCCAGACGGACGAGGTCCTGGCCGGGGTCGGTGGACGTGAAGGCCACGGCCCTGGCCGCGATGCCGCGCCGCCGCAACTCCTCACGCGCGCTCTGAACGGCGACCGACGCGGCGCGCAGCGCCCGCCGCTCGGTCTGGAGCCCGCCTCGCACCGCGGCGCCGCGCGGCGGTTCGATGAGCCGGGCCAGGATCAGCTCGCGGGGAGGAATCGATCGGGCCAGGGGTTCGGCGAGTGCCACCAGTTGACCGAGCGCCGCGTCCGTTTGTGGAGCGACGAGCACCGAGCGCCCGGGGATGGGCACGGGCGAGTCGGCGAGCGACTCGCGCCGGGCCGCCTGGAGCTCCTCGTCGATCGGGGCGCTCAGGGTCCGGTCCCGGTCCAGGATGCGCAGCAGCGGCCCCGTCATGAACGTGGTCACCAGCGCCATCAGCACGAGCGAGGTGAACAGGGCCTGGGTCATGAAGCCCTTCTCGAGCGCCAGGTTGAGCACGATCAGCTCGGTGAGCCCTCGCGTGTTCATCAGCGTGCCGAGGACCGCGGACTCGCGCCACCCGAGCTTGACCACGCGGGCGGCGAGCAGCGCGCCACCGAACTTCCCCGCTATGGCGACGCCGATCAGCGCCAGCGTGATCCACACGAGCTCGGAGCGACCGAGCAGACCGACGTTGGTGCGCAGTCCGGTGTAGGCGAAGAACAGCGGCAGCAGGAGCGTCACGACGAAGTCCTCGACCCGGCGCGTGATGTCCTCGGTAAGCCCGGCATGGCGGGGCATGACGACCCCCATGACGAACGCGCCGAAGATCAGCGCGATGCCGATCTCCTGAGTCGTGTAGGCCGACAGCAGGACGCCGGCGAAGATCGCGGTGATCCACGCTCCGGGCACTCGGCCGGCCTCCTCGAAGGCCACCGACGCGCGGGCGAGCAGCGGCCGGATCCCGAACACCATGACCAGCCCGAACGCGATCGCAAAGGCCACGGTCTGGACCACCGAGCCGGCCGACCCGGCCGCGGCGACGGCGCTGGCGACCGCGATCAGGAACCAGGCGCTCACGTCGTCGATCGCGGCCGCGGCCAGAGCGAGCGCTCCCACCGGCCGGCCCAGCATGCGGCGCTCGACGATGATGCGGGCGAGAACGGGGAACGCGGTAATCGACATCGCCACTCCCATGAAGAGCGCGAAGCCCGCAAACGTCTTATTCGGACCGAGCAGGCGGTAGGTGGGCAGCGCGATCAGCAGCCCGCCCATGAGGGGAACCAGCACCCCGGTGTTGGACACCGCGATGGTCTGAGCCACGCGCCCCCGCAGCTGGCGAGGGTCGAATTCGAGCCCGACCAGGAACATGTAGAAGATCAGCCCGAGGTTGGCGGCCACCCCGATGATGGGAACGATGTCCGAGGGGAACAGGTCGTTCTGGGCCGTGGGCGAGATCGCGCCGAGCACGGTGGGGCCGAGCGCTATGCCCGCCACCACCTCGCCCATCACCCGCGGCTGCCCGATCTTGGTGATAGCGGCGCCGAACAGCCGGGCCACGAGCATGACCGCCGCGGTGGCGATGAAGAAGATCGCGAGCGTGTCCTCGAAGGAGCGCGACTGCGTGGCCACGATCTCCTCCGGCGCGCCGCCCCCAGCGCCCGACGGCGTCAGGCGCAGCGTCAGCGATCGGCCCGCCGCCTGCCCGCTCACGGACAGCGATGTGCCGTCCGCGCACGTCACGACGCCGGAGATGGTCCCCAGGCGACTGTCGTAGCGGAGGCTGCCTCGGACGGCCTTGGCGGAGGAGCTCAGCGCCGGCTGCGAGCCGCCCGTGACGGTCAGCGCTCCACCCAAGCAGGGCGACGCGGGGGACAGCGTATAGGTGCCCGCGATCGATCCCGGGATCTGCGGCTTGACCGTGCCCGGTGCGGGAGGCTCTCGCTTGAACACCAGCCGCACGGGCTGGCCGGCCAGCGTCCCGGTCACGTTCAGACCGCTCACGGTGGCGTCCAGCCTCTGCGAGCCGCCCTTCATGCAGGACACCGTGCCGGTCAGCCGCTGTCCTACGAGCCGGAGCTTGCCGCCCAGCGTCCCCTGGGGATTGCCCAGATCGACGAACTGGCCCGACTGGGTCACGTCGACCTGCGGGCCCAGGCAGCTCAGGCCCGCCTGGGCGTCATAGCCGCCGGCGATCGGCTTCGCGGCGGTCTCGCGCCCGCCGGCGATGAGCACGAGCACGAGCACGGCGGCGAACGCGGCGCCGAGCACTCCGTAGTAGGCGATCAGGCGCCGGCCCATGGCGGGCCGAATCTACGGGATCGCCTCCCGCGACGCAGGAGGGCCGCCCGGGCCCCTCCAGGCAGGACTATCCTGGCTCGATGCTCGATCCCGGCGGCCACGACCCCGGTCAGCTCGACGTGGGCCGGCGGCTTGGGCCCTACCGGATCGAGGCTCTGATCGGAACCGGGGGCATGGGGCAGGTCTTCCGGGCGACCCGGGAGCCGGAGGGCGACTCGGTCGCGCTGAAGGTGCTCAAGCCCCAGCTCGCGCTCGACGCCCGGGCCGTCCGGCGCTTCCTGCACGAGGCGCGCGCCGCAGCCGAGGTTCATCACGAGCATCTCGTGGGCGTGATCGACGCCGGAGACGCCGATGGCGTCCCTTACCTGGTCATGCCCCTGCTATCGGGCCGGACCGTCGAGCAGCGCATCCGCGCGGACGGTCCCCTGAGCATCGAGGACACCAACCGGATGGTCGCTCAGGTCGGAGCCGGGCTCGACGCGCTCCACGAGCACGATCTCGTGCACCGCGACATCAAGGCTTCCAACATCATCTTCGAGTCCGACGACTGCGCCGCCCTGATGGACTTCGGTCTGGCCAAGGGCAGCGGTTATTCCGCGCTGACGACGCCGGGCCAGGTGGTGGGGACGCTCAACTATCTGGCTCCCGAGCTCATCCGGGGCCAGTCGGCCAGCGCCAGCAGCGACCTCTACGCGTTGGGGTGCGTCGTGTTCGAGTGCCTTTGCGGGCATCCGCCGTTCGCGGGCAAGAGCCTCTTCGAGGCGGGGATGGCCCACCTGAACCAGGACCCTGCGGATCCCTGCGCGGGACGTCCGGAGGCGCCGCCGGGTTACGGTCGGGCGGCCTTGGCGGCTCTGGCGAAGGATCCCGCCACCCGCCCCGCGACGGCGACCGCCTACGCTCAACTCCTGAGCACGGCCGCCCAAGCGAGCGCAGGCTAGGCGCCGCGTGGTCAGCGTCACCGTCCTCACGGGCCCCCTCGCGGGCCGCCGATTCGACGTCTCGGGCGAGCTGACCATCGGACGCGAGGCGGCCGGTCTGACGGTCCCCGATCAGGAAGTTTCGCGCCATCACGCGGCCATTCGGGTCCCGCCTGGCGGTGGTGTCGAGCTCAGGGACCTGGGCTCGCTGAACGGAACCTGGGTGGATGGGATCCGAATTGCCGACGCCGTGCTGCTGGGCGATGGGGCGCGCTTCAGCGTGGGGACGACGACGTTCGCCGTGAGTGCTCCGACCGGCCCCGGCGCCGAGGCGACCGCCGGTGCGGCCTTCGTCCCGGCGCCGACTCCGCGCTCGCACCGCCCTCGCGGCGTGGCGACGAGGTTGTGGCTGCCGGCCGTGCTCAGCTTCCTGGTGATCCTGGCTACGGCCGTCGCCCTGCTGGCGTACTTTGCGCTGCGCTGATTTCAGGCCCGCCCCGCTCAGCGCGATCCGAGGTAGATCGCGACCACGAGGATCGCGAGCACGACGATCGCCAGCGGCGCCGTGCGCGCCTGGAGCTTGGTACGCGCATCCATCAGCCGCTCGAGCTCGCGCAGGCCTTCGTCCTGCGCCCCCGCCGGCAGATCGACGAACGGCGGCTGCGCCTGGGCGGCCGCCAGCGGGGCGGGGACGGGACGCACGGCCGAGGGCTGGCGCGCGATCTCGGTGGCCGGGCGCATCCCGACCACGGTGACGCCGACCAGCAGGTCGTCGCCGGCCTGCAGCCGGGCCGGGCCGTGAAGCTGCGCGTGGTTTATGAACGTCCCGTTGGTCGATCCCAGGTCCTCGACCAGCGCCGCTCCGTCGGGCTGCGGTGTGACCCGAGCGTGGTGGCGGGAGACCTGGTCGTCATCGAGCACGAGGCCCGCATCGGGAGCTCGCCCGATCACCAGCGGTCCCGACAGCGACACACGCCGGCCCGCGTTGGGACCCTCGACTATCTCCAGGAAGAGCTCCGGCATCGACTGAGGCGCAGGTTAATGCGCCCCGCGTCGTTATAGGGGGCGGGCCCGATGCCGTTCTCGATCAAGAAACGCCGCGCCGTCCTGGCGCTCGGGATGGCCACGGCGCTGTGGGCGCCGACCTCCGCGCTCGCCACTCGGGGGCACGGCGGCAGCCGTATCCAGGCCTCACGCGCCGCGGTTTACGCGGTCGGCGCGGCGAGGGCGGACATCACCCCGACGAGCCTCGCGAACTTCTACCTGGGCGGGTACGGGATCGGACCCATGCACCAGGCCACCGGGGTGCTGCGTCACATCTACGCTCGCGCGATCGCGATCCGCGACCACCACGGCCATCAGGCGGTGATCGCCGCGCTCGACCTGCAGGGTCACTCGGTCGCCTACCAGCAGGGTCCCTACGGCTTCGCCGACATCGCCAACGACGTCGAAAAACAGCTCGGCATCCCGGCCAGCAACGTCATCCTGCAGTCGACGCACACCCATAACGGCCCGGACGACCTGGGGGTATGGGGCGGGGTACCGGACACCTACCTGGCCTACGTCAAGTCTCAGACCGAGGCCGCGATCGCCCAGGCGCTCAAGAGCGAGCAACCGGCCGCGCTGCGGTGGGCGACGGCGGACATGACGGGCTTCTCCGGGACGTTCGGCAGCGACACGGACTCGACCCACACGGGGGACACGACCGACTACCCGATGGACACCCAGCTACGAGTGCTGCAGGCGGTCGGCCGGCGCGACCAGGTGATCGCCACGATGGTCAACTACTCCACCCACGCCACCGTCTACGGGCCGCTGGACAGGGTGTCTCCCGACTGGCCGGGGGCCACCGCCACATTCCTCGAGCACGGCGAGCTGGGCATTCCCACGGCCGCCAAGTACGGATATCCGGGCTCGGTTGCGGTCGTCACCGTCGGCGCGATGGGGCATACGTGGCCGGCCGGCACCCCGAGCGGAACCGATCCGAGCGTCGACCCCGCACCCCGGAGCGACAACGCCGGCGCCGACCGCTATGGAAACGCGGTGGCCCGGACGGCGATGTCCGCACTCGCGCACCCGACCTACGAGCGGCGCTCGCAGGTCCGCGGAACCAGCCAGACGATCTATGTCAGCAATACCAACCCGGTGCTGCTGGCCGCGCAGAACGAGCCGTCCAACCCCACGCCGGCGGGCGGGGTCAAGATCTACCGGGCCAACACGCCTCCGTGGGACTACGGGGACCTGTACGCCGCTCCACTGGTGGCGCTGCGGATCGGGGACCTGGCCTTCTTCTCGGTGCCGGGCGAGCCCTTTCCGTCGATCCACGCCGCGCTGGCCACCGAGGTCCACGCCCGGCTCTCGTTCATCTTCGGGTTGGCGCAGGATCAGCTGGGCTACGCCGAGGAGGTCGCCGATTACAACGGCGCGTTCCAGTGCAGCGCCGGCGACGAATGGTTCTTCACGATCTCACCCACGTTCGGCTCCGATGTGGTTCGCCTCCAGCGTTCGAACGCGAGCGCTCTCGGGTTCGCGGTGAGCGACCCGGGAACGCCAGGCGAGTACGGGGCCGGACCGCTCCCGCCCGCCACCAACTGCACCCAGCAGCAGGCGCTGAGCGTCCCGCAACAGGTTCAGCAGGGCGTCCAGCAGGTACAGCAGGCCATCCCCGCGCCGTGATCGCTCGCGCTGGCCTGATCGTGGCTGTGCTCATGGCGCTGGCGCTGCCGGCCACCGCGTCGGCCGACGACCTGACCGGTCAGGTCAATCCCCTGTCGGGCTCGCTCGGCCCGGGATTCCCGATGGTCGGGGCCAGCGTGCCCTTCGCGATGATCGAGCCGGGACCCGACACCGCGATGCCCAACGGCCAGCAGGACCCGGTCAACTACGACGGCTACAGCTACCAGGATCCCGACATCCGCGGCTTCAGCCTCACGCACTTCAACGGCGCGGGGGTGCACATCGCCGGCGACCTGCCCTTCATGCCCACCACTGGGACGGTCTCCGCCACCGACCCGACCGCGAACGCCTCACCGTTCGACCACGCCAGCGAGGTGTCCCAGCCGGGTTACTACGCGGCGACGCTCGCGCGCTACCAGACTCGCGTCGAGCTCACCGCCACCGCCCGATCAGCTCTGATGCGCATCACGTATCCCTCCACGGCCCAGGCCAACCTGCTGGCCGAGGTGTCCCAGAGCATCAACGGCCCGGACCTCGGTTCGGTCACGGTCGTGGGCGACCGTCAGCTGCAGGGGTGGGTGCGCTCGGACGTGGGCTACCGGCTGTACTTCGCCGCTGCGTTCGATCGGCCGTTCAGCGGGTACGGGACTCAGAACGGAACGACGCTTTCGCCGGGCACGCGCCAGGCGAGCGGCCACGCGGCAGGCGCGTACCTGACCTTCGACGCCCGCACCAACCCGACGGTCACCATGCGCGTCGGGATCAGCTATGTCGACCAGGCGGGGGCGGCCGCCAACCTGGCCGCCGAGCTCCCCGCTGGGCGAACGTTCGCGGACGTCCGTCAGGCCGCTCACGACGCCTGGAACGCTCGCCTGCACGACGTCGAGGTCAACGGGGGGGACCCGCTGGGCCGCCAGACGTTCTACTCCAACCTCTACCGCTCCCTGCTCATGCCGTCGATCTTCGACGACGCCGACGGTCGCTACATCGGTCTCGATGGGCAGGTGCACCAGGTGGCCAGCGGTCACCACCACTACTCGAGCCTCTCACTGTGGGACACCTACCGCACCCAGACCCCGCTGTTCGAGCTCATCGAGCCCCGGGTGGTTCACGACGTGATGATCTCGCTGCTTGACGACTACGACCAGAACCACCAAGTCATCCCGCGCTGGGTCCAGGCGAACGTGGACCGCGGGATCATGGGGGGCGACTCGGGCTCGGCCACGCTGGCCGATGGTGTGACGCAGGGCGCGCTGCGGGGAACGGACGCCCAGCGGGCGCTGGCGGCGCTGCTGCACCAGGCCGACGCACTGCCGCCCGTCTGGCCCCGCGAGCACCTCGACGCGTACCTGCGCCAGGGCTACGTCGGTAACGACATCAGCGGCATCGGCGCAGCGCTGACGCTCGAGTACGCGATCGACGACTACGCGGCCTCCCAGGTGGCGCAGCAGCTGGGTGACTCCGGCGACGCGCAGCGACTGGCGGCTCGCGCCGGCGACTGGCGCAACCTGGTCGACCCCGGCTCCCGGTTCATCCGTCCCCGCAACAGCGACGGCAGCTGGGCCAACCCGACCGCGGCCGGGCCGCTCGCGGTGCCCTGGAGCCCCGATCTCCAGGACGGCTACCAGGAGGGCACCGGCTGGCAGTACCTGTGGTCGGCGCCGCAGGACGTGGCCGGGCTCGCGCAGGCCATCGGCTCGCCGGCCGAGACCCGCGCACGCCTGGACAGCTTCTTTACCACCGCGCTCAACCAGCCGCTGCTCCCGGCTGTTCCCACGGCCCAGCAGCAGGCGAGCTTTTTCGGGATCTACTACATCGGGAACCAGTACACGCCCGCCAACGAGCCCGACCTGTGGGCCCCCTGGTATTACGACTGGCTGGGCCAGCCCGAGAAGACCCAGCGCGTCGCGCGGGCCGAAATGGCGACCTACAACTCCGGCCTCTACGGCCTGCCCGGCAACGACGACACCGGAACGATGTCGGCCTGGTACGTGCTCGCCGCGCTGGGTCTCTACCACGTGACTCCCGGCGTGCCCGCCTGGGAGCTCAACAGCCCGTCCTTCGCAGTCGAGAAGCTGCGACTGGGCTCGAACCGGAGCCTGACCATCCAAGCGCCCGGCGCGAGCTCGGCGCTCCCGTACATCCAGTCCGCCACGCTCGGCGGCGCGCCGCTCGAGCGCACCTACCTGACCACGTGCGAGCTGGAGACCAGCCAAACGCTGACGTTCGGCCTGTCGGGCGCTCCCACGGGGTGGGCGACCGGCCCCGACGCCGCTCCG
Organism: Solirubrobacteraceae bacterium; assembly: GCA_035938095.1. Lineage (GTDB taxonomy): Bacteria > Actinomycetota > Thermoleophilia > Solirubrobacterales > Solirubrobacteraceae > AC-64. Next base: position 13,482 of record DASZHF010000110.1, read on the forward strand.
CCGTCGCTGAGCGACGGTCGCCCGTCGGCGCCGGTCGCCGCGTGTCGCTAGCGGTCAGCTCCCCGGCAGTGCTCGGCTCCCCGGGACGCTCCTAGACTCGCCTCACTGTGCAGCGTCTCCCGGTCTGGCTTCGGCGCTGGGTGTTTCGCGCCGGACACGCGGTGCTGCGCCCCTACTGGCTGGTGTTCAGGCCCCGCCAGCGCGGCGTCAAGTGCGTCATCTTGCGCGGTGGCGAAGTGCTGCTTGTGCGCCACACCTACGGCGACCGCAGGCGCTGGCAGCTTCCCGGCGGGGCGGTCAAGCGGGGAGAAGACCCCCTTCAGGCGGCCCGCCGCGAGATCCGCGAGGAGCTCGGCGCCGAGATCAACGAGTGGAGCTCGATCGGCGAGCTGCCCGTGCGCGAGCTCCACCGCCGCGTCGTGCTGTTCTGCTTTTCCGCGCCGATCCGCGATCTCCATATACATCTCGACCCGGGCGAGATCGCCGCGGCGCGGTGGTTTCGTCGCGATCAGCTGCCCGAGCAATTGGGTCGTTACGTGCTCCGGATCGTGCGGCGCGCCTGACCGCAGGTGCGCAGGCGCCGCTTGACCACGACGGTGTGGCCCGCACCGGTGCGGGCGACGACGCGGATCACGACCGCGCCGGGTCCCAGTCCGGTCAGGTTGATCGTGACGGAGCGGCGCCCGCCATAGGTGGCGATCCGTCGGCCGTCGACGAGCACGGTTATGTGGCGATAGTGCAGGCGGCCGCCGTGAGGAAGGCGGACGATCACGACTCGCCGGCTCGCGCATCCCCGAGGCGATGCTGCCCCGGGACCGTTCGCCCCGGCTGCCGGGAGTGTGACGGTGGTCGTATAGACGATGGTGCCGGGACCGGACTGGGCCGCGGGCGTGTACTGCTGATCGGGGTTGGGCGGGCCGAGTCGGAGGTCGACGTGCAGCCGTCCGTTGCCATCGGCGTAACGAACCTCGCTGCCGCTCGTGGAGCCCGACCGCACCGTGACCGAATAGGCCCGGCCGGGCCCATACAGCGGCGGCGTGGTGACGGCGGCGTCCCCGCTGCCCGAGAGCGTAAATCCGCTGGCCCCTGCGCGCAGCTCGCTGAACTCGAGGACCGGACGCTGCAGGCTCACGTGCCAGCCGTAGACGTCGTAGCTCGGCTCGACCGCGGTGAACGTAAACGGGGACGGCGGCGGCGGCGGGTGAGCGAAGGTGGCCATGATCGTGGGTAGCGTTCGGACCAGGTCTCGTTGCCAGTAGGGCCATCCGTGCCCGCCCGGTCCGTAGTCGTCCCACACGTGGGGGATGGTCAGCGCGTCGAGGCGCTGATGCAGGTCGAGGCTGGCCTGGTGCACGTACGTCTCGACGGGGTCGCCGCCTCCGTACGGACCGCCGGGCTGGCCGTTGCCGCTGCGCAGCGTGAGGCTCAGCCCGGCCAGGTTCTGGGCCAGGTCCCAGGGATTGTGCGCGCGCCAGCGAACCTCTTCGGACTGGCGCGAGCCCCAGGTGGCGTAAGGGGCACCCCCGTCGAAGGTCGACTCGTCGGGCTCACCGCTCGGGGGGAAGTAGTTGGTGTCGACGGCTCCCGAGAAGCTCGCCGCCGCGACGAACACGTCCGGGTGGCGGGCGGCATAGCTCATGGCGCCGAAGCCGCCCATCGACAGACCCGCGATCGCCCGGCCCGCGCGCGAGCCCACCGTCCGGTAGTGGGCGTCGACCCAGGGGACCAGTTCGCCCACGTGGTAGGTCTCCCACTCGGGCGGTCCGCCAAGGCCGTTGTTGTACCAGTCGCTGTAGAAGCCCCCCTTCCCCCCATCGGGCATGACCACGATCAGCGGCAGGCCCGCGGTTATCTGCTCGGCATTCCCCTTGTCCGTCCACGAGCGGTAGTCGTCCAGCGATCCGTTGAGCAGGTAAAGAACGGGGTACCGGCGCCCATCCGCTGAGCTGTAGCCAGCGGGCAGCAGGATCCGCACGCGCGTGTCGGCCTTCAACGCGGGGGTCGCGAACGTGAGCTCGACCAGGCGTGAATCCAGCTGCTGCGAGGCGATGAGCTGCAGGTCGCCAGGACCGGTCGCGGCCGCCGGGGCGGCCAGGCCGCCCGCGCCCACCGCGGCCGCGGCAAGCACCCCGAGCGCCGTGGCGCGCCTCAACCGACCTGGCTCCTACCCGGCGTCATCGAACGCCGCGCCAATGGCGCCCTGCGCCACCGCCGCAAAGCGCTGGGCCACGACTTTCCTGGAGACCTGGGGGCGCTCGACGAACCAGCGGCCGACCTGCTCACCGGCGCCGACCAGCGCGTGTGCAACCAGTTCGAGCGTTTGGCGGTTGGCGCGGCCGTCCCCGGATTCGACCGTCGCCCGGAGCAGCCCGACGATGAATTCGGCATTCCGGGCCCGGATGTCGTTGATGGTGCGCGCCGACGCCTCGCCGTACAGCAGCCACCAAGCGCTCCGATGCTCGGCCAGGAAGTCGAAGTAGGTGGTCACGAAGACCCGCAGCTGCTCGACGGGTGTGGGCGCCCGAGCGACCGCGGTCTCTATGCGCAGGAAAAGGTGGTCACGCTCGCGCTGGACGCACGCCTCGTACAGGCGCTCCTTGGAGTCGAAGTACTGATACAGAAGCGCCTTGGTGATGCCGCTGCGCTGGGCGATCTCCTCCATCGAGGCACCGCGAAACCCGCGCGCCCCGAACACCTGCTCGGCGGCGGCGAGCATCCGCTCCTCGCGCTGCTTGCGGGGCATTCTGGGTCGCGCTTTGGCTCGGCCCGGTGCGGATCGTGTTGAAGTGGCCATCTCGCGTGTGTTCGTGTGGCCCCGCACGGGCGCAGCGGTCCCGGAGTCCCAGAACGCGCCCTCCCCGCTTGCGGCCCCAGCGTGCCCTACTGACAGTCAGTTAGTATGCCGGCCGGACCCGGCGATGGCAAGCGTCGGCGCGGGGGGGAGGCCCAGCCCCGGGCGGACGTCAAGCGATGACCGGCGCTGCGAGCCTTGCGCCGCCGATGCTCGGCGTTAGAGTCCCCGGCCGAGTGCTCGATCACGGTCCGTCCTCCCGCCACCCGACTTGAGTTCGGCCATCTCCACAGCCCCGACCACGGCCGCGGCCGCGCTCGCGCTCGGTCGCGATCAGCTGCTGGCCCAGCAGCATCCCGACGGGTTCTGGCGCGGTGAGCTGGAGACCAACGTCACCATGGACGCCGAGGATCTGCTGCTGCGCGAATTCCTGGGAGCGCGCGACCCGGCGAAGCTCGCGTCTGCCGCGCGCTGGATCCGTTCGCGCCAGCGCGAGGATGGCACGTGGTCCAACTTCTACGGCGGGCCGGCGAACCTGTCGACCACGGTCGAGGCCTACGTCGCGCTGCGCTTGGCGGGCGACCCTCCCGAGGCCGCGCACATGCGGGCCGCCGCTGACTTCGTGCGCGACGCCGGCGGAGTCGAGCGCGCGCGCGTGTTCACGCACATATGGCTGGCGCTGTTCGGCCTCTGGCCGTGGGAGCTGGTGCCCGCGCTACCCCCCGAGCTCGTCCTGCTGCCGCGCTGGGTGCCGCTGAACCCGTACGACTTCGCCTGCTGGGCCCGCCAGACGATCGTGGCGCTCACCGTGGTCTGGGCGCACCGGCCCGTGCGCTCGCTGGCCCTGTCGATCGACGAGCTGCGCACGGGCGTCGTGGTGCGGCCTTCCGCCGGCTCCGCCGCCGGGCGGATGCTGCTCGGGCTCGACCGGGCCCTGCACGCGTACGAGCGCCGCCCCGTGTCGGCGGTGCGCCGCGCAGCGCTGGCCCGGGCCGAGCGGTGGATCGTTCGGCGCCAGGAGGCCGACGGGTCCTGGGGAGGTATCCAGCCGCCATGGGTCTACTCGCTGATCGCGCTGCACCTCCAGGGCTACTCGCTCGAGCATCCGGTCATGCGGCGGGGGTTGGAGGGGATCGAAGGGTTCATCGTCGAGGAGGAGGGGACCCGGCGGCTCGAGGCCTGTCAGTCGCCCGTGTGGGACACCGCGCTGAGCGTCGTGGCGCTCCGGGATGCCGGAACGCCGGCGGACGATCCCGCCCTGGTGCGCGCCGCCGACTGGCTCCTAGAGGAGCAGGTGTTCGCGCCCGGCGACTGGTCGCTGGCCCGCCCTCGCCTGGCTCCCGGAGGATGGGCGTTCGAGTTCGCCAACGACAACTACCCCGACGTCGATGACACCGCCGAGGTGGCACTCGCGCTGAGCCGGGTGAGCCACCCCGAGCCCGACCGCGTGCGCGACGCGATCGCCCGCGCCACCGAATGGACGCTGGGGATGCAGAGCTCGAGCGGGGGGTGGGGCGCATTCGACGCTGACAACACCCGGGCGCTGTGCCGGGCGCTGCCCTTCTGCGACTTCGGCGAGGTCATCGATCCGCCGAGCGCCGACGTCACCGCCCACGCGCTGGAGCTGCTGGCCCAGCAGGACCGAGCCGATGAAACCGCGTCCCGCCGGGGGCTGGAGTGGTTGAGCGCCGAGCAGGAGCCGGACGGGTCGTGGTTCGGCCGCTGGGGGGTCAACTACGTCTACGGCACCGGCGCCGCGCTCCCCGCCCTGGTTGCCGTGGGCGTGTCGCCCGAGGACCTGCGCGTGCGCCGGGCCGTTCGCTGGCTCGAGGAACATCAGGCTCCCGACGGCGGCTGGGGAGAGGACCCTCGCTCATACGACGATCCCGGGCGCTGGGCGGGACGGGGCCCGAGCACCGCGTCGCAGACCGCCTGGGCGCTGATCGGCCTGCACGCGGCGGGTCGCGCGGCGTCTCCGGCCGCGGGGCGCGGCGTGCGGTGGCTGGTCGAGACCCAGCAGCCCGACGGCTCGTGGGACGAGCCGGAGTTCACGGGCACCGGCTTCCCCGGCGACTACTACATCAACTACCACCTCTACCGTCAGATGTTTCCGGTGATGGCGCTGGGCCGCTGCCTCCAGGAGCAACGCTAGCTGTCATCCTGCTGGGGCGGTATGGCGTCGCGAGGGCGCCGAGGGGTTGGTCAGGGGATGAGGCGGATAGGACTTCGGTGTACGGCGAGCGCTGCGCTGGCGCTGCTGGCGGCGGCCGTGTGGGCGAGCACCGCCGTGGGCGCCGCGACGAACGACCCTGCGCAGTACGTCAACCCGTTCATCGGCACCGCCGCTGGGGCCCAGAACTACGGCACCGGCGGCGGCGCAGCGAACACGTTTCCGGGCCCCGTGTTGCCCGGAGGGATGATCCAGCTCGGCCCCGACACGCGGCCGTCAACGGACAACGTCGGTGGCGGGTATGCCTACTCCGATGGCCAGATCCGGGGTTTCAGCCTGCGGCACATGAGCGGCTCCGGCTGTCCCAACTACGGCGACGTCCCGATCACGCCGACGAGCGCGCCGATCACGAGCTCCCCCGTACAACCCTTTGCGCTCGACCTCAACAGCTCCTACATCGCCTCCTACAACCATCAACAGGAGGCGGCCAGCCCGGGCTACTACCAAGTTCGCCTGAACCCCTCGCGACCCGACGCGGTGGGGGCCGAGCTGACGTCGACGACCCGAGCGGGACTGGCGCGATTCACCTACTCACCGTCGCAGGCCGCGAGCGTGCTCATCAACGCGGCGGGCAGCGCCGAGGGGAACCGAACCGCCGACGTCCAGATCGATCCGGCGCAGCGGGAGGTATCCGGATCCGCGACCAGCGGCGGGTTCTGCCTGCAGCCCGACGAGCACAGGCTGTACTTCGTCGCGCAGTTCAGCCGGCCGTTCACCGCGTTCGGCACGTGGCGCAAGCAGCTGCTCGAGCCGGGCTCGACCTCCAACCAGGACGCCTTCCTCGGGCAGCCGTTCACCTACTACCCCTTCAGCGGGGACTACTACCACTACGGGTTGACGGCGCAGACGGGCGCCTACGTCACCTTCGCCGCCAGCGCCGAGCGGACCGTCGAGATGCGCATCGGCATCTCCTACGTCAGCGTCCAGGCTGCGCGGCAGAACCTCGAGGCCGAGACCGCGGGGCGCAGCTTCGATGCCATCCGGGCCCAGGCGCGAGCGGCGTGGAATCAGGCGCTTCTGCGAGTCGAGGTCAATCAGGGCGCGAGCGACTACCTGCGCCGTTTCTACACGGCGCTGTATCAAGCCTTCATCGAGCCGGCCACGTTCAGCGACGTCGACGGGCGGTACATCGGCATGGACGGGCAGGTGCACGTGGCCCGGGGCTATACGCAGTACGCCGACCTCTCGGGCTGGGACATCTACCGCAGCCAGATCCCGCTGCTGGCGCTGCTGAGGCCCACCGAAGCGTCCGACGTCGCCCAGTCGCTTGTGGCGGACGCCGCCCAGAGCGGCTGGCTGCCCAAATGGCCCGTGGCCAACGGCCAGACCGGCGTCATGACCGGCGATCCCGCCGATCCCATCATCGCCGCGGCGTACGCGCTGGGCGCGCGAGGCTTCGACGCCGGCGCGGCGCTGCAGGCAATGGTCAGGGGCGCGACCCAGCTGGGTCACAGCGCCAACGACGGGTACGTCGAGCGCGAAGGCCTGACCGCGTACATGCAGCTCGGCTACATCCCGAACGAGCTCAATGGCAACAACATCACCGAGGGCCTGGGCGACTGGTCTCGCCTCGTTCCCTCGCCGACGAGCGAGTACTCCGGGCTGCCCTGGGGGTCGGCCGGCACCACGCTCGAGTACTCCAGCGATGACTTCGCCATCTCGCAACTGGCCCGCGCGCTGGGTGACGCCGCGACCTGCCGGGCGTTCCTGATGCGCTCGGGCAACTGGCGCCATCTCTTCAACTCCGCAACGGGCTATATCGAGCCGCGCTCCGCCAGCGGCGCCTTCATACCCGGCTACAACCCCAACTACAACGACCCGGTCAGCACCCAGGGCTTCGCCGAGGGCGACGCCGCGCAGTACACGTGGATGATTCCCCACGACCCGGCTGGCCTCGCCGCGGCGATGGGTGGCTCGGACGCCGCCGCCAGGCGGCTCGCCACCTTCTTCACCGATCTCAACGACGGCATCAGCTCGCCGTATGCCTTCCTCGGCAACGAGCCCGGGCTCAATTCCCCCTGGCTGTTCGACTGGTTCGGTCAGCCCTATCGCACCCAGCAGGTGTTGCGCCGGGCGCTGGTGACGCTCTACCCCGACAACCCGGGCGGCTTCCCCGGCAATGACGACCTGGGCACGATGTCCGCCTGGTATGTCTTCAGCGCGCTGGGGCTGTACCCGGAGATCCCCGGCACCGACGTGCTCGCCCTCTCGGGTCCGCTGTTCCGCGACGTCACACTGCACCTGGCCGGGGGTGATGTGCACCTCCGTGCTCCGCAGGCTGGGCCCGACGCCTCCTACATCCAGAGCGTCGAGCTCAACGGCCACCCCCACAACCAGCCATGGCTTCGCCTGTCCGATTTGGCGTCCGGCTCGACCCTGAACTACGGCCTCTCGGCCAGCCCCAACCGGGCGTGGGGCGCAAGTCCGGCGGACGCTCCCCCATCGTTCTCGCCCACCGGCCCCAGCGGCTGCGGGCCGACCGCGGGGGCTTCGGCTCCCGCGTTGCTCGGCCTTCCGGCCCGTCCCTGCGTCAGCCGGCGCCGGCTGACCATCCATCTGCGTCCGCCCGCGGGACAGCGGCTGCGCTCGGTCACCGTCGCCGTGAACGGCAAGCGAGTCCGCACACTGCACGGGAGCCGCTCGCGAGTTCCGATCAACCTGACCGGTCTCCCGCGCGGACGCTACCGGGTGACCGTCACGGCCGTGACGACCGCGGGACGCCGCCTGACGGTGACTCGCCACTACCGCACCTGCCGGCCCGTCCGGCGACAGCGAGAGCTAGGTCGGCGTCAGGGGTAGATCGCCCGCAGCCGAGCGGCCTCGGCCACCCGCTCAACGGCGACGGACAGGGCTGCCGTCCGGTAGTCGACGTGGAGTCGTGCGGCGGCGTCGAGGACCCGATCGAGCGCGCCAAGCATGTGGAGCTTGAGGCGCTCGGCGACCTCGTCGGCCCCCCAGAAGAACTTCTGCTGGTCCTGGACCCATTCGAAGTAGCTGACGGTCACGCCGCCCGCGTTGGCGAGCACGTCCGGCACCACGGTGATGCCTCGATCAGCGAGGATCGCGTCGGCTTCGGGCGTGGTCGGTCCGTTGGCGGCCTCCAGGACGAGGCCGCACTGCAAACGACGCGCGCACTGCTCGTCGATCTGGCGCTCGAGCGCGGCGGGGATCAGGATCTCGCAGGGCGTCTCGAGGACCTCGCCGCGACCGACGTGCTCGGCCCCCGGCCAGTCACGCAGGAACCGCACGCCATCCGACCATGCCAGCAGCGCTGGTACGTCGAGCCCCGCGGGCTCCACCAGCCCGCCGCTGACGTCGGCGAGCGCAACGATCTTTGCGCCGCGGTTGAAGAGCTCGAGCGCCGCCACCGCTCCGACCTTGCCGAACCCCTGGACGGCGACGCGGGCGCCCGCGACGGACTCGCCGAGCCGTTCCAACACGGCCTCGAGGCAGAACACGGCGCCCAGGCCCGTCGCCGTGAGCCTGCCCACGGTCCCGCCGAGCACGACCGGTTTGCCGGTGACGATCTCCGGCACCGGGTGGCCGACCTGCTGGGAGTAGGTGTCCATGAACCACGCCATCTCGCGCTCGCCGGTCGCCATGTCGGGCGCGGGTATGTCGCGGTCGGGGCCGATCACCGGGAACAGCTCGGCGGCATAGCGCCGCGTGACGCGCTCGAGCTCTGAGACGGAAAGGCGATTGGGATCGCACCGCACGCCGCCCTTGGCCCCACCGAAGGGCAGCCCCAGCAGCGCGCACTTGAACGTCATCCACATCGCCAGGGCGGCGCACTCGCCCAGCGAGACCGCCGGGGCGTAGCGGATCCCTCCCTTGGTCGGACCCATGCTCAGCGTGTGTTGCACGCGGTACCCGGTGAACGAGCGGACCTCGCCATCGTCCATCCGCACCGGGAAGTTCACCACCATCGAGCGCCGTGGCTCGAGCAGCCGGGTGCGCAACTCGGCGTCCAGGTCGAGCAGATCGGCCGCGCGATCGAACTGCTCGACCGCCATCTCGTACAGCTCCGAACGCCATTCCGCGCCCGGCCCGACGAGTTCCCCATCCTCGGCCAGGAGCTGGTCCCAGCCCCCCTCCCCCCGCCGCTCAGCGGTCACGCGATCACGCATCCGTGGTGCATGTCGCCCAATCATGGAGGCCGCGGTACGCCCGCCGGGAGCGAGCCGCCCGTATTCGGCAGGCTCCGCTACGGAAGCTGCACCCTTTACACCGCCAGGCAACCGCGGATAGGCTCGCCTGACAGCGGTCGATCAGGGCTCGACCGATCGTTAGCGGCAGCGGCTGATCAGCTATCTGGGCCCGGCGCCGGGCAGCACGGTGGGCGGCTGCGACGACGTGGGTGGGGCGGTTTGCTGCTGCCAGCTCACCGAGAACGCCGCGCCCGCCGCCGTGAGCGCTGCGGGAATGGCGTTCGCCGCGGTGACGGGGATCGAGAACTGCGGTCGCCCGAAGCGGCTTTGCTGGTAGTGCAACTCGATCGGCGTCGCGGCCCAGAGCGGATCGGAGATGGCGCCGGTGTGGCCGTTCGCCGTCGCCAGGGCGCCGGTGAAGTTAACCGTGCCGAAGTTGGCGAGCGGCAGCGCCGAGCAGTTTCCGAAGCGATCGCATGCCGATGGCGCCTCGACGATCCACTCGGCGGATGACACATCGGGCGAGGCCAGGCGCACGGTCTTGGTGAACGACGCGCCCGTGGTGGCATCCGAAAGGGCGACGGTCACGTGCCGGCGCCTGACCGTGACGGACGCCGATACGGCATCGCCGGGCCGGATGGTGAGAGTGAGCCGGACAGGTGGGGCGGGGATCAACTCGTACCAGCCGCTGAAGACGGTTCCGCCCGATGCGTTGCAGTCGGCCTCCGTGCCGACCTGCTCTAGCCCGGCTCGTGAGCGAAACCCGCCGAGTCCGACCCAGAAGGCGGCATACGACGAGCTGCCGGAGGTGCAGGTCGCAGATGGCTGGACCCAGCTGCCGGCTACGCTCCTGAACTTCACCCGAGGCGCCGACGACACCGAGCGCCTGGCGCCCGCCACGGCGTAGCCGGCCCAGTTGGCGCTGATGGAGGCGAGGGCGGCCGTGGCGCTGGCCCCGACGCTCGCGGTCGCCGCTGCCCCGACCAGGACGATGGCCAGCCCGCGTCGGGGTACTCGGGGTGTCCAGCGGCGGTGATTCAGGCTCATAATCGCTTGCATTCCGTGCTCGGGCATCGCCAGCCGCTGCTCCTCGAGCCAACTATGACCGGTGCGCCTAAGGGAATTGTTTGAATCTCGCTAAGCCGCTGACGGCTGAGGGCCCGTGGCGGCAAAGCTCGCGCGCACCAGGGCTCCGCCGCCCGGAGCGTTCTGGGCGCATACGGAGCCGCCGTGGGCCTCCGCCGCCTGGCGCACGATCGCCAGACCGAGCCCCGACCCTGGCATCCGGCGGGCGCTGTCGGCGCGATAGAAGCGATCGAACACGAACGGTAGGTCCCGTTCGTTAAAGCCAGGACCGTGGTCGCGCACGGATAGCGTGCTGTCGCGGAGGTGCACCTCGATCCGTCCTCCGGGCGGGCTCCATTGGCGCGCGTTGTCGAGCACGTTGCTGATCGCGCGCGCGACCCGGTCGGGGACGTTCTCGATCAAGGTGGGTTCCAGCTGCACGTCGTAGCGCATCGACGGAGAGCGGCGCTGGGCGCGATCGACCGCCTCGGAGACGAGCTGATCGAGCTCGATCGTCTCCAGCTGCTCGCTCGGCTCGGTTCCGCGCGCGAGCTCGACCACGTCTGACACCAGCCGGGTGAGCTCGTCGAGTTCGGCGACGACCGACGTCTGGAGAGCCGCTCGGTCGTGGGCGGGGAGGCGGTGCGATTGCAGGAAGATCTGGATGTTGCTGCGCAGCGCGGCGATCGGCGTGCGCAGCTCGTGCGAGGCATCGGCCACCAGATGGCGCTGGGCCGCGACCGAGCGCTCGAGCGCCTCGAGCGTGTGGTTGAAAGCTCCGGCCAGCCGGGAGAGCTCTGAGGCGCCGCCCTCCTCGAGGCGCTGGGATCCGTCGAGCGCCCCCGAGACCGCCTCCGTGCGGCGCACGAAGCGGGCGATCGGCGCCAGCGCGGCCCGGCCGATCGAGGTCGCGAGCACGGCGGCCAGTGCGATACCGCCCCCCACCAGCAGCGCGAAGGAGACCAGCAGGCCGTGCAGGACCTGGTCCACCTCGGTCAGCGGGCGGGCGACCTGTACGGCGGCATGGTCATACGGATCGGCGACGGTGAGCACCCGCAGGTGAATTCCGTTCACGGTCTCGTCGGTGAAGTAGCGCCCGCGTCCGCTGCTGGCAATCGCGCGCACGCGCGCGTCCACGGGCAGCGCACTCGGTAGCGGGGGCGCTGTTCCGGCCCTCGTCAGGACGTTTCCATCGCCGCCCACGAACTGGAAGTAGCCCGACGCTCCGCCAAAGGGCTCCGGGGGCGGCACCCGGCTGACAAGTCCCGGGGGGGCCACGGCGATGACCGGCGAACCGGGCCCTGCGCGGGCCTCCAGGGGCTTGAGTCCGAGTCCTTGCGGCGGTTGGAGTCCGGGGGCGACGCGAGTGACCGACACACCCGAGAGCGGGCCGCCCGTGACAAGCGGAGGAAAGGGCCGCGGTTGCAGAAAGGGTATGACGCGGTCGCTGAGCGCCCGATCGATCTCGCCGCGCATATGAGAACGGACGCTGAGGTAGCCGATGACTCCTATCGAGGCGGCCACTGCAGCCACGGCCAGCGCCGTGGCTCCGGTGATGCGCAGGCGCAGGCTCATGGCTCGCGAAGCACGTATCCGATCCCGTGCACGGTCTGGATCAACCGTCGTTCTCCGCGCGCCTCGAGCTTGCGCCGCAGGTAGCCGATGTATACCCGCAGAGCATTGCCGTTGGGCCCGAAGTCATAGCCCCACACGCGATCGTAGATCAGCTCCGAACGCAGGACGTGGCGGGGATTGAGCATGAACAGCTCCAGAAGCTGGAACTCGGTTCGCGTGAGCTCGATGGGCCGGCCGCCGACGAGTGCGGCGTGCGCCTCCGGATCGAGCTCGAGCTCCGCGAACGCCAGGCGCTGCCCGCCGTCTCCGTCGAGGGTGCGGCGCATCAGGGCGCGCAGCCGGGCGTAGAGCTCCCCGACGTCGTATGGCTTCGTGACGTAATCGTCGGCCCCGGCGTCGAGGCCCTCGATCCGGTCTGCGATCGCCTCCCGCGCAGTGAGCATGAGGATCGGGGTGCGGTTGCCGGCGCCACGAAGGGCGCGGCAGACCTGGAGTCCATCCATGTCCGGCATGCGCACGTCGAGCACGATCACGTCCGGCACCTCGGTTTGGGCCTTGAGCAGCCCTTCGCGGCCTCCCGCGGCCAGGATCACCTGGTAGCCGCCGAGTTGCAGAGCGCGGCGCAGCGCCGCACGGACCTCGTCGTGGTCCTCGATGACCAGGGCTCTCATGCGCCCACCGTGGGTGCTCGCCGGAGATCGAGCTCGCAGCGCTCCTGCATGAAGACCATTTTGCGTCTCCGGGCGGCTCCGGTTCACATCGTGGCCCTTTCCTTACAAACGTCTTAGACCTGACCACCATCTCTCTTACGCCGGCCGAGGACCGTGGGTGGGCGTCAGGAGGGCCTATGAGCCCTAGTCGCGACGAGATGACACCCACCTCAAAGGAGGACAGTCCAATGAAGCGTTTCCGATTCGGGCGCACGGCAGCCATCGCGAGCGTGTGTGCCGTCGCCGGTGCGGCGGCGGGCATCGCCGGCAGCGCCGCCGCTCCGAGCAGTCACAAGGCCTACACGACCGAGAGCGGGTTTGCGGTCGCTGGTCCCCCGGGAGGGGTCGCGATCCGATTCGCGGGGAGCGGGCCGCCGGTTCACTCTGATCTGGTGGTGCCCAACCAGGCCGGCACCGGCTTTGACACCATCACCACCGACGACGGACAGTTCAAGTCTGTCTCGGGCGACCAGCTCACGATCACCGAGGGCACGAAGACCGTCACCTACAAGGACGTGACGCTCACGATTCCCGCCGGTGCGAAGGTCTACCGAAACGGCAGTTCGGCGCACCTGAGCGACCTGCGCTCGGGTGACGAGGTTCACGTCGTGCAGGGTCCCAAGGGGACCATGGTCGATGCCGCCGACGCCCAGCACCAGGCGTCCGGCCGCTTCGGCCCCTTCAGCCTGCACAAGATGCCGCCGCCACCCGGCGCCTCGACGGATATGGCGCCGCCCCCTCCCGGCCCCTAACGGGCCTGGGCGGATCTGTCGCGTCCGGTCCCGGTCGCTCCCATCGGGTGCGCCCGGGATCGGCGCGTGCGTGAGGACGGCGCGCGCGTGAGGATCTACCCGCGCAACGTGAGGACCTTGTGCGCGTAGTCGATGCTCACCTTGTCGAAGGTCGACAGCACGTCGGATCCGAGGAGGCCCACCGCGCCGACCGCGTGCAGCCCGAGCTTGGTGGCGTCCAGGCGGTGCGCCGGCAGGCTCGCCGTGCCGAGCGACCACGTGCTGATCGTAATCGGCTGCGACTTCGGTGTGCACCCGGCGCTTACGGCCCGATGCGCCCGACCGGCTTTGGGAAGGTGAAGCGCCGTCGCCAGCCCCAAGCTGATCGCCGAGCCCGAGGCACCCGTGTCCAGCACGAACGGGTACTGCTTGCCGTTGATGGTCACCGGCGCTATCAGCAGCTTCTGACCGTTGGGTCCAGAGAGCACGTCGATCGGCACCTGGATCGCCGCGGGCGCGCCGGCGCCCTGGGCTCCCGTGCCGGCGGCAGGAACGATCGCCGCGGCGAGTGCCAGTACGGCGATCAGGCCGCTTCGTCTGACGATCGGCCCGCGTCGTCTGAGGGATGCGCGCATGTCTCTGTCTTCCTTTCTGTGGCTGTCGGTCCCGGTCATTTCGGGCTCGGACACAACTGGCGATGCCTCGAATTACCAGATCGGGGGACCTAGAGGGCAGTCTCCTCCTCGGGGGCCGATTTCCGCGCATCGGCTGGGGCCGCCTGTTCAAGGCTCGCGATGTTCGCCTAATTGTGGCCGTGCTCGGGTTGGAGTGGCCGGTCGAAGTCCACCACAACGAAAACCCATCGGCCACCGCCACCAGGATCAGGGCGAAAATCACCAAGCTCAGCGCGCGATCGGGACGCCAGCCGAGGGGGGGAGCTCGGTGCCGTACCATCGCGAGCCATGACCAAGCTCCCCCGCCGTTCCGCGCTCGACCTCGCCGCGGCCCTGCGTGCCCGCGAGGTGTCCGCCGTCGAGCTCCTCGAGGCCTGTCTGGCCGAAGTCGACCGGCTGAACGACTCGCTCAACGCCGTCATCTGGCGCGACGACGACGCCGCCCGCGCCGAGGCCCGGGCCGCTGACGAGCGGCTGTCGGCAGGCGAGGGCGCGCCGTTCCTGGGAGTGCCGATCCCGATCAAGGACCTCACGGAGGTAAACGGGCAACCGGTGACCTACGGGTCGCGGGGCCGACCACTGACTCCGTGGGAAGGTGAGAGCGAGACGGTCGTCGACGCTCTGCGCGCGGCTGGTTTTGTTCTCGCGGGGCGGACCAACACGCCCGAGTTCGGCCACATCACCGCGACCGAGAACCTGCGTTGGGGCGTCACGCGGAATCCTTGGGACGTCTCGCGCACGCCGGGCGGCTCCAGTGGTGGCGCCGCGGCCGCGACCGCGAGCGGGATGTTCCCGCTCGCGCACGCCAACGACGGTGGCGGGTCCATCCGGATCCCGGCCTCGTGCTGCGGCCTCGTCGGCCTCAAGCCCAGCCGCGGGCGCGTTCCCCGCCGGGCGCAGAGCTGGCTGGGCGCGGTTGTCGAAGGCGCCGTCACACGCACGGTCGCCGACGCTGCCGCGGTGCTGGACGCGATCGCGGGCCCGGACCCCTACGCCTGGTACAACGCGCCGGTTCCCGAGCGTCCGTTCGCGGCCGAGGTCGCCGCCGGCTCGGGGCCGCTGCGCGTCGGCTTGATGACGAGCGGCCCGGCGGGCATGCCGATCGACCCCGCCTGTGCCGAGGCGGCGCGCCGGGCCGGCGAGGCCCTGGAGCAGCTCGGCCACGCCGTCGACGCGGTCGACGTCGCCACGGTCTCCGAGCAGTTGATCGAGCCGTTCGTGTTCCTCATCGAGGCCGCGCTGGGCGAGCAACTCGGCGACGTGGACTTCGAGCGGGCCGAGCCGCATATCGCCGCTCAGGTGGCCAACGCCCAGTCTCGCTCTGCGTTCGAATACGCCCGCGTCGCGAAGGACATCGAGCTGCTCTCTCGCGAGCTGATGGCGCCCTGGGGTCGCGACTTCGACGTGCTCGTGACGCCGACGATGGCCGTGCCGCCGCCGCCGGCAGGGGCGATCATGGAGGTCACGCACGCCGACCCGAGCGCGCCGTCGGAGCTCGTCATCGCCACGGTTGCCTTCACAGCGTTCGCCAACGTCACCGGTCAGCCCGCGATCTCGCTGCCCTTACACGAGTCCGAGGATGGCCTTCCGATCGGCGTGCAGTTGGTTGGATCCCCCTTCGCGGAGGCGACGCTGCTGGCCCTCGCGGGCGGACTCGAGGCCGCGCTGCCGTGGACTGAGCGCCAGCCGGCTGTCGCGCAGCTGTCGGCCACCTGACCGGCTCGCGCCGGAGCCGACCCTCCTGGATCGGGGATTCCGGGCCGGTTTGACCGCGTCGGTACGGGGTAGTACCCTCGCGAGCCGGGCGGTTCGGGGCGGATCGGGGCCGCCTCTATGGCTCGTCGGCGGGTACGAAGGAGTACCCTGAGCGACAGGGACTGCACCAGGCAGGGATGGGACGGACCAGGCAGGGACGGGAGCAGGCAGAGGGATGCAGGGAGGAGGCAGGGACGAGGACCCAGCTAGAGCGTCGGGGTGCTCCACCGGGGACCCGACCGCAGCGCAGGGACGGGCCGCTGCGAGCGTGTCCGGCGCGGGGCGCGAGCTGCTCGTGATCTGACCCATCGGGAGGTGCGACGCATGAAGGGACCGAAGTCCAGGCGCATCGCGGGGACCATTGGCCCGGTCGTGGCCGCGGTCGCCATCGTGGTTGGAATCGTCCTCGGATCGAGCAGCGCCGGTGCACAGCAGCCCGGGCCGGAGCCGAACTTTGCCGGGAGCATCACGTCCCCGCGCCCGTGCGCCCTGGACTCGACGGATCCCCACCAGGTACAGGGATCCAAGATCGAGGGCTGGGCCGCCCCCGACTACGTCCGCTATCCGGGAGCCTGTGTTCGTTTGCGCTTCGCGTACGGCCCGCTGGTGATCAAGCCCGGGCAGAACGACGTCCTGGTCACGCCGGTGACGATCGACAAGCCCACCATGGACGGCTACATCACCCGCTTCAAGCCCAATCTGGTCGACCAGAACGGCAACGTCCCACCGGTCGAGCAGATGCACCTGCACCACGGCACGTGGCTGTCCGAGCCCACCTACGGCAGCGGTCCGTTCTTTGCGGCGGGCGAAGAGAAGACGATCGCATCGTTCCCCCGCGGCTATGGCCTGCCGGTCAAGGCGAGCGACCAGTGGCAGCTGCTCTACATGGTCCACTCGGCGGTGCCCCAGACCCGAATCGCCTACATCACCTACGACGTCGACTTCATTCCCCAGGCCAAGGCCGCGCAGCTGGGGATCAGGCCCGTCTATCCGATCTGGCTCGACGTCCGCCCGTCGGGTTACCCCGTCTTCAACGTCCAGCGGGGCTACGGCCAGGGCGGCACGTGCACTTGGCCCAAGCAGGAGTGCGCCGGAGTGGACCCCTACGGCAACAAGTTCGTCGGTCAGGGCACGCCCGGTAACGGTCTCGGCCAGGACCTCCATCTACCGACGGCCGGGGCCTCGCTCGGCGAGATTCCGCATTTCACCGGGGGTACGCTGATCGGGATCGGCGGCCACCTGCACCCGGGGGGCCTCACGAACAACATCGACCTCGTTCGCCCGGGCGGCGAGAACGTCACCAAGCGCGAGGCCTACCAGGTGCCCACCACGCAGGCGACGTGCGTCAAGCGCCGCCATGTCCGCCGCGCGCGCCACGCGCGTCGGGCTCAGTGCGTTAAGCGCAGGCAGCGCACGGTCATGGTCACCCGCTACCGCACCACCACCGCGCACGTCGACACGACGCGCATCTACACGAGCCACGCGCACTACTGGAACTGGAGCGACCCGAGCAAGGACGGCGGTCCGCCGACCTCGTGGGACTTTTCGATGGAGGTCCAGGGGCTACCGCGCTGGGGCGTGCGCGTCAAGCCCGGAGACATCCTGCGCAGCAACGCGACCTACGACACCCGGACGCTCGCCTCCTATGAGGACATGGGCATCTCCGTCGCGCTGATCGCGCCGGACACTCCCAGCGGGAAGCCCACCGCGCCGGGCGTCGATCCGTTCCAGGCGGAGCGCGACCCGTCGCCCAACTGCCAGTCGGGTCCGGCGATCAACGGCAAGCTCTGTGAGGTGGGCCTCGTCACCCACGGCCACTACGCCGAGAACGGCAACCACAGTGGGCCATCGGGAACGTGGAACGCGAAGTACGGGGCGCCGGCCAGCCAGGTGGCGATCGCCAACTTCCAGTACACGCCCGGTGACCTGTCGACCCAGTCCACCGTCGGGCTTCCGCTGGTCAGGCTGGGAACCGACCTCTCGTTCCTCAACAGCGAGGGCGCCAGCATCTACCACACGGTCACGTCCTGCAAGTTCCCCTGTCTGGGCCCCACCGGGTCGGCCTACCCGCTCCCCGACGGGGCGACGAGCACCGGGCGCCAGCTGGACTTCGATTCGTCCGAGCTGGGGGTCGGAGTGCCGTACGTCGGGGCCACGAGCCAGACGCTGACTTGGACCCTGCCCGTGAATCAACAGAACGGGTTCAGGCCGGGAGAGGTCGTGACGTACTACTGCCGCATCCACCCCTTCATGCGTGGAGCATTCCAGGTGGTGCAGTGATCGGTTGAGGGGCCCGGACGGCCTCCGCGTCTAGAGGAGATTCAGTGATCAATTGGAAGCGTTCAGGGCCCTCCGTTATCAGCGGCCCCCAGAGGCACTCGTGGCCCGACATGCCCGAGGACCTTCCGGTCGACATCCTGCCGGCGTCGAACGAGGAGTACTTCCCGCCGCCTCCGACGCGCGAGCAGATCGCGATCATGCAGCTCGCCGATCGGGAGACCGAGCGCTGGCGCCACAAGATGGGCATGTCGCGGGCGGAGTTCGTGCGCACGGCGGCGGCGATGGCCATCGGCTTCTGGGCCATCGACCTCATCCGCCCGGGCATCTTCGGCAGCTATGGGGCGCTGGCCAAGCCGTTCAGCCCCGCGACGACCGACGCCTGCGACCTCATGTACGTGGCCGGCAAGGGCCTGGAGAGCGTCAACAATCTGCCCGGCGAGTTCGTCTTCGACGTCCAGTCTCACCACGTCGATCCGGACGGCCTGTGGCGGGTTAGCAACCCGGCCATCGAGGCGTTCTTTGCCGGCGTCTGGCCCCAGTCCTCGCCGGCCCTCGGCGACAAGCCCTCGATCGGCCCCGGAGGCTACGTACGCGGGGGCGGGGCCGGCGAGATCGACCCGATCCAGAACCTGTCGCGGTTTCACTACCTCAAGGAGATCTACCTCGACTCCGCCACCTCGGCGACCGTGCTCTCGGTCGTCCCGACATCACCCGACACGAACAACCCGCTGCCCATCGCCGAGGCGGCCGAGACGGTGGACACCGTTAACAACCTGGCTTCTCCGGCGGTGATTCCGGCACCGCCGGGCGCCTCCGCCCCGACCTCCCACCAGTCGCCCGCCAACCCTTCGCATCGTCACTCGCGCCACTCGCGGCGTCGCGCTCGCCGCCACCACCACCCCGCGCATCACCACCACCAGCAGTCCCACCCGACCCAGCCGGTGAATCAACCAGCACCGAAGGCGCCAGCGAAGCTGGACTCCCAGCGATCGGTCATGCACGCGTTCGTCATGCCCAACCGCGGATCCACCGGAACGGCCAACACGGCCAGTCCGTCCCAGCCGGGCGGGTACTCGGTGCCATCCAAGCCGCTGTACTTCGACGAGGAGATGCAGCTGATGTGGACGCGCGCGGCCCAGCACCGGGACAAGCTGCGCGGTTGGAAGACGTACTGCGCCTGGGGTGACGTGCCCTACACGAGCGGCTGGTTCCTCGACTCGGACATCGGCATGGAGTTCCTGACCAACGTGGTCAACGTGAGCAAGCAGTATCCGGAGATCCCACCGGTGGTCGCCACCCACAAGGGCTTTGCGCTGCCGGGCTTCGATCAGCGCTGCGCAACACCGCGTGACATCGGCATTGCGGCCAAGGCCTACCCGGGGGTCCGGTTCCTCGTCTACCACTCCGGCTATGACATCGGGGACACGCAGAAGCCCTACCGCGGCGACGCGGCCGCGCAGTCCAACACGAACACGGTCGACGCCCTGGTCAAGAGCCTGCGCGAGAACCATTACGACGCCACGAAGTTCGTCGCTCCGGGGCAGCGGTTCGGGAACGTCCCCAACGTTTGGGCGGAGCTGGGCTCGGTCTGGCGCAGCGTCATGGATAGCCCGGACCAGGCAGCGCACCTGTTGGGCAAGCTGATCACCTACGTTGGGCCGAAGCGCATTTGCTGGGGCACCGACAGCCTCTGGTACGGCTCTCCTCACAAGGAGATCGTGGCCATGCGGCGGTTCGACTTCACGGCGCAGGGCAAGGAGCTCTACGCACTGCCATACGGGATGGAGGGAGACCGCGAGGACCCAACCAAGCCGGCGCCGAGCCCCGAGCGAACGATCCGCAACGCGATCCTGGGTTACAACGCGGCCGAGGCCTACAACTTCGACCCGGTCTTCCGCAGTCAGGCGATCCGCTGCGACCAGGTCCAGAAGCTCAAGGACGAGGGCTACGTCCAGGGCCACGGACTCAAGGAGAGCGTTTCGCTGCGGATGAACCAGATCCCGGGGCCGCGCACGCGACGCGACGTTCTGAAGTCGCTGACCGAGAACCCCTGGTCGCCGTGACCCGCCGCCTGGCCGCCGGTTGGGCCACCGCGCTGCTCGTCCTCGTAGTGGTGCCCGCCGCGCGCGCCGACGCGACCCCGCCCGGATGCGGGCCGCCGGTCGGGACCGGCGGCGAGTGGCGCACCTATGGAGCGGATCTCTCGAACACCCGCAACCAGGTCCACGAGCAGCTGATCTCGGCCGCCGACGCGCCGCTGCTCTCGCCGGCCTGGGTGTTCTCCTCGGTGGCCAACGGCGGGGCCGGCGACTTCACCGGGACTCCGGTCGTGGCCGACGGATGCATGTACGTAGCGAGCACCCGGGGCTGGGTGTTCGCCGTCAACGCCGACACGGGCAAGCTGGTCTGGAAGACCCAGCTGCCCTACGGCGGGGGCGTCAACAGCTCGGTGGCAGTCGCCGATCGCACGCTGCCCGGCTCACAACGGCAGACCGTCAGCACCGCCGGGGGCCAGAGCAAGCCCTGCCGTCGGAGCGCCAGACGCACCAAGCACAAGCGCAAGCGCTGTGCGGGAGCCAAGAAGACCAAGAAGCCAAGGCGCGGCTCCAAGAAGCGCAGGCGTGCCTCGGTGCAGCCCCCGCGGACCCAGGCCGGCACCCCCGCCCCGCCTCGGACCGCGGGCACGATCTATCTAGCCGCCACCCGCACGCAGAAGTTCTCCAGCTGCCCGCCCGGCGATCCCTGCCAGGGCCCGTACGTGGTCGCGCTCGACGAGGCCACCGGTCACCTGGTCTGGTCGACTCCGCCAATCGACTCGCAGCCGGGCGCCGACGTCTACGGCAGCCCGATCGTCTACGACGGCGTTCTGATGCTCGGGGTCTCAGGCGGCGCAGCCGAGCTCGGCCCAGTTAACAATCGCGCGACCTTCCAGGGATCGATGAACTTCATCGACGCGAACACCGGCCGGATAATCAAGAAGACCTGGACGATTCATCCCCCCAACCACCCCGCCGACAATCTCGCCGGGGGAGGAATCTGGTCGACGCCCGCCATCGACACCCAGGACAAGGTTGCCTTCGTCGGCGCCGGCAACCCGTTCCGGCCCCAAGCCGAGGACGCGCACACGGACGCCGTGCTCAAGTTCGACATCAACCCCGCGAGCTCGCACTTCGGGAACATCATCGGCTCGTACAAGGGCAACCCCGACACCTACTCACCGGCGTTCAAGCAGCTCCCCTGCATCGACACCGCCGACCCCACCAATAACGCTCCGCCCTATTACCCCCAGGGCATCGGTTCGTGCAACCAGATCGACCAAGACTTCGGTGCGGCACCAAACCTCTTTACGGACGCCTCGGGTCGCAAGCTGGTCGGTGACGGGCAGAAGTCGGGCATCTATCACGTCTTCGACGCGCACACCATGAAGCCGGTCTGGCAGCAGATCACCGGCGTACCGAGCTCGGTCGGCGGGATCGTCGGTTCGGCCGCGGTCGACGGTCAGGCCATCTACGGCCCGGACACGATCCCCGGCTACGTATGGTCGCTGTCGCAGGCCCAGGGGAATATCCGCTGGTTCGGGCCGATATCCGACGGCGCCCACTGGGGACCGCCGGTCTCGTACGCGAACGGGGTGGTCTATTCGGTCGACTTCAGCGGCTTCCTCGACGCGTTCGACGCCAGCACCGGCGTACTGCTCGCCAAGCACTCGCTTGCCGTCGGCGGGGGCGGCGTCCCGGATGTGTCCTGGGGCGGCGTGTCGATCGCGCGCCACACGATCTATGCCGGTGTGGGCGTGCTCGGCCTGGCCAACGGCTTCATTGTCGCGTTCCGGCCCGGGAGTGCGTCTGACCTCGTCAACGCCGTCGGCAATACCACCCCCGGCGGCGGCCCGCCCGGCGGCGGTGGCGGCGGTGGTGGTGGAGCCCCGCAGGGTCCCAGCGTGGTGGCTGGGCCGGGCGCGGCGTCGACGGGCTATGCCACCCCTGCGATCGTCTCCTTCGCCGGCGGCAAGCTCAGCTTCACGAATCTCGATGTCGTCCAGCACGACGTCACCTCAGACGATCATGGACCCGACGGCCGGCCGCTCTTCCAGTCCAAGCTGGTCGGCCTCGGTGAATCCGCCGTCGTTACGGGCACCGACAAGCTTCAGTCCGGCAAGTCATACGCGTTCTACTGCAGCGTGCACCCGGGCATGCGGGGCACGCTGGTCGTCCAGTAGCTGGCCCGCGGGGGAGGGCGAATCCGGCCCACTATCCTCGTTGACGTGGGGGCGGTACAGGCCGAGTCCGTGTTCTTCCGTTCGCTCGAGCTCGCCGGCGGCGCGGGGTCGAGACGTCCCACGGGCGCCGGCTCCCAGCGCGCGCGGATACTCGACGCGGTGACCCGTGCCGTTGTCGACAAGGGCTACGCCCGGGTGACGGTAGCCGACGTCGTCGCTCGGGCGGAAGTCTCGCGGCGGACGTTCTACGAACAGTTTCAGAACAAGGAGGACTGCTTCCTGGCCGCCTACGAAGCCGGTGCGCAGGCGGTGATGTCGGACATCGTCGCTGCGCTGAGCGCGGTGTCGCCCGCCGAAGGCTGGCGTACGCGAACCCGCCTCGCGCTCGAGGCCTTCACCGATTCGCTTGCCGCCTCACCGGAATTCGCCCGTGTCTTCTTCGTGGACATCCTCGGCGCTGGCCACCGGGCGGTCGAGCTGCGCCAGCGGGTTTACGACCTGTTCAGCGAGCGATTGGGCCTGCTCGCACTGCGCGCCAGCCAGGAGGACGCCTCGATCGGCGCCGTTCCCGACCTGGTGCTGCGGGCCCTGGTGGGTGGCATCGGGGAGCTGGTCCAACGCCACATCCTGACCGAGGGCGCCGCGTCGCTCGGCGAGCTGGCGCCTGCGCTGGCGCAGCTCGCGATCCAGGCGATCGAGGGCGCGGGAGCCGTCAGCGCCGCCCCGGCGTCCTAGGTTCTCTCCGGACCTTCCAAGCGGCGTGCAAGCCGCGAGTGCGGCGGTATGCTGCCGCCTGGTACGCGGTTGTTTTCGAGCAGGGAGCGGGAGATGGGCAGGCTGAGAAAGGGTGTGCTGGCGGCCGTCCTCGTCCTGGGTGCGTCGGCTGCCATCGCCTACGCCGACCAGACGATTTATGCGGGGCCGCCGACTCAGTTCATTGGCGGCAACATCACCATCAGCCAGGGCGAGAAGGTGACGTTCACCAATGTCGACGTGGTCACGCACGACGTGACCGCTCAGTCGAAGGGGCCAGACGGCAAGGCGGCGTTTGCCTCCGCCCACACGGACCCGGGCGGCTCACAACCTGTTGTTGGCACCGAGTACTTGACCACGGGCTCCTACCAGTACATCTGCTCGATCCATCCGTACATGACGGGCACGATCACGGTGACGTCCAACGGTACGCCCGCGCCGCGTCCGGGTGCGGGCACGGGTGGGTCCGCTGCGCCGCCGGCGACCGCCTCCTCATCTAGCCGTTCAGACGTATCCATTCAAGTCCAGGTGCTGGACAGCAAGCTGGCCGCGGTGCGCAAGCGCCACGCGCTGCAATTGAGCGTCAGCGCCGATCGGCCGGCGACGATTGGGCTCGTCGCCCGCGTAGGCAAGACAATCGTTGCGTCGGGGACCGCGCGCATTTCCCAAGCAGGCTCGACGACCGTCTCGCTCAAGCTCACCAAGGCCGGCGCCAAGCTGGTAAAGCGCGTTCGCACTCTCACTCTGTCCGTGTCGGCGCGAGCAGCGGACTCCGGCGCGAGCACCTCGACCGCAGGGGCGACGAAGAAGCTGCGCTGACTAGCCCTGCTTTTAGAGAGGTCGGTCGGCTGGGGTGGGTGAGGTGGGCTCCAGTCCTTGGGTCGGCGGCGTTCTACGTCGACTTCATC
>DASZHF010000111.1:0-1851 GCA_035938095.1 Solirubrobacteraceae bacterium
GTCAGGGTCACCTTCGTCCCCCAGCCCGAGGCGGCCAGCTCGACCGTGCCCGAGGCCTCGTCGCCCTCCCAGACCACCCTGGTCTCCGGTTCCAGGCGGGTGATGCGGATCTCTCCGAACTCGCCCAGATGCCGGGCCAGCGAGGCGGGGTCGCTGAGCTCGCTCCACAGCTCGGGCGGGGACTTGACCAGCGTTCGTTGCGCGCGCGACTCGGTCATCGGCGACGCGGTATCGGCCGTCGGCGACGGGGTCCCGGTCATCGGCGACGGGGTGTCGATCATGGGCGACGGCGACTCGGTCATGGGCGACGAGTTCGCGCGCCGCGCGAGGACTCCTGCCGAGCGCTGCAGGGGCCGTTGCCGGTAGGGAAGGCCGCCGTCCGGCGGGCTCAGGCGCGCAGCGCCATGATCAGCACTGTGGCCAGCACCAGGACGCTGCTGAGCGAGCCCACGATGGCGATCCGGCGGCTCACGGCCAGGTATTCGGGGCTGAAGGTCACGTCGGCAGACCCGCCCGCTGCCTCGATGTCGCGGTCGGCCAGCTCGGCCGCCCGGCGCTCCTGGGGGGTGAAGAAGGCGCCCGCCAGACCGCCCAGCACCAGGGCGCTCGCGAGGCCCCACTGGACGTAGAACCGGCTCCACTGGTGCTCCTTGGAGGCCAGGTAGATCCCAGCCAGAATGACCACCGCCAGGCCAGGGGTGGTCACGACCACCCCTATGCGCCCCTCGACCCGGTGCCACCAGCCGATGTGGCGGGGGTCCAGCCGCATTCCGTAGGTGTAGACGATCGGGTAGGCGAAGAACGCGCCGAACGCGACGACCACGGCGGAGATGTGGACTCCCAGCACGATCTCGGTGAACGACGCGATGGGAAGCGGCACGGCGGCGGACCTTAGCGGGCGATCCAGAGGCACCAGGCGGCCAGCCCCGGCCGCCGCCCGCCGGAGGGCGAGCGGCCTCTTAGTTGTCGGGCTGGTACTCGCCGAACACGTCGCGCATCGCCCCGCAGACCTCGCCCAGCGAGGCGCGATCCTTGAGGGCCTGGCGGATCGGCGGCAGCAGGTTGTCGGTGCCGCGGGCGGCGTCGCGCAGCTCTTCCAGGCGACGATCGACGAGCTCGGCGTCGCGCTCTGACTTGAAGCGCTGCAGGCGCTCCACCTGCGCGTCCTCGGAGGCCTGGTCGACCTTGAGGATGTCCGGAACCTCGAGATCCTCGGTCACGTACTTGTTGACGCCGACGACGATGTCCTGGCCTGTGCGATAGCGCTCGTTGTAGCTGAAGGCGGACTCCTCGATCTCGTTCTTCATGAAGGAGACGGCGTTCACCGAGCCGCCGAGCTCGTCGACCTTGCCGATCAGCTCCCAGGCGCGCTCCTCGATCTCGTCAGTCAGCGACTCGACAAAGTAGGAGCCGGCGAAGGGATCGATCGTCTCGGCCGCTCCCGACTCGTACGCCAGGATCTGCTGGGTGCGCAGCGCGATGCGGGCGGCGTGCTCGGTCGGGAGCGCGAGCGCCTCGTCGAAGCCGTTGGTGTGCAGCGACTGGGTCCCGCCGCACACCGCGGCGAAGCCCTGAAGGGCGACGCGCACGATGTTGTTCTCGGGCTGCTGGGCGGTGAGCGTGACGCCGCCGGTCTGGGTGTGGAAGCGCAGCTTGGTCGAGTTCTCCTCGCGCGCGCCAAAGCGCTCGCGCATGATGTGGGCCCACATCCGCCGCGCGGCGCGGAACTTCGCGACCTCCTGGAAGACGTTGTTGTGGCCGTTGAAGAAGAACGCCAGCCGGGGTGCGAAGTCGTCGACGCGGAGGCCGGCATCCAGCGCTGCCTGCACGTACGCGATCCCGTTGGCCAGC